>NZ_JBIPNG010000628.1:0-3174 GCF_044373815.1 Prosthecobacter sp. | reverse complement strand
TCCACCACCATCAATCACACGCTCGTCCGTCTGCGCCTCTGGCGGGACATGGGAGTGCTGTTCATTGAGAAAGACGGCGGTTGGGTGGACGTATTGAACAAGGAGAAGCCAAAAGGAGAATGAAGAAGGGAAAATCCAGCAAAGGAATCATCATCGCAGGCATCAGCGTTCTCGCTATTGTCGGCTGGTGGAGCATGTCCGGCGGCGGCGCTGCAGCTGAAAAGGTGCCCACGCGCATTGTGCAGCGTGGCCCGCTCGAGATCACCGTGCTCCAGGGCGGGGAAATCCGCGCCTTGCAAAACAATGAGGTGAAGAGCGAAATCGAAATCCCCACCAAGATTCTCAGCCTCATTCCTGAAGGCTATCTGATCAGCGAGGAAGACGTCAAAGACGGCAAGGTCTTGATCGAACTCGACAGCACCGACCTCAAAACCAAGATCGAGACCCACGAGATCGACTTTCAGACCACGGTTTCAAACTACATCGACGCCGATGAGAACCGCGAGATCCAGAAAAGTGAAAACCAAACCATGGTGCGCGACGTCAAGCAGGTCGCCATCTTTGCCCTCATGGACTTTGAGAAGTATCTTGGGCGCGAAGTCACCGGCGCTATTCTCACCACGGCAGGTCTGCCATCAGACGTGGATGCCTTTGAAAAATACGCGGACGTCCTCGAGACTCAGGCCAACGCCCAGGTTTCTTCGGAGGCCGCCCTCTCCAAACGCGGGGAAAATGCCAAGCCCGGCGTGGCCAAAAAAACAATCGCCGCACCTCCGGTCAGCGAGATGATCAATTTCACCCCCTTCCTTGAACAGAAGGCGCAAAGCGACGGTGAGGCCCAGCAGAAACTGCGGCAGCTCGAGGACGACCTGCTGCTGCACCGCTCGGAGCTGGCCCTCGCCAAGCAGAAGGTGGAATCCTCCAAGCGTCTTGCGGCAAAAAAATTCGTCACCTCCGCCCAGATGGAGAATGACTCGGTGGGCTTCGACAAAGTGCAGCTCTCCGTGAAAACTTCTGAAACGGCGCTCGCCTTGTATAAAAAGTACGAATTCAGCAAGCATTGCGCCACCTACCTCGCCGCCTATCGTGAGGCGCTCAACAAGCTGCAGCGCACCATCCGCGCCAACCGTTCCCGAATGGCCCAGGCGGAGACCCGGTTCACCACAGCCAAGCGGCGCTATGAAATGGAACTGGCCCAGCGTGAAAACCTGGAGCTCCAGCTCAAAGCCTGCGTCATTAAAGCCCCGCAGCCCGGCTTGGTCGCCTACGGCGATTTGAACGCCAGCTCATCCTACAACTATAGCAACAGCGTCGAAGAAGGGGCCACAGTCCGCCTGCGCCAGACCTTGCTCACCATCCCGGACATGAGCCAGATGGGCGTCCGAGTGAACGTCCATGAATCACAGATCAAAAAGGTCCGCATCGGCCAGCCAGTCAAAGTCCGCGTCGATGCCGAACCCGGCAAGGAGTTGGACGGCCGCGTTGCCGAACTCGCCGTTCTTCCGGATTCAAGCAGCAGCCGTTACACGCCCAATCTAAAAGTCTATCCCTGCACCATTCACATCAACGGCTACCACCCCTGGATGAAGCCGGGCATGAACGCCAAGGTCGAGATCATCGTCGATCAGCTGGCCGATGTGCTCTACGTCCCAGTCCAGTCCATTGAGGTCGAGCAGGATCATCATTTCTGCTACATCAGCAACAACGGCAATTTGGAACGCCGGGAGATCAGCACCGGGCTCTTCAATGATGAATTCATCGAGGTGCGTGATGGTCTGCAGGGCGGCGAAGCCGTGGCCCTCGCACTCCCGAAGAAAGCCGAAGCCGACATGGGAGGTTCGGGCAGACCCGAGCCTGAAAGCGGCCCGGCCAAAGCCAAACCGTCCAAGCCCAAGGAAAAAGCCGTGGCGATCGCCAAACCGTGATGCCGGACACTGATCCCATCATCAAGCTGGTGGACATCTGCAAGAGCTACCAGATGGGTGAGACCACCCAGCACGTGCTGCAGGGCGTTTCACTCTCCATCTACCCCGGAGAATACGTCTGCATCATGGGCCCCTCCGGCTGCGGCAAGTCCACTCTGCTCAATGTGCTCGGTTGTCTCGATCAGCCCACCTCGGGCGACTACTTCCTCGGTGGTCTCAATGTCGCTCATCTTGAGGATGACGATCTTTCCGCCGCCCGGAACAAAAACCTCGGCTTCATCTTCCAGAGCTACAATCTCATCCAGCAGCTCAGCGTCATCGAAAACATCGCCGTGCCGATGTACTATGGCGGCGCGAAAGACTCGGAGATGATCGAAACCGGCACCCGCCTTGCCACCCAGGTCGGCCTTGAGCATCGCCTCCATCACAAGCCCACCGAACTCTCCGGCGGTCAGCAGCAGCGCGTCGCCATCGCCCGCGCCCTGTCGAACAGTCCGCTCGTCATCCTCGCCGACGAAGCCACCGGCAATCTCGACTCCAAGTCCGGCAAGGAAATCCTCGATCTCTTCGACGACCTCAATCAGCAGGGCAAGACCCTCGTCTTCGTCACTCATGACGAGCGCATGGTCCAGCGCTGCACCCGCATCATCCGCCTTCGCGACGGCGTCATCGAACACGATCAGGCCGGTGCCAAAGCCGACCGCCTTCGCGGCAAAGTCATCGGCGAGCACTACGGCCTTGCAGCTTGATGCCGTCGAGTCCCTCGATGTCGCTTCAGCGCAGAAACTAAGGAGTGCGGACTTCAGAGAAGAATGACAGGAGGTTTGCGCAAGGCCGGAAAACACCGGAAAAGGGCGGGAATGCCCGGAAAACGGGGCTTTGGTGCTCACTTGGCTTGCTTTGGCGGGTTTGCGCAGGTTCAGGGCTGAAACTGGCTTTGTGACAAAGGTTTGCGCAACTGGCAGGCTCCCTGAACTCGCGTTGTAGGCGGCCTGCACGGATTATGCACGGGACGTGAACGGCGGCAAGCTTTGCTAAGCCGCGTGGCTCTCACGGGGGTTGCCAGGAAGGCCAGGCCTGATTAACGGCCTTTTTGGCACGGCCAAGATCGGGACGGAAGCATTGATCTTATTGGAGATTCATGCCGTCCTGAGTTGCCTATACATCACAATGGGCTCGTAGGGGGAGTGGCGCTCAAGTTCAATAAAACCTTCTGAGGCATATAAGTGCATGTTCCGATCGCGATCAC
>NZ_JBIPNG010000627.1:0-3178 GCF_044373815.1 Prosthecobacter sp. | reverse complement strand
CGGCAACACGCGGGCTGTCGTGAATAAGAAGTCGTGGGTGATGACACTGACCGTTCGCGCTCCAAAGCATGGCGGCAAGATCGAAAGCGAGGACTTTAAGCGCTGTCACTGCCGCCCCGGAAGTTTGAAGGTCAAAAAGACCGTCCGCATCGAACTCCAAGCGTGCTCCAGCACCTTTGTCAGTCAGTTGTTTCAAAGCGGATCGGTAGTTGTCGGCAAAGGCATTGCGCTCCTGCCATCGGGCCTTCCGGATAGCTTTCTGCCTTGCGGTGGATTCCTTGATTTTCTCGCTCAGTTCGGAGAGTTGGCGCTGGCACTCGTCGAGGTTGGACTGGCGAGTTGTTGCAGGCTGCAGGACTTCACGGTCGGCTCTCAGTGATGCCTCCAAAGTCGCGATTTTGCCCTGAAGCAGATTGTAATTTTTCAAGGTTTCATCGCGCACTTCGCGCATTTGCACTTCCTTCTCTCGCAGGAAAAGGATGCGACTCTCTGCGTCGCGCAGTTCCTGTTGCTCCTCCGCAAGGGCTTCTTGAAGATGATCTTGTTGCTTCTGAATCTCCGCAGCCATCTGTGCCGCAGTAAAGCTGATTGCGGTTGCTTCAGCTTCCTCGTAGAGCGGGCAGAGTCCCTTCACATCGTCGCGTTTTTTGGCGCAAATTCCCTGCGGAATGTTTTTTGTAGCAAGGGCCGCTGCCTTGGCGGTGATCAGTTCTGCATCCCTTTCGCTTACTCGCTTCGCGATCTGTTTTATACGTTTTGTGGCACTTTCCACGGCTTTATCGCCTTTGGCCAAATCAGTGATGGCGTGCTCCAGATCGGCCAAAGCACTGCTCAAATTGATTTTTTCAAGGTCTTCCTGTAGTTCCTCTAAACGTGATTGCTTTTCTTTGACCAGCTTTTCAGCCTTCGAGATGACAAGTGGTCCTGCAAGAGCATCGCTTTCAGGTCCGACCACACGAGCGAGTGGTTCACAGGCGGCTCTTGCCGAAGCTTCGAGATCTGGCTCCTGCTTCTTCCAGGCATCCTTCTGTATTTCTAGCTTTGCGCACTTCTGCATCTCCTTCCATTCGTCGTCTTCCAGCAGTTTCAGTACGAGGCGCATGAGGATGTGACGGTTTGCTTTGTCAGGTACAGTTTGTGAATTGCCGCTCGTTGTTGAACGCCATGATTCCACACGCTGTAGGGCGGCTTCCTGATCCCGTGCCAGCCATGCCAGGAGATCGGTGAACTTGATGTTGTCATTGGCGCCTGGGAATTGCTGCCGAACCAAGGGGCTTATTGTCAACCGACTCAACTCCTCGAAAAACTCGCTTTTGGCATTGGGTTCTGGCCAGCCCTCACCTTGTACCTGGTTGATCGCGGCACCACAAACCGCACGATGATCGTTGCTCTGGAAAAATGCCCGCCCGATGGTCCAAGGGACGCCATCCAATTCGACGTGCAAAAGTGCCCACCCAGTTGGAAATGCCAGCGCAATGGCGGTCTCCGTTTCTTCAGTGCCAAAGTGCGCTTCGCCAAGCAACCATCGGATAATGCGACAGAGGGTCGTTTTGCCTGCTGAGTGGCCAGCAAGTCGTGGTCCACCCTGCCGCGCTTCCTTCACCTTTGGATCGGCCCAGATGATGTTGAGTCCGGGATGAAACTCCACCCTGCGAATGGGTTCAATGGCATCCAGGGACGACAGAAGCCGCACTTCACGCAAGTGAATGACCGGGTGCTTCCGATCTGTGGCGAACGGCCACCGCCGTCTCGTTTCATTGGAATCGAACCAGTTGTCCATAATTTTTTAGGCTGCAGCCAGCAGGAGGTTGAACAGAACAGGGAAATGTTTTTTGGTTTCCGCGATTTTGTGCTCAACCAGTGCAGTCGGAGCTGACACGGCTAAACGCAGGGCAATGAAGGCGTCGATCCTTAACCATTCATTATCGACGAAAGTTGCTTCTGTCGCAAAGCTGACTCGGTCTCGCCAACGAATGAGAGTACCATTGCCGAGCTGGTGCAGCAATGCAGCTGCTGCATCGGAGAAGCGATGTTTTTTTGGAAATCCTTCAGCCCATGCTTTCCACGGTTCACCTGTATGCCCCTTGAGTGCGGTGCGACGTGCCTCTGACTCGGAGAGGATTTCCAAGGCATGCAAAAGTCGTCCAGCCTCCACTCCATCAGGTAGGAATTTTGTGATCAAGGGCAGCAGGAGAGGGAAATAATCTTCCGACTTGAAGGCCGGGCGCAGGCCGGCTGGCAGACGTGGATCATGAGTGACTCGCACATCAGCAGGCGGGAAAGAAAGTGCCGCATTCTGAAATGCACGGCTTTCGGCTGCGCAAAGGGCCAGCTCATCATAGTATTGGAGGATGGTTTCTTTGGTGCGGTAGTGGCCGTGTTTGGCTTCGTCTTTGCGCTTCACGATGGGGAAGGTGTCCATGATGTAGCTGACGGCATGGCGGGGCGTGTAGAAGGCGCGGGTGAGGGCTTCGGGCTGTTGCTGCCATTCGCTCTGGGGGCCGAGATAGAGGTGGAAGAAGGCTGCGTCCAGCTCGCACCGGATGAGGAAGCGCCGCTCCTCGTCCCACTGGAACGGCGGCCCGCTCCACCCGCAGTCAGTCGCGAATGCTTCCAGGTCCCACGCCGTGTAGGTTAGCTCTAGAATGCGTGGGAGAATCCAGTCTCGCAGTGTTGTCTGACTTCGCAGTTCTGAGTTCAGATTGTTTGCCCATCGACAGGTATGTGAAAAGTTAAGCGGCCTGACTAACGGAAGCTGTTTCATGATCCCGTATGTCAGATGTGTCCCCGATACCTTTTGTCTGGCCGCATAGTCAAAAATGAAAGAAGTTAAATTCGCGAACAGCGTATCTTTCTTGTGCGGGTTGCGAACTCCTAAACAAGGCATGGAGACTGTCGCTGCAGTCTCGGGTATTGCTGTAGCAATACATGTCCGAGCGTCGGTTGAGCGAGCAA
Source organism: Prosthecobacter sp. (assembly GCF_044373815.1). Classification (GTDB taxonomy): domain Bacteria; phylum Verrucomicrobiota; class Verrucomicrobiia; order Verrucomicrobiales; family Verrucomicrobiaceae; genus Prosthecobacter. Next base: position 223 of record NZ_JBIPNG010000627.1, on the reverse strand, counting down.
TATCGCGATAGCCAATCAGCCACCCATTCTGATTCCCGTATCGCTCAATTGTTTCATCAAACTTCTGTCGTGTGACCCAATAGCGGGGTTTTGCTACTTCAAAGGGATCCAAAAGCTCATCCATAGTAGTCTCACGAGCCCATCCCTTATGGACCTCTTCGGAAGGCACGCCTTCAAATGTAGCAAAGCGATGGTTGAAATGGTGAAACAGTTTGGGTTCGTA
>NZ_JBIPNG010000203.1:0-11017 GCF_044373815.1 Prosthecobacter sp. | reverse complement strand
CGTGAAACCCGGCGTCCTTTCTGTGCTCGGCAGCGTCGAGTTTCCCGATGCCATCGAAGGCCGCCGCACCGCTCTCGCCAATTGGATCGCCAGCAAGGACAACCCGCTCACCACTCGCGCCATCGTCAATCGCCTCTGGCTCTGGCACTTCGGTCAGGCCATCGCTGGCAATCCCAACAACTTCGGCAGCACCGGCAAAAAGCCCACACACCCTGAACTGCTCGACTGGCTCGCAGCCACGCTGGTGGAAAAGAACTGGTCCATCAAAGAGATGCATCGCCTCATCATGACCAGCGCCGCTTATCAGCGCAGTTCCGAAATCAAAACAGAACTGAGCCACGAAGAAGCCGAAAAATCCTACGCCGTATTCAAGCCCCGCCGCCTCATGGCCGAAGAGATGCGCGACGCCATGCTCAGCATCACCGGCGAGTTGAATCCCACCCTCGGCGGCATCCCAAACCGTCCCGAGATCAACGTCGAAGTTGCCATGCAGCCGCGTCAGGTCATGGGCACTTTTGCCTCCGCCTGGGTGCCCAATGCCAAGCCAGAACAGCGCCATCGCCGCAGCTTGTATGCCTTGAAGATTCGCGGCGTGCGCGATCCCTTCATGGAAGTCTTCAACGAACCCGGCCCCGACTTCTCCTGCGAAGCCCGCGACGTCTCCACTGTCACGCCCCAGGTCTTCAGCCTCTTCAATGGCCAGGCCACCTACGATCGCGCCCTCGCACTGGCCAATCGCGTGATGAAGGAAAAACCGGCCGATGTCATCACTCGCCTCTTCCACCTCACCTACGGCCGCCAGCCATCCGCCGCCGAAAAAGCCGCCTGCACCACCCACTGGCAGGACATGGTAGCCCGACATGCCACCCTCACCTTCAAGCAGCCACAGCCCCCTCTTAGCGTGAAACGCGATGCCGTGGAAGAAAACACCGGCGAAAAATTCAGCTTCCACGAAGCGCTCCCCGGCTACGCCGATTTCATTCCCGATCTCCAACCCGCCGATGTCGATGCGCAAACACGCGCACTTGCCGATGTGTGCCTCGTCCTGCTGAACTCGAACGAATTCGTTTACCTCTACTGAGCCATGAACACGCCCTTCTTCCCCTGCGCCGGTTCTCGCGCACTTCACGCACCCACACGTCGCGAGTTCATCTATGGCCTCGGCACCTCTCTCGGTAGTGTCGCTCTCACTTCCCTGCTCGCCGCTGAACAAACCGGCCCGCTATCTCCCAAGGCTCAGCAGATTCCCGCAAAAGCCAAGAACTGCATCTTCCTCATGATGGAAGGCGGCCCCTCCCACATCGACACCTTCGATCCCAAGCCCGTGCTCGATAAGCTGCACCTGAAGGAGTTCACCAAGGAAGGAAAACAGAAGTCCGCCATGGAAAGCGGCAAGCGCTACTACGTGAAATCCCCCTTCAAGTTCGCGCAGCATGGGCAGAGCGGCGCATGGATGAGCGAGCCCTGGCAGCATCTCGCCAGCGTTGCCGATGAACTCTGCTTCTTTCGCGGCTGCCAGGTAGATTCCGTGAATCATCCCACCGCGATGTATCAGATGAACTGCGGCAATCGCTTCGGCGGAGATCCCGCTCTCGGTGCCTGGGTCACCTATGGCCTCGGCTCCGTGAATCAGGACCTGCCAGGCTTCATGGTCCTGCCAGAAATCAGTTACCCGCAAGGCGGCAGCGCCAACTGGAGCAACGGCTACCTCCCCGCCCAGTTCCAAGGCACCCCGCTGCGCCCCAAAGGCTCGCCCATCCTCGATCTGCAACCTCCGCAGGGCATCGCATCGGATCACCAACGCGCCAACCTCGATCTCCTCGCGCAACTGAACACACGCCACGCCGAAGCCCACCCCTGGCACGATGAACTGCGCGCTCGCATGCACAATTACGAACTCGCCTTCCGCATGCAGACGCAGGTGCCGGAGACCCTGGACCTCAGCAAAGAAGACGAAAAGACCAAAGCCATGTACGGCATTGGCAGCGATGCCACCGACGCCTTCGGCCGCAAGTGCCTCCTCGCGCGCAAGCTCGTCGAAAAAGGCGTCCGTTTTGTGCAGCTCTACGCCGGCACTTGGGACAGCCACGACTACATCGAGCGCGCCCACGGGAATCTCATCCATCAGGTGGACCAGCCCATCGCCGCGCTCATCAAAGACCTCAAACAACGCGGCCTGCTGGAAGACACCCTCATCGCCTGGTGCGGTGAATTCGGCCGCACCCCGGACAATGGCGTGCGCGGCGGCACCGCCTACGGTCGCGATCACAATCCCAAAGCCATGACCGTCTGGCTCGCAGGCGGCGGCGTCAAAGCAGGCCACACCATCGGCAGCACGGATGATCGCGGCATGGAAGCCGTCGAAGAGGTGCATCACGTCCGTGATCTCCACGTCACCCTCCTGCGCCTGCTCGGACTGAACGACAACAAGCTCACCTTCTACCACGCGGGCCGCTTCAAACAGCTCAGCCAGTTCGGCGGCCAGGTGATCGAGAAATTGATCGCGTAGTATTTGAGCGATGCCGCCTTTCTGGCACGTTCATGCATCATGCTGAAGAAACTCGTCATCGTCCTCTGCCTCGGAGCCGCCGCCGGTGCCGCATGGGTGGCACTGAAACCCGCCAAGAACAGCTCTGTGCCACTCACCGTCTTCTGCGCCGCCGGCATCAAGAAGCCGGTGGAGGAAATCGCCGCCGCTTATCAAAAGGAAACTGGCACCGAAGTCCGCCTGCAATACGGCGGCACCGGCACCCTGCTCAGCCAGCTCAAGATCACCAAGCAGGGCGATCTCTTCATCGCCGCTGACGATGGCGCCTTGGCAGATGCAAAAAAGCTGGGCGTCACCCGCGAGGAGTTCACTCTCGTCAATCAGCAGCCGGTGCTCGCCGTCACCAAGGGCAATCCCAAACACATCGACAGCCTCGCCGCTCTAAAGAACCCCGACATCAAAGTCGCCCTGGCAAATCCCGAAGCCGCGAGCATCAGCCGCGTGGCAAAGAAGCTTCTCGGCCCCGAATGGGATGCCTTGGCCGCGAAGGCCGCCGTGATGAAACCCACCGTCACTGAAATCGCCGCCGACCTCTCCCTTGGTGCCGTCGATGCCGCCATTGTCTGGGACTCCACCGTCCCCCAGTTCAAAGGCCTGGAGATCGCGCCGCTGCCAGAACTCGCGAAGCACGAAGAACATGCCACCGCGACCATTCTCTCATCCAGCCAGCAGCCTGCAGAGGCGCTGCGCTTTGCACGCTACCTCACCGCCCCGGAAAAAGGCGGCCCCATTTTCCAAAAGCAGGGTTTCAAACCCGTGCCCGGAGACAAGTGGGCCGCACGTCCTGATCTCATCATCTACAGCGGCGGCGTGAATCGTCTCGCCATCGAAAAACTCCTCCAGCAGTTCGCCACTCGCGAGGGCATCACATTGACCACCGTCTTCAATGGCTGCGGCATCCTGTGCGCCTCCATGAAGACCATGCAGGACAGCAGCAATCCCAAGTTCCCAGACGTCTATTACGCCTGCGATGTCTGCTTCGTTCCTCCAGTGGCAGAGCAGTTCCCCGAAGCCATCCTCCTCACCGAGGCCGAAATCGTCATCGCCGTCCCCAAGGGCAATCCGAAGGGCATCCACACTCTCGCAGACCTCGCCCGCCCCGGTCTGCACGTCGGCATCTGCAATGCCGAGCAGTCCACCATCGGCTTTCTCACGCGCTCCATGCTCAAGTCCATGAACCTCTGGGAAAGCGTGAGCAAAAACGCATCATCGCAGGTGCCCACCGCAGATTTCCTCGTTAATCAGATGCGCACCGGCTCACTCGACGCCGCCGTCGTCTACGGCATCAACATCAACAACGACAAAGCCCACTTCGATGCCATCCCACTACCAGCGGACAAGTCCAAGGCCGTCCAGCCATTCGCCGTTCGGCGTGACTCCCCGAACCAGCAGCTGGGCCGCCGCCTCCTCGCCTTCCTGCGCGAGCAGCGCACAACGTTCGAAGATGCCGGCTTTGTCTGGAAAGGCGACACCGCTCCCGTCAAAAGCGCGGACATCGTCCTGCCAGACTGGTTGAAGCAAAAATAGCGTCGCACAGCAGATGCAGCGCCCCGGCCGTAGGTTGGGTATGTGTGGCGTCCATCGCATCCCATCACCCACAGCCTCCTTCGCCAAACCGCCCGACTTCGAGCGCGCAAGTATGCCATGGCGTCTGCCACACTGACAAGACGGAAGAAGGAGCGTGCTTGCGCCCCCCCATCTACTCCGCCGTCTGCAGCACCTGCTCCAGCCCACTCGCCATCAGGTCATGCTGCCAGTTCATCAGATGACTCGATGGATTGCCGTCCACGACGAGTTCCTCGATGGTCGCACGTGACCCGAGCAGCGAGGGCTCGATCTCAAGCTCCAGCGCCACTTTTTCGCGATGAGCACAGAGCTTGTCGATCTGATCCCTCTGCGTGTCACTGAGGCGCCCTTTGGTCTTCTTGGCACGCTGCGGCCAGTCGGCGGCAGTGGATGCCATGATCGCGGCCACGATGTCAAAAAACTCCTTCTTCCACCGCGGACGCCAGCCATTCGGCGGATTCAGCGGCTGGCCGGCTTCAAACTGCTCGGCATAGGCCACCATCTGCTTGTTGGACATGATCTTGAAGCAGGGCGTGTCACGCTCTTTCGCGATGCCTTCACGCCATTCCCACATGCCTTTCAGAATGGCCAGTCCTCTGGGGTGCAGCCTGCCACAGCCCTGCACACGCCACGGATCTTCACGCGCCACGTTGTCACGCGCGGCCACATCTTCCTGCAAAGACAGGCAGCTTTGATGAAACCAGCCTTCACGTCCCTTCGCTTTCAGATCAGCGACGAATTTATCCGCGATAGGCAGCAGATAGCGCACATCATCCACCGCATACGAAAGCATGTTCGGTGGCAGCGGCCGACGGCTCCAGTCAGCCTTTTGTGAGGCCTTGCAGAGATCCAGATCAAAGGCGTTTTTCACCAGCGCCGCGAGTCCAAACTGGCGTGCACCCAGCAGGCGTGCAGCGATCTGCGTGTCACGAATCACCTTCGGATTCCAGTCATAGGTCCTCCGCAGCATCGTCAGGTCATAGTCAGCCCCGTGAAACCACAGCTCATGCGCATCCAGCAGTTCCAGCAACGGCGTGACATCTGAAATCGCCAGCGGATCCACCAGAGCATAGCGTCCGGCGCAGTTCACCTGCAGCAGGCAGAGCTTCTCATGATAGTGGTGCAGGCTGTCCGCCTCCGTGTCCAGGCAGCAGCGCTTGTCCGGGCTTTCTGCCAGCCAGGCTCGCATCTTGCCGACCCATTCACTGAGATGCTCCGGGGTGTCAATGAACTCGTAGTCCTTCGGTGGTGATCCTTCCTCGTTCATTTCAGGCCCATGAGGAGGATTTCCGCATTGTTGCTGGTGCGGTTGATATTGCGAATAAGCATCTCAAGTGCCTCGACAGCGGGGACAGCAGCAAGCTGTTTGCGCACCTGCGTGATGCGCCGGAATTCGTCAGGATGGTAGAGCAGGTCATCACGCCTGGTGCCCGATTTGAGCAGATGCAGCGCGGGATAGATCCGGCGCTCGGAGATTTCTCGGTCCAGCGTGGCCTCCATGTTGCCGGTGCCCTTGAACTCTTCAAAGATCACCTCATCCATGCGGCTCTCGGTTTCGATCAGCGCCGTGGCAATGATCGTCAGGCTTCCGCCCTCTTCCACATTGCGGGCAGAACCGAAGAATTTCTTGGGCTTTTGCAGCGCCTTGGTACCGACACCGCCGGCCATGTAAGCGCCCCCCTTGCTGCCTTGCGATGAGTTGTAGCCACGGGCCAGACGCGTGATGCTGTCCAGCAGGATGACCACGTCCTTCTTCATCTCCACCAGACGGCAGGCGCGCTCACGCACGATCTCCGCCACCTGGCTGTGCCGCTTCGGACTCTCATCAAACGTGGAGCTGTAAATCTCGCAGCCGTTCACCGTTTCTTCGAAATCGGTCACTTCCTCGGGGCGCTCATCGAGCAGCAGCACGATGAGGGTGATCTCCTTGTGGTTCTGCGAAATGGATTTCGCGATGTCCTTCAGGATCACCGTCTTGCCCGAACGCGGCGGCGCGCAGATCAGACCACGCTGGCCTTTGCCCAGCGGTGCCACGATGTCGAGAATGCGGGAGCTGACCGCGCAAGGCTTGGCCGTTTCAAGAATGATGCGCTTGTTGGGAAAGGTCGCCGTGAGCTTGTCGAAGTCCGTCGGTGTCTCCCATTTGTCGATCGTAATCCCCTCGACTTCGGTGATCCGGTCGATCGCCAGATACTTGTCCCGATCCTTGGGAGCCTTGGCAATCCCTGCAATTCTCTGGCTGGGACGCAGATTGAATTTCCTGACCAGAAACAAAGGAACGAAGACGTCCTCTGGCAGGGGCATGAAACTGTACTTCGGATAACGAATGAGACCGTAGTTATCGGTGCCGATCTCCAGCACACCTTCCACCTTGAGGCGGGTTTTGTGTTCCCCCATCCACGAACAAAGATCGTAAATGAGCTGATGCTTCGTGCGGCTTGCATTCAGGCGGAAACCCACCTTTTCCGCAAGCTCCAGCAGATCTGCCAGCGAGGAGTTCTGCAGTTCGTTGATGGAGATCTCCTCTGGAAACGGTGGCTGTGCGCCATCCGTCTTCTGTGGCTCGGCAGGCGGCTCGCCTGAAACGGCGGGAGGTTGAGCAGGAGATGCAGCTTCCTGCTGCGGCTCGGGATTCACCAGGGGGAGAGTGGCAACGGGGGTGGTTTCCGACACGGGGGAGGCGGGGGGGGCCGCAACCGTTGCGGGGGATTCGGTAGATGGGTCGTTCATGCTTGCAAGAGTGGACTTGCCAGCGTCAGCACCTGGGCTTCAAGAGAGGCCAGAGAACCATCATTCCAAATGACGGCATCTGCTCTTTCTACCTTGGCTTCGATGGGCCATTGGGCCTCCAGGAACTTGTGAACGGTCTGTTCGTCGAGTCCCCGGGTTTCCATCATCCGCCTGACTTGCACCGACCGGCTGGAAGCCACCACGATGACGAAGTCTGCTGAAACTGTACCCCCAATCTCATAGTGGAGGGGGACTTCCGCAAGGAAAAGATTCACCCCGGCCCTTTCGGCCTCCCCCCGGGCCGCTTCGAGAGCCGCCAGTACGGGAGGGTGCAGCAGGCCCTCCAGCTTTTTGCGCAGACCGACATCAGGCAAAACCACATCGCGCAGCCACTGCCGGTTGATCTCGCCTGCATTACGCAGAGCCCTAGCGCCAAAGGCCGCCACCAAGCCCTGGATCGTTGATTCACGTTTCATGACCTCTGCCACCATCAAATCGGCAGAAAAGACACGGTGCGGCATGGGAAGCTGCTGCATCAGCAACGTGACCAGCGAACTCTTACCGCACCCGGCTCCGCCGGTGATCAACCAAGATTTCATCGAAGTAAATGGCCCGTGCCTGGCCCATCTGCAATTGCCAGTCGCTAAAAACGCATCAGGCAGGACGCTTTCGCAATCCTGCCTGATGTTGGGTTAGGTAGTTAAGTTTAGGACTGTTAGTTGGCTGGTGCCACCGCCGGCAGGAGAGTTCCCACAGAGCCAGGGCCGACTGCAGCATCAGCACCTGCTGCTGCCTGTGTAGGGTTGGCCGGCTTGATCCGCTGACCCGAAGGATCGATCAAATGGGCCGTCACGAAGATCATCAGATTGCGCTTGTAGTGCTGCTCGGACTCACTCTTGAACAGACGACCAATAAACGGAAGGTCGCCAAGGATCGGTACTTTGTCCTGAACGTCCTGCACGTCTTCGCGGATCAGGCCGCCGAGAGCAACGGTCTGCCCATCCCAGATGGAGACACCGGTGGTCACTTTACGCACCGAGAACACTGGCTGGTTGATGATGTTAGCCGTGATCAGACGCTCAGGCTGCTGCAGAGGAACGAAGCCATTCACCTCTGTGGCGGTGCCTAGGACGAGATCAATGACAGTGGCAGAAACACTCTGCACAGTCTGGCTCGAAGGGGACAGAATAGGGGAACCGTAGTTGATGAAGCCATCAAACTCCACCACTTCAGGGGCGAGGGTCAGCTCGATCGTGTTGCCATCCGCGCCCACTGTGGGTTCAGCCTCAAGGCGAACACCAGTCTGGCGCATTTCGAACGCTGTCGGAGTCGTCGGAGTGGCAATCTGCTGGCCACCGCCGCCGCCGCCGCCAACGTTCAGACCACCACCACCCTGAGGAAGACGTGGAGGATCAAATTCCGTTGGGTAGATGAATTCGCGAGTCACTTCCATGGTGGCACGAGTGCCGCTCTTCGTTGTCACGCTTGGTGCGCTCATCAAATCCACGCCTTTTTTCTGGCTCAGACCGCGGATCACGTTCTGGAACTGCGCATTGCCGAAAATGCCTGCCGTGGAGAAAATGCCCGGAGCCGCGCTGGTAGTCGAGGTGGTGGAACCCGTGGTCAGCAGGTTGTCGATGCTGCTGTTGTTGATGGCAAAGCCACCGCTGCGATTACCGGCAGTAACGGGTCCTCCACCACTGGGGGCAAGTAGGCCTGTAACTGAATCGACTGCACCCAGAGGCGTTGGCCCAGCATAAGCACCAGCCACCGGAAGACTGGGAAACACCTGCTGGCCACCGACAGAATAGCCAGGATTCACCAAGTTTGACTGGAAGGGATAGCTTTCAGCGTTAAAGGCATTGCCATTACCGGTGCTGCCACCGCCGAAAGCGACACCGCCCGTGTTGATCCCACCAAGGAGCCAGTCGAAACCAAGTTCCTCCGTGTTTTTCTGGGTCACTTCCACGAACTTGGAAGTGATGACCACCATCTTGGGGGCCAGTTTCGTGATGGATTCCACATAGGCTTCCACCAGATCCAGATTGGGCTGCGTGTTTCTGACCACCAACTGTGAGTTGGCAGGATTGTAACTTGCCGAAGCACCCTCTGGGAAAACGATCCCTGATGCTTCAAGGATCTGCCGGGCTGTTCTTCTGGCGATCAAACCACCACCACCAGCCGCAGCAGCACCACCGCCAGCAGCGAAAGGATCAGCAGCAGCTGCCGGTGCAGCAGCACCAGGGTCTCCACCACCACCCGAGCTCAGGAAATCAGGCGGCACGCGATAGCTGCGAGTATACTGCTCACTGGCATTTTCGGAAATTGGCACCACCAGGACAGCATGCGCCTCCACCTTGTATTTCATCTGCGCCAGTTCAGTCACGTAGCGAAGCGCTTCAGACATCGGCACGTCTTTCAAGTCCAGGCTGATCGACGCATTGCTTGGTGCATCGCCCATGCGCAGAATAATATTCACGCCCTTGACTCCGGATTTGTCAGTGAAGGTGTCCAAATCACGGCTTTTAATACGAAGGTATTCAACGGCCTCTTCAATGGTAGCACCCTCGAATTGCACCGTCGGGAAGATGATCTTGTTCATCTTTTCCGTCAAATACGCACCCGGGCTGCGTCCCACACCATAGTCAAAAGTGACGGTCTGCCCCTGCACCGGCACCTTGTCCTCCCAAGTCTCCGTCACCTGCGTCAGCATTTTGGCACGCTGGTGATCATAGGCCGACTTGAAGTAGGCCTGACGCTTGCGCTCAGCATTCTCCATGCCGCGGCGGGCGGCGCTGTTGTAGGGATCTGTCCGCAGCACATCCTGATACTGCGTGATGGCCGCATCATACTGGCCGGTTTCAACGGAGCTGTTTCCAAGCAGGAGTCCTGCTTGCACCTTGCCCACGTTGGTCACGTGCTCAGCGGTCAGCGATAGCGGCCAGCGGTCTGGATCTTCAAGCTGCTTCTGGAACGCCAGAGCGCCTTTGTGCCCTGGAATTAACACCAACGCGCCTTCCAGCAATTGACGGGATTCCTTGTAATTGCCTGCCTTGGCACGTTCCTGGGCAACCGTGACGCTGCAATCAGCATACTTGAGCTGGGCCAGATCCAGCCAGTCACGGGTCAAGGGCGCATTCGGCAGCGAATCGATGGCGGATTTGTAGGAGCTAAGCGCACCGTCATAATCCCCCTCGCTGAACAATTTGTCACCACGATCCATGGCTGTGCGCGCATCCTCAATGCGGGCATAGCGACGTGCGATTTCGCGATTGGCCATTCCAGTGACGGTACTTTGACTTTGGGCCATGATGGATGGCGAGGCCGCAGTCAAAACGAGAAGGGAAAGGTTGAACACCAGACGAGAGTGATGGGTCATAGGGCAAACTGACAATATTTTGTGGTAAAGAGAGATTACTAACAGAAGAGGGCGAACTTTGGCGAGCTAATTTTTCTGCCGGGATGAAAATAGCAAAGGCTCAGCCCTGCTTAATTTCGATGGTTTCTTTCGTGGGTTTACCATCCGCCCCGAGAGGCGAAATGATGGCTTTGGTTTCTTCCAATTTGAGAATGTAATAGCTTTTACCAAGGCCGGGAAGCTGGAATGAGCCTCCTTCTTTGACTCCAGGGATGATTTGACGCTTTTTCCAGCGGAATTCGAACTCAGCCTCATAATCAGCCAGATTCACTTCCTTGCCTTCAATCAGTTCGAATTCCTTCTGGGCGGAAATATCAAACATTTTCAGCACAAAAGCTTCCTTGGGTCCAAATTTCGTCTCGATGGTTTCTTGCCGGAAGGAGAGAATTTTGAAGCGAATCGTGTTTTTATCGAAACCAAACTCTTCGTTGAGAGGCTTGAAAACGCTGGCCCGGGTCGGCACCGTGCGCTGAATCTGGAAGGTGCCATCGCTGCCACCCTTCAACAGCAGGATGTAGTCATGGCTGATACGCTTGGTCAGGAACAGCTTGTTCGTATATGGCGGCATCGAGCTCGCATCACGGGGATCAGTCTTGGCATTGAACTCCTCCAGGTTGGAGAACCCGTCATTGTCCGCATCCAGCTGGCCGATATTAGGCGAGAAGATGTTGGGAAGCTGCGCTTCCGGCGGGTTTTTCGTCAAATCTCCCGTGAGGAAGAGGTTGGTCATGGGTTCACGCAGCTTCGGCTCTGGC
>NZ_JBIPNG010000625.1:0-3180 GCF_044373815.1 Prosthecobacter sp. | reverse complement strand
CTGCTACCTGTGCAGCAAGGCTCCCATTCACGACCGCACAGGGCGAGTCATCGGCATCGCCGGAGTCATGAGGGATGCCCGCAGCGCGGGTGCGATCATCGGCCCCTACGAGGATCTCAAGCCCGCCGTGGATTACCTCAACGGCCATTTCAATGAGAGCATCACCATCGAGAGCGTCGCCGCCATGGTGCATCTCTCCACCAGCCAGTTTCAGCGACGATTCAGAGCCTTGTTTCAGACCTCACCGATTCAATACCTGCTCCAACTTCGGATCGACAGCGCCTGCCAGCAATTGCAGCGCACGGATGCCTCGCTTGGCTCCATCGCCATGGAAAACGGCTTCTACGACCAGAGTGCCTTCTGCCGCCAGTTTCAAAAGCGCGTCCGCCTCTCGCCCCGCCAATACCGGACCCGATTCGGGAAGAACGCGAAGTGGACGCCTTCTTCTCAGTGATGCTCCCTGCTCCCGCAGAAATGCGGGGTCTGCGTGCAATATCCAGACAAAGTTCAGCGGCCAGAGGTTCATGATGAAATGCTCAGTGGATTGCAGCGCAGCCAGCAGCGATAGCGGGAGGGCTGCGATGAGGGTTGAGGCCGGGTTTCATGTATGTGCCGTGATTCACTTCTTTGGCACGGGCGGCAACGCTTTGATCCATGCGAGATTAAAGGCGTAGTGGTTCTGGCTGGTGATGAGCTGGATGCGCCCATCGCGCGTCTGGGTGGCGGCCAGGTAGCCATAGCCGTCGGCGGTGTTTTTTCCATCGGGGGCGAGCAGGCGGCGGTCGGGCCAGGTTTTGCCTTCGTCGTAGCTGACGGTGGCGTAGAGGCCGTAGCCCGTGTAGGTGCCGGTGGTGGATTTGAAGGTCATGCCTTGGCGCTCTTTGAAGGGCGTCCGCCACTGGTCGGTGAAGGAGCACAGCACGATGGGGCCTTCCTTGAGCCGCAGCATGGCGGGCCTTTGCACGTTGCTCACGACGGGGAACTCACTGATTTCCCAATGCCACGTTTCGCCGAGATCGCTGGAGTAGCTGGCGGGCATCTTGAGGTCGAAGAGCTTTTGGTTGCGATCTTCGGGCGACAAACGGCCATAGGCCATGAGACGTCCGTCGGCGAGTTCCACGATGGGCGCATGGATGCCCGCGATGCACGGGCCGCTGTTGCCGGGGCGAACGTCATCGTTGCCTCGGAGATCGCGACCACGCGATTGCCAGGTCCGGCCGTTGTCGCGGCTGATGACGAGCGAGGAATTGTCATACGACATCGCGATCACGCCGTCCTTGGTGCGGATGGGATTGCCCGCCGACTCTCCGTGTGCCCGCAGCACCTCGGCCTTGCTCCAGGTGACGCCGTTGTCGGTGGATCGGCGCACGAGATTGTCGCCATGCTGACGGGCTTCGACGAAATGATAGATCGTCTTGTCGCCATCCCACCAGACCTTGGGCGCGTGATCGTTCACGTCCTGCGCATCCCAGAACGGCGAGGCGGGTTCCCACTCCTTGGCACCGAAGCGCAATCGCGAGCCGGCGTTGGACGTGGTGAGATCGGTTTCGCCGATGGTGGAGAACCAAACGGCGAGCAAATCGCCATTCGGGCACTCGGTGATGGACGGGCTGTGATTCTGGCTGATAAACACCGGGCCGACCGCGCCCTCGGGTATGCGCACGAAGGGTTTCCGCCCTTCAAAGAAGGTCGCGTCCGCTGGCTGTGGCGTGATGTTCGGCACGGCCTGATTCACGTTCTGCGCGTTCAGCGGCGGCGCTGCCACTGCCACCAGCTTTCCCTTCGGAAGCTCACCCTTCACCACGCGGAAGCCGATGCGCTCGCAGGCGGAGTTCGTCACCCACGAGCCACGATTCGCCGAACGCAGGAAACGGATCATCGACGAATGAAATCCGCCGCGAAACACGCGGCAGTCGCCATCCGCACGGCCCAGCGGGTCCGTCTGCGCGCCGCTCTCATACGGCCCATACCTATCGAGGCACCACTCAGCCACGTTGCCGTGCATGTCATGCAGGCCCCAGGCATTCGGCTTCTTCTGCGCGACGCGCAAGGAACCTGCGCCACCTGCCCGGAGTTCCTCAGCAGGGTGGATCAGGCCGATGATTTCCCCCTGCTTCAGGCTCGCCGCAGGCTTCCCAGCATTCCTCCAATCATACTCGCGTGGCATCGGTCCCGGCGGAAAATAGGCTCCGCGAAAGTTATCCTCGCCGAACCACTTCTGATGACCATCCGGCAAATCGTCACCGGTATTGAAGAGCGTCGCCGTGCCCGCACGACAAGCATACTCCCACTCGGCTTCGGTGGGCAGACGATACGTCTTGCCTTCCTTCTTCGAGAGCCACTCGCAAAACGCCACCGCCTTATCCCAAGTCACGCCGCTGGCCGCATCCTCATCTGCGGGCTTCGCCTTAGGCTTGTTCTTTTTGAAATCGGAATCGAACTGCCGAAACTGCGCCACCGTGACCTCGGTAACGCCCATGAAGAACGGCGTCGTGATCGTGACTTGGTGCGCGGGCTTCTCATCGAAGTCGATCCGGTTATTCGCCTTGTAGAGTTCATTGATCCGCTTCTGTCCGAGGTAGTCTTCCAATGGCGGCCCGTCCTGCCCCATCATGAACGTCCCCGGCTCAATGCGCACGAGCTTCATGCCGACGGAGTTGGTGATGGGTTCGGCGGTTTGGCCCACGGAACACACCGAACACACGGAAAGGATGAGAGGAATGAGGAAGAGGCGGCTGGGGTTCATGGTTGTGCTGTGATTCATTGCTTCGGCGCGGACGGCAGTTGTTTGAGCCACGCGAGGTTGAAGACGTAATGGTTCTTGCTGGTGATGAGCTGGGCGCGCCCGTCGCGGCTCTGGGTCACGGCAAGGTAGCCTTGGGGTTCAGCCATTGTGTCGCTCATCGTGAACATGCCCCGGTTGATGGTGCTCACCTCACGCGCCGGGCCGCCGGGGGTGATCAACCGACGGTCCGGCCAGGTCTTGCCCTCGTCATACGACACGGCGGCAAACAAGCCGTAGCCGGTGAACTCCCCGTCCTTGCTCTTGAATGTCATACCCTTGCGGTTGCCTTTGTAGAAATCGAGAACTTGATCGGTGAACGAACACAGCAGGATGGGACCTTCGCGGAGACGGATCATCACGGGGCGCTGGACGGAAGTGACAGCCGGAAACTCGCT
>NZ_JBIPNG010000626.1:0-3180 GCF_044373815.1 Prosthecobacter sp. | reverse complement strand
GGAACAACCCGAATGGGACGAACAGTCCCCACCACCACCCCGCCAGCTCCCAACGGTGCCCGCCACCACATGGGCGAAGCAGGTCCACCAGATCGTCATACGACGATGGCAGCCTGAACCGCTGAGTGAACCTGTCGTTGACCACGACCTGCCCAACTTGAGCGCCATTGAGCGTTCGGCCGAGGTCGTCAGCTTCACATGCCGCCGGTTTGAATACTGGATCTCCCCGCAGGGCATCCTGCGGGAGTGGTTCAAGTTCAACCTGCGCCTTGCTCTCGGCCTTGCGGTGCCCGCCGTCCTGGTGGCACCGCTGGTCACGCTGGCTTTGCAGCAATTCAACGTCTGGATTGACCTCATCACGCGGACCACCTCCAACATGGTGCTCGTTCCGCTCTCGGCCATGCTGGTCATCGGCCTCATCTGCGGACTGATTTCCATCGGGAAATCGATTCTCACGATGCGTATGCGCCAGCAGCAGCAACGCCGTGATCCGTACAACTACTGACACGGCACGCACCCAACCACCCATACAAACCCAGAGCCGGATGATCGCAGGATCGTCCGGCTCTTTTCATTCCAAGAAAGGACACCCATCTCATGGAAAGCATCACTCTGTACTTTCGCTCTGGTCCCTCCGACAAAGTGTATCAGGCCAGCATCCTGTCCAAGGATGCCGGCTATCTCGTACAATTCGCCTATGGCCGGCGCGGCTCCACGCTCAGCACTGGCAGCAAAACACCGACACCGGTCGAATACCCCATCGCCAAAGACATCTACGACAGACTTGTCCGCGAGAAAATGGCCAAGGGCTACACGCCCGGAACCGACGCAGGCACCACCACGCTACCGGATTCTCCCGGACAGCATAGCGGCATCCACTGCCAGCTCCTCAATCCCATCAACGAACAGCAACTCGACCAGGTGTTGCTCAACCCCGACTACTGGATGCAGGAGAAGCTCGACGGCCGCCGCCTGCTCCTCCGAAAGGACGGCGACCAGATCACCGGCATCAACCGCCTGGGATTTCCCACCGCTGTTCCAGACGGGATCGCACGCAACGCGGCCAAATACCCGCGCAACTTCGTTATCGATGGCGAAGCGGTAGGAGACACCTTCCACGCTTTCGACCTGCTCACCATCGGCCCGGAGGACATGCGCCCCCTGGCATTCTCGGTGCGCTATCTGCGAATTCGCGACATGCTCAACGCCTTCGATCATCCCCATATCCGGGGGGTGAGGGTGTTCTTCCCGCCTCAAACGGCTGGCTGGTTCCAGCAGTTTAAAAACGAAGGGAAAGAAGGCGTTGTGTTCAAACACAAGGACGCGCCTTACATCCCCGGCCGCCCCAACAGCGGTGGCAGTCAGCTCAAGTTCAAGTTCCATGAAACCGCCTCCTTCATCGTCACCAAGGTGAATGATAAACGGAGCGTTTCATTGATCCTGTTCGAGGGCGAAAAAGTACGTCCTGCTGGCAACGTCACCATTCCACCCAACCACGATGTTCCTGAGCCGGGAACCGTGGTGGAGTGCCGCTATCTGTACGCATTCAAGGAATCCGGCAGCATTTACCAGCCGGTTTACCTGGGCTCGCGAACCGACATTCGTGCGGCTGAGTGCATCACGGCCCAGCTCAAGTATAAAGCCGAGGTGACTCAGACCGCGGCCTAACCAGCTCAACCACGCTCGAAGCCCATGCGCCGTACACCGGTTCATGGGCTTTTTTGCGTACAACCCACCACCAACACAATGAATCCCATCACACTCCCCATTGCGGAATTGAAGCCCGCTCTGGCAGGCCTTGGCAAAGTGATCAATCCACGAGCCACCCTGCCTGTCCTGCATCATGTCAAAGTCGAACGCACTGGCGACGGTTGGATCGCACTCACCGGCACCGACCTGGACCGCTTCGTTACCATGCGTCTCGAACATCCTGCCGAAGGTCCGCCCATGGCTGTGCTCATCCCGTATGACCAGCTTGTGCAAATCACTAAAAACTGCGGCAAAGACGAGCGCATCCACATTGAACCCGGCTGCATCAAGTTCGCCCTGGCTGACAGCCTTGGTGAACAAAAGGTGAAGCACTTCCCGATTGAGGAGTTTCCCGTCACTCCACG
This sequence comes from Prosthecobacter sp., assembly GCF_044373815.1. GTDB lineage: Bacteria > Verrucomicrobiota > Verrucomicrobiia > Verrucomicrobiales > Verrucomicrobiaceae > Prosthecobacter. The sequence continues at coordinate 1,066 of NZ_JBIPNG010000626.1, read as the reverse complement.
CATTAAAACGGAGGCCATCGCGCTGCCGCCAGAACTTCGCCGGTCCATCCACGAAGCAATGGAATGCGCCAGCGTTGACGCCACCCGTTACGTGCTCAACGGCACCTTCATCGACACCAGCAATCCCAAGGCCAACTACATTGTGGGCACGGATGGCAGGCATCTCTACAGCGCGAATTCGTTCACGCTGCCGCTCAAGAACTCCGTCATCATCCCGAATCACAAGTTCCTGGGGTGGAAGGAGTTCAATGCGGATGGGGAGTGGCAGATGAAGGTCGATGAAAAGGCGGTCCAGCTCAGCAGCCGGCGCTGGCGGTTCATCAGCAAGCAGATCGAAGGGAACTATCCCAACTGGCGACAAACCATTCCAAGTCCTGATGACGCCAGGACCCACATCATTCTCGATCCGGCAAAACTGGAGATGCTCATCAAGCTGATCCAGCGCATGCCTTGTCACGATGCGGAGAAGTTCCAGACCATCGGCTTGGAATGCAAAGAGGGGCAGTTGCTGCTCCTCGGCAAAGACAGCAGCAACGAGCCTTGGACGCGAGTCCCTGTGCTCGATGCCAAAGCGGAAGGCCCGGAAGCACTGATCTTCTTGAGCCGCCGGTTCCTCATCAAGGCCCTCGATTACGGTCTCAACACCATCAGCATCATTGATCAAATCGCGCCCCTGCGTTTTCACAACAAAGGCAGGCAGATGATCGTGATGCCACTGCGGCCGGATGGAGCCAACACCCAGCCTCCACCCAACCAACAACCCGCTCAGGTGAACATGCCGCCACCACGGCCTGTTCTTCCAGCAGCACCACCACCCAAATCCATGATCACGAATCCCACCCCCGAAGAACCGACACCCAATGGCACGCCGTCGCCGCTCGAAGAAGCCCTCGATTTGACCCTGCAAATCCGGGACAAGTTCACCGACGGGTTCAACCTCCTGCGCGACCTCTCGACCAAACTGAAGGCCGTCCACCGCGACCACAAGAACAGCAGCCGCGAGTTCAACTCCGTGCGCTCCACCCTGCGCAGCCTGCAGGGCCTCAAGCTGTAAGCCAAACCACAC
>NZ_JBIPNG010000202.1:0-11045 GCF_044373815.1 Prosthecobacter sp. | reverse complement strand
GGGATACAGATTGACGCACTGACTCTGAGTTTCCGCTCCGCGACTTATGGCACCACGTTGAACGGCAAGGTGTCGGGAGCCGGGAAATTGATCTTTGATGGCACTGGTGGAGCGGGGGGCCTCACTCTGACCAATGGAGCCAACGACTACTCCGGCGGGACTTTGTGGGCTGCGGATGGCGGCACGAATGGTGCATGGGATCTTTTCACCGTCACTGCCAGCGGGGCGCTCGGCAGTGGTGATGTGAGCCTCCAAGGCGGTAACCAGAACACCTGGGTGGCGGGATTTGTTGGAACTCCTACAGCCTTCACCTTCAGTGGCAACACCACGCAGGCGAACCATTTCATCCTGACGGGTGATGCCACCATCTCGGTTGGTAGTCCAGCCACCGCCTCCGCCACAGCGGATAGGGTTACTTTGACAGGAGACATTGATCTCGGCAGCCGCACTCTCTACGTGCGAGGTCCTGGCACAGGGACCATTAGCGGCGTGATCTCCGGCACAGGTGGGGTCACCAAGATCGACACCCCCGGCACGTGGGTCCTCACGGGTAACAACACCTATACTGGTGCCACAACGGTGAGCGCCGGGCAGCTGCAGGTAGGCAGCGGTGGTGCAGGCCGGACTGGCACCGGTAACGTCACCGTGCAGAATGGCGGCACCCTTTTTGGCACGGGAGTGATTCAGGGGACGAACTTCACGGCAGCCAGCGGCTCCACGGTGCAGGCGGGTGACAGCACGGCGGCGGGCTCATTTGGCACCCTCAATTTCACACCCGCCACCGGTGGCGGCACGCAGAGCCTGGCAGGTCAGGTCATCCTGGACATTGGCACGGCCAACAATGCCGGCAGCGTAGATCCCACCTTTGGTGGAAACGTGGTAGGCAGCGCCGGCTACATCACCTATGTGAATGACACCAGCCGTGCTCAAGGGCTGGGCAGCGGGAACCATGATCTGCTTTCTTTCAATACTGCTGGTGATACCACGGGCTACAACCTGACTGTCTCCGGAACCTTGGTGGTGCGCAGCAGTGGCTTCAGCGCCGCGCTTGGCCAGGTCTACAATCTCGTCGACTGGTCCGGTGTGGTGATCACAGACTTCAGCGGTTTTAATCTTGGAACCAACTACCGCGATGGCTCCGGCGATGATGCCAGCCAGTTCGACCTGCCCACGCTGAGCGGGGGGCTCGTGTGGGACGTGAGCCAGTTCACCACCAGCGGCATTATTGTCGTGGTCCCCGAGCCGGAGCGTGTGCTGCTGCTCATGCTTGGATTCGCAGCCTTGGTTTCGAGACGCAGGCGTGGTCGAGACAAGCTTGAGCGCGAAGCCGCTTTCGCAGGCCGGACGGCGGGGTAAGGACAAAGCGAATTCTGCACCCCGCGAAAGCGGTGACTCCGATGCAGGCTTGCGCCGTGCATCTTCGCGACCGCACTCCAAAACGCTGTCGCGTTGCTCTATTGCCCTCGGCCTGCGATTATCAAGCACCATCACGAGGCGAATGGAAGGACTGTGCTGTCTGAGGACGTAGTAAGCGCTCCATGCTTCGTTTTCTTGTCCAGCTTGGTGTTCTGATGGTCTCCGCCGGCGTGTTCGCTGCGGAGCATTGGTCGTTTCAGCCGCTGCGGCCTGCGACAAGCGGGAGCATTGATGAATTTGTGCGGCGCAAGCTGGCGGAGCAGGGGCTGAAGCCTTCGCCACGGGCGGATGAGCGTACGCTGATCCGCCGGGCCAGCTTTGACCTGACGGGGCTGCCGCCTGTGGGTGCGCAGGAGGGGTCGTTTTCGCAAGTCGTGGACAGGCTGCTAGCATCGTCGCAGTACGGGGAGCAGTGGGCCCGGCACTGGCTGGATGTGGCGCGGTATTCCGACATGAAGGGGTATGTGTATGCCCGTGAGGAAAAGCGCTGGGTGCATGCGACGGGGTATCGCGACTGGGTGGTGCGGTCATTGAACCATGACATGCCGTATGACCGTTTTTTGCTGCTGCAGATGGCTGCGGACCAGGTGGTGCCGCCGAAGTCACCGGATCTTGCTGCGATGGGTTTTCTCACGCTGGGGCGGCGCTTTCTTGGAGTGTCGCACGACATCATTGATGACCGCATTGATGTGGTGACGCGTGGCACGCTGGGGCTTACCGTGGCGTGCGCGCGCTGCCATGATCATAAGTTTGATCCCATTCCCACGCGTGACTACTATGCGCTGTATGGCGTGTTTCAAAGCTGCGCCGAGGCGGTGGTGCCGTGTGGAACGGGCGAAGATCCGAAACTGGTGGAGCTGGTGAAGAAGAATCATGACCTCATGACGAAGCGCCGTGAGGAGCAGATGGCGCGCACGAGGGCGCGGATGAAGGACTATCAGAAGGCGCTGACGGAGCTGGACAAATATCCTGAGCAGGGCTTCGACCAGATTATTGACGAGAAGGACCTCAATCCTTTCATCGTGCATCGTTGGAAAGCGTGGGTGGAGACGCATCCTGGGGTCGAGCTGAGCGAAGAAGTTCTCAAGAGGCCTGATTCACCGGCTTATGTGCCTGACGAGCACATCACGAACAATGAGATGTATTTTCCTTCGGGGATCATCACGGAGCTGTGGAAGTCGCAGGGCGAGGTGGATCGTTATCTTCTCAGTAACAAAACTGCGCCGGAGCAGGCGACCGTGCTGGTGGACCGTGCGCTGCCGAGCACGCCGCGTGTGCTGCTGCGCGGCAATCCGCTGACGAAGGGGGATGCGGTGCCGAGGCAGTTTTTGAGTTTGTTTGGTGCGCAGCAGCCTTTTACGAAGGGGAGCGGGAGGCTGGAACTTGCCAAGGCCATTATTGATCCGCGCAATCCGCTGACGGCGCGCGTGATGGTGAATCGAATCTGGCAGCACCACTTTGGACGTGGTCTGGTGAGCACGCCGAGTGACTTTGGCAAGCAGGGCACTGCGCCGAGCCATCCCGAATTGCTCGACTGGCTGGCGCGGCGCTTCATTGACTCAGGGTGGAGCATCAAGGCGATGCACCGGCTGATCATGATGTCGGAGACGTATCAGCAGAGCAGCGGCGGCGGGGCGGTGGATCCGGCGCATGCTGATCCGGACAACCGCCTGCTGTGGCGCATGAATCCGCACCGGCTCAGCTTTGAAGAGGCGCGTGATGCTTGGCTGATGGCTGCGGGGCGGCTGAGCCTGGAGGTGGGCGGCACTCCCCTGCCCTTGTTTGCAGCGGACAATCAACGCCGCACGCTCTACACGCTGGTGGACCGTGAAAATGTGCCCGCCGTGATGCGCACTTTTGATTTTGCCAATCCGGATCTCTCCATTCCTCAGCGCACGGAGACGACTGTGCCGCAGCAGGCGCTGTTTGGCATGAACCATCCGTTTGTGGTGCAGCAGGCGAAGGCGCTGCTGGGGCGTGCGGATGTCAAAGGGGCCGATGCGGCGACACGCGTCCGGCGTATTTATGGGCATCTGTTTCAACGAGCGCCGAGGGCGGATGAAATGGAGCAGGCGCTGCGCTTTGTGCAGGAGGATGAGCCGCGCGTGATAGCGCAGGTGGATCACTCGAAGTCTTGGCAGTATGGTGTCGGCGAGTGGGATGAGAGCACAGGCAGGGTGAAGGACTTCAAGGTGCTTCCGCACTTCACGGGCAGTGCGTGGCAGGGAGATGAGGCGTGGCCGAATGCGAAGCTGGGATGGGCGCAGCTCACGGCGACGGGCGGGCATCCAGGGAACGACCGGAAGCATGCGGTGGTGCGGCGATGGATCGCGCCTGCGGACGGCACGTATGCGGTGAAGTCCACCCTGCTGCATGAGCCAGCGCCTGGTGATGGCATCCGCTCTTTCATCAGCCACAGTCAGCAGGGACGCCTGCATGCGGGGAGGCTGCATCAGGGCAGTGCGGACCTGAACTTTGACACGCTGGCGTTTAAAGCTGGCGAGACGCTCGACTTTGTGGTGGACATCGGTGAGGTACTGAACAGCGACCAGTTTTTGTGGTCGATGCGCATTCATCCGACGGGCAGCGTCGGTGCGGGGGGCGATGATGTGCCCGCACAGACCTGGGATGCTGAAAAAGATTTCGCCGCGCAGCCGCGCTCGCAGCTCAATGGCTGGGAGCAGTTCGTTCAGGTGCTGATGCTGGCCAACGAGTTCATGTTTGTGGATTGAATTTTATGACCCCCATCCTCACCCGCCGAGATTTTTTACGCCGCTCCGGTATGGGGATGGGCATGCTGGGGCTGGCGGACCTGCAGGCTGCCGCGAGTGCCAAGAGCAGTGCGCACTTTGCGCCGAAGGCGAAGCGGGTGATCCATTTCTTTCTCAATGGCGGGCCGTCGCATGTGGACACGTTTGATTACAAGCCGGCACTGGCGCGGTATGAGGGCAAGGCAGTGCCGAGTCATCGGCTCACGGAGCGGAAGACGGGCGCGGCGTTTCCTTCGCCGTTCAAGTTTCAGCGTTATGGGCAGAGTGGCATCGAGGTAAGCGAGCTGTTTGCGAAGACGGCGGCGCACATTGATGACATCGCAGTGATTCGCTCCATGCAGGCGCAGGTGCCGAACCATGAGCCTTCGTTGATGCTCATGAATTGTGGCGACTCGGTGCAGCCGAGGCCGAGCCTGGGCTCATGGCTGACGTATGGGCTGGGCAGCGCGAATGAGAACCTGCCGGGGTTCATCGCGATGTGTCCGGGCGGCATGCCGATCAAGGGTGCGGAGAACTGGCAGTCGGCGTTTTTGCCGGGGGCGTTTCAGGGCACGTATGTGGACTCGAAGCACCAGCAGGTGGACCGATTGATTGAGAACATCCGCAGTCCGCATGCGGACGCGCGGGTACAATTGCGGCAGCTGGAGCTGATGCGGAGCATCAATGAGGCGCACAGGAAGGATCGAGGCGACCCACGACTGGAGGCGCGCATCCAGAGCTTTGAGCTGGCGTTTCGCATGCAGATGGAGGCGGCGGATGCGTTTGATGTGACGCAGGAACCAGCGCACATACGGGCGATGTATGGCGAAGGCGTGCATGGGCGGCAGACTCTCATTGCCCGGCGGCTGCTGGAGCGTGGGGTGCGCATGGTGCAGCTCTGGCATGGTGCGGGCCAGCCGTGGGACAACCATGACAACATCGAGACGAACCACCGCAGGCTGGCGGGGGAGATCGACCAGCCTATCGCGGCGCTGCTGCATGATCTGAAGCAGCGCGGCATGCTGGAGGACACTCTCATCATCTGGGGCGGCGAGTTTGGCCGCACTCCCACGGTGGAGCTTAGCGGCGGGAAGTCGAAGCTGGGGCGCGACCACAATCACTACGGCTTCAGCGTGTGGATGGCCGGGGGTGGTGTGAAAGGGGGTACGGTGTATGGCAGCACGGATGAACTTGGCTTTGCTGCGGAGCAGGACCCTGTGAGTGTGCATGATCTGCATGCCACGATTCTGCATCTGCTGGGTGTGAACCACGAGGAGCTGACCTATCGTTATGCGGGCCGGGATTTCCGGCTGACGGATGTGCATGGCGAGGTGCTGCGGCGGGTGCTGGCTTGAGTTGTCGGCTGTCCGCGAATGCATGGCTGGGTGCGTCTGCTTCGGCGTCGCTACACGGGCTACGAGGTGCACGTTCAGGCTGCGCAAAATGGCTCCTCGATCCGACTTTGGGAGGCTGCGTATCATGGGCATTTCCTTACGCTGGTGGACGGGCGGGCTGTCGCCACGCCCATCCTACGTCCGCGCATGCGCCAATGAGGTGGAACTCCTCTATTTGAAAACAAGTTTAATGTTTCAAGTACGCGATCAGATCTGCCATCTGCTGAGGTGTGATGGCGGCTTCGAGGCCTTCGGGCATGAGGGAGATGCCGGGGCTGGTGAGGGATTTGATTTCGCTGCGCAGTACGGTGTCGGTGCCGCCGTCGGCGCGTTTGAGGGTAAGGTTGCCGGCGGTCTCGCTGGTGATGAGGCCGGAGAGGGTGCGACCGTCGTTGGTTTCGACGATGTAGAGGGCGAAGTTGGGCGAGACTTCGCGGTTGGGGTCAAGGACGTTGGTGAGAATTTGTTCTGCGGTCCAGGCTTTGATGGTGCCGAGGTTGGGGCCGACGTCGTTGCCGCGATCGAGATGGCGGTGGCAGACCATGCAGAGTGTTTCGTAGATTTTGGTGCCTCGGGTGGTGTCTCCGGTCATGGAGAGCACGGGCTCATACTTGGTGATGACTTCCTTGCGATTTGAGGAGCCGCCATCGCCGATGATTTTGGCGATGCGTTCTGCGAGGGCGGGTGTTTTTTGTCGGCCGAGCGTCGCCTTTGTGGCGGCGCTGAGCTGGGAGGGGAGGATTTTTTTTGACTCGATGGCATCGAGGAGTTTGGCAATGCGGTCGGTGCGAGAGAGGAGGAGTGCGACGGCCTTGTCGCGGAGTGGTGGAGTGAGCTTGGGCCAGGATTCGATGAGGATGTTTGCGACGGCGGGTTCTTGATACCCCCCAAGGACTTCAAGGGCGGTCTGCTGCAATTCTGACGCTGTTTCAGGGGCCAACAATTGTAGAGCCATGTCTCGTGCGTTGCCAAAGACTGCCAATGACAGAAGCCGTGCAGCACGTTGGCGACTTTCGATTGGTAGTTTTTCGTCCAAAGCTCTTTTTGCGGCGAGCTGTACAATGCTGGCAAGCCACGCCTTAAGTTCCGTTTTTTTGGTGATATCCGACAAGCGCAATCCGTGTTTTGCGAGCCCTTGGCTGAGGCCGGTCAAACCAGCCTCCATAGTCATCGGGTGAGTCTCTTCATGATCCTTGAGAACAGAAAGCATCATGTGCACAAGGTCTTCTCGCTCATGGTCTTCCGGCATCTGACGGTAACTTCCCAGAACAAAAAGACACTGCTGAAGGAACTCTGCCGTGCCCAAGGTTTCCGGCAACTTCAAGGCTGTGACTGAGACGCCGGCCAGTGGAAGGGGCGGCATGGATAGCAGCGCCCGTCGTTGCCAAGTGTCGTTAACACCCGAAAGAACCAGTTGGTCGAGCCCTTGCATCGTGGGTGAGATCAGTACGCTGAATAGAAACGACAAATACATCCGCACTTCGGGAGATGCGTCCTTGGCAAGAGCGAGCACAGCATCTTGCAGTTTTGGCGAAACGTTGGGCCATGAGGAAACGGCTTCGATCGTCGTCCGGCGAATATGCGAATCAGCAGTAGTGAGGAGATGAATGACTTTATCTTCCGTCAAGGAAAGCTGCGCATTCAACGCATGTACTGCATATGCTTTGCCTTGTGAAGTTACGGCATTTTCTAGGAGCTTCCGCAGCGGTTCCACCGCTGCCTTGTCCTGCCGCTCAAAGAGCAGACGTTGTGCGGATTCACGGTGCCATGCATTCGGGTGATCGAGGAGGGCAACGAGTTCGGTGGTGGTGGCGGCGCTGAGCTTCGGCGTGGCGCGTGTTTTGAAGGATTTTGGAGCGAGGCGGTAGATGCGGCCTTTGTCGCGGCCGCGGAGGAGGTCGACGGCGGAGTGGATGTCGTCGGGGATGCTCCAGGGGTGCTCGATGACTTCGCGATACATGTCGCAGACGTGGAGGCAGCCGTCGGGGGCATTGACGAAGTTGACGGGGCGGGACCAGAGGTCGTCGCTGGTGCAGAAATTTTTGTTTCCATCGACCTGCACGGCTTTGAAGGTGACGCCGTCGGGGACGAGCTTCATGCGGTAGAAGAGATTGCCAGCGACATCGGCGACGAAGACGAAGTCGCGATACTCAGGGGGATAGGCATCGCCACGATAGACGGTGATGCCGGCGGAGGAGGTGACGACACCGGCGCCGACGAGTTCGCTCTTGGGCAGGGTGCTGCCTTCCTGCACCCAGCGTTTGGCGCGAAACTCGCGCCAGGGCTCGGGCGGGCTGGTGCGATAGACGGGGAGCTGATCGCCGGCTTCGGCGCAGTCATTGAGGGCGCTGGGGACGACGAGGTAAGGATTGCGTGCGAGGTAGCGGTAGGGAAGAACGACGTGCTGGCAGGGGTTGCGGATGTTGCAGAGGAAGCGGTTGCCCCAGTCGTCGAAGGTGTTGCCGAAGCGGGCGCCACCGCTTTCGAGGCGGACGTCTCCGGTGCTGGGGTCGAAGCTGAAGTCGTTGCGCTTGATGGAGAGGGGTTTGAAGTCGGCGGGCAGCGGCATGACGGATTCGCTGCCGGGAGCACGCTGGATTTCGCCGCCGTTGCTGCCGCCGGCGATGTAGATGCGGTGGTCGAGGCCCCAGATGGGATTGTTCATCACGGCCTGGACGTTGAGCTTTTTGAAGCCGGTGAAGACTTTTTGCCGCACATCGGCGACGCCATCGCCATTGGTGTCCTTGAGGTACCAGACATCGGGCGTGGCGGTGACGAAGATGCCGCCTTTCCAGCAGGCGGCACCGGTGGGCCAGGAGAGGCCCTCAGCGAAGACCGTGGCCTTGTCGAAGATGCCGTCGCCGTCGGTGTCAGTGAGGAGGCGGACTTTGCCGATGGACTGATCGGTGGGGTTTTCTTGCGCGTGCTTGTGGTGCTCCTTGTCCGTGTAGGGGTAGTCGTTCATCTCGCACACGTAGGCGCGGCCATCCTCGTCATAGGTGATGGCGACGGGATCGGTGACGAGGGGCTCGGCGGCGATGAGCTGCATCTGGAAGCCGTCGAGGACGTGGAAGGTCTTGGCGGCGTTTTGCGGCTCGGTGGGCGGCGTGGTGGGGAATTTTAATTCATCCGCAGACCAGCCGGTGAAAGGTGCACATGATGTGAAAACCAGCAGCGCGATCAGTCTTCTTTGCATGCAGAATGGACGGCCCAAAAGTCCGTTTTCTTGCCTGACGGAACCGCCCGCGATGCAGAAGAGGCGTTATTCGGCCTCACCCGAGACATCCATGACGCACTGCACCCAGGTGAAGACCGGAGTCTTGGGGGCATATAGATGCTGCAACTGCGCGAAGCTTTTATTTCCTGGAAGGCTGTAGGGGCCGGTCTCGCTCATGGTCTGATCTTCGCCGGGGCAGTGCTGAAGGCCCAGCACGTGGCCGATTTCATGAGGGAGCCATTTGGTGATGGGATCGCCGACCAGAGCCACCGAACGGGTGCTCCACCATTCGGAGGGGTCGAGATAGATGTGGCCACGGTCACGGCTCCAAGGGAAGGAGGTATGCCCCATGCTGCCGAGCTGGCCATCCCAAGCTCTGCCGGGAGGGGTGCCAAAGCTGATCTTAATGTCTGCAGTCTCCCCGGCCTGGGCCTGGGCAAAGGTGAAGACACCGGCAGCTTCCCAGCTTTTGAAGCTTTCGTCGATCTCGCGCTTGAGCTCTTCTGCAGAAAGGCGCTCCGGCAAGGGGGTGGAGGTGTCCAGATGCCAGGTGAGGTGCCGTTTATTCCAGAGCTGGGGCTTGGTGTAGCTGACAGACTTACCGGTGCCGAGAGGATTGGAAGACGGGCTGATCTCATTCTTCTGCCAAGCGACCTCATGATAAGCACAGTTGCTGATCAGGCAGGCGGCCCATAAGGAAAGGCTTAGCGAGAATGCATTTTTCTTCATAGAAAGGTGGGATTCGACAATTATGAATCTCAACCTTGATATAATTTCTCATATGTAAGAATTGTAAATGATTATTCAGCGCGTTGTCACAGATTCGACACTGCTTCGACGTTCTTGCATCCCAGCCACGACTCGCCACACTGCCCGCCCCTTTTCCCGCCATGGCCTACATCAACGAAAACTACAACAAGCTCAAAGCCGGTTACCTCTTCCCTGAAATCGCCCGTCGCGTGAAGGTGTTCACGGAGGCCAACACCGAAGCAGCCAAGCGCCTGATCCGCTGCGGAATCGGCGATGTGACCGAAGCGCTGCCAGAGGCCGTCCGCACGGCCATGCACAAGGCGGTGGATGAAATGGGCGACCGCGCCACCTTCCGTGGCTACGGCCCGGAGCAGGGCTACGACTTCCTGCGCAACGCCATCGCCGAGAATGATTTCAAAGCACATGGCATCCAGGTGGAAGCCGATGAGATTTTCATCTCCGACGGCAGCAAGTGTGACACTGGCAACATCCTCGACATCTTTGGTGCCGGGAACAAGATCGCCATCACCGACCCGGTGTACCCTGTGTATGTGGACACCAACGTCATGGCTGGCAACACGGGCGATGCCGATGAAAGCGGCGCCTATGCGGGCCTGCACTACCTCAAATGCACGCCTGCCAACGGCTTCGTGCCCGAGATCCCGAATGAGCCGGTGGATCTGGCCTACCTCTGCTACCCGAACAATCCGACGGGTGCTGTGGCAACGCGTGCACAGCTTGAAGCCTGGGTGAAATACGCCCTGGCCAACGGCACCACACTTCTCTACGACGCGGCTTACGAGGCGTTCATCCGCGATCCGGAGCTCCCGCGCTCGATTTATGAAATCGAAGGTGCGCGTGACTGCGCCATCGAATTCCGCAGCTTTTCCAAGAACGGCGGCTTTACCGGCGTGCGCTGTGGGATCGTCATCATTCCAAAGGGTCTCATGGGCAAGACCCAGGCCGGAGGCAAGCAGGCGATCCATCCGCTGTGGAGCCGCCGCCACAGCACGAAGTTCAACGGTGCCTGCTACATCGTCCAACGCGGTGCGGAAGCGATTTACTCACCTGAAGGCAAGACGCAGGTGAAGGCACTCATCGAGCATTACATGGGCAATGCCGCACTGCTGGTCGAGGCCTGCAAAAAGGCCGGTCTGCAGGTCTTCGGTGGCGTCAATGCGCCTTACGTGTGGGTCGGCTGCCCGAACGGCCTGACGAGCTGGCAGATGTTCGACAAGATGCTTAACGAAGCGAACGTCGTGATCACCCCTGGCAGTGGCTTCGGCAGCGCCGGTGAGGGCTACTTCCGCATCAGCGCTTTCAACAGCCGCGCGAATGTGGAGGAAGTGTGCCGTCGGATTGCAATGCTGTAGTCCGAGATTCCTGATTTCTTCCTGAGTGGGGCGAGCTGAAGAGCTCGCCCTATTTTTATACAAAATCCGTGATGGAGCCGAAGTCGGCGTCGAAGAGGCGGCGATAGGTGCGGAAGGCGAAGTGGTCGGTCATGTTGGCGATCCA
>NZ_JBIPNG010000624.1:0-3202 GCF_044373815.1 Prosthecobacter sp. | reverse complement strand
AGCCACCTCAGCTCAAGAAACAGCGGTCATGCGCTCACCTGTCACCACCCAGACGCCGTCGATCTTTTTCAGCACATACGTGTATGACGCGGCGCTCTTCGGACTCTTCCACCACCCGCCGGTCACCTCCGCCTCGGTGGCATTCAGAAAGCAGATGTCGCACACGATGAATATCTCACAGCCGTCCTCTCCAGTCTTCCGGTCCTTCACGCCTTTCCGGCTGATGACGCATTCGGAGGCAGGTGCCACCTTTCTTCCGGCAGCCCTCAATTCCTCAAAAAGAGCATCGGGAATATAAACATCCTCCATCACAGGCTTGCGGGGAGGGTCTGGAATCTGGGAGCCATTTGAGAAGTGCAGGGGCTCCGCAGGGCGGGTAAACTGCACCCGAAGAAAGCAGTGCTTACTGCCCTCAGCCTTCGTCTGGTATAAAAAAGCAGCACGACGGATGGCCCATTCCTCCGCCTTCTGGTTCGGCACCGTGACGGTCGGCCCCTGGATCTGGCACCAGACCACATCAGATTTCTTCACCTCACCCACCGCCTTTTGCGGCTTCTTGGCGCGACCGCACGAAACCAGCAAACAACAGATCAATCCAACCAGCAGGCACGCTTTCATGGCACCTCGCTCCACATTTGCACCCAGCCACCACCCACCCCGTGAGGAGAAGAAACAGGTGCCGCCAAAGAGTTCATGCAACGATCCTGTGACAAAACACAGTCCGCTCAAGATTGAGTGTGTGACGATTGAGACACACAGCAGCTCACCCCACCCCGCCGACAGGAGCGGAGCCGGGCCATCGCAAAATAATGCCAGGCATTTAGTTGTTGCACCCGTTGCCATTTCTCGCAGATTCCGCGCGATGAAACGTGCTCAATCCCCTGATTCCCAGATGCTCCCGCTTGAAGAGCAGCTTGTCGGTGTGAATGCGAAAACCGGCCTCTATCCCGGCGCGCGTTCGTGGTCTGGCGGGCGGTTCCGTGTGCTCGGCAAAGGGCCGCTGGAGTCTTATTGCTACCACGTCATGTCACGCACCTGCGGCGGCGAGGTGCTGTTTGATGAGGTGGAAAAAGAGGCGCTGCGCCGCGTCATCTGGCGCATGGCCGAATTCTCCGGCATCAAGGTGGTCACCTACTGCATCATGGGCAATCACTTCCATCTCCTCGCCGAGGTGCCGCACCGCGACACCTGGCTGCAGCGCTTTGAGGGCCCCGAGGGCGAGTCGCGGTTGTTCGATCACCTGCGCACCCTCTACAGCCGCGCCTATCTGGGCCTGCTGCGTGATGAACTCGCCGACTTCCGCGCTCGCGGCATGGCCGTCCTCGCTGAGCAGCGGATCGACGCCCTGAAAAAGCGCTTCTGCGACCTCTCCCTCTTCGTCAAAGAGGTGAAGGAACGCTTCAGCCGCTGGTTCAACAAACGTCGTGGCCGCCGTGGCACGCTGTGGATGGACCGCTTCAAAAGCGTGCTCGTCGAAGGCAAAGGCGAGCCCCTGCGCACCATGGCAGCCTACATCGATCTCAATCCCGTGCGCGCCGGCCTTGTCAAAGATCCCAAGGACTACCGCTGGTGCGGCTACGCCGAGGCCCTCGGCGGCAGTCGCAGAGCCCAGCGCGGCCTGTGCAAGGCCCAGGGCAAACCGGTGGACGGCTGGAAGACCGCCGGCGCAGCAGCCGCCTACCGATGCCTCCTGCACGCCGAGGGGCGCGAGGTCAAAGACGCGCAGAATGAGAAAGTGGTATCTCGTGGCATCAGCGCGGATTCCGCACGCACCGTGCTGGCGGAAAAAGGCAGGCTCAGCCCCGGCGAACTCGTGCACCTGCGCGTGCGCTACTTCACAGACGGCGTGGCTCTAGGCAGCAAGGAATTCGTGGACGGCATCTTCACCGCGCAGCGCGATCAGTTCGGCCCCCGGCGCAAAATCGGAGCCCGGCGCATGACGGAATCAGACGCCCCCTTCTACACGCTGCGCCAGCTCCGGATCAAGCCCCTGGGCTGACCATCCCCCCTAGCCTTCCGTTGGGTGAAATGCCGCACATGGAACGGCTCCTGGGTGCAGGAGTTGTGGCAACAAAAGCAGCCGCGTGGCCCATTCACGCGGCCCGCTCAGCAGCAAGCCGCACCGTTTTTTCTCCACGCGGCGCAGCGTCCCTGCCTCCCACCAAAACCTGCGCCTCCCCCAAAAACTCCTTCAAACAAAATCTAGGGTGACACACGGCCTTTCCACGCTTCTCTCGCAGCTTCGGCCCTATGACGACTACCGACGCCCTACGCATTCTCGATCTCACCGCCCCCATATCCCGGGCGCAGCTCACCACCGCCTACCAGGACGCCCTCCTCGTCTGGTGCGTCGGCCGCTTTGAGGGAAATCCCGAGCTCATCGCCAAGGCCAACACCCAAAGCGCCGGGGTCAAAGCCGCCCACGCCCTGCTGCAGGCCGTGCCGGACGGGGCCTTCCCCTTTATAAAAGCCAAGGCCAGCAGCCGCACTTCGCGCCACTCGCCCTCCTCCCAGCCCCTGCCCGCTCCCAAGCGCCCCTTTGCATCGCAGCAGCAACACCAGCAGCCCCCGTCCTTCTCGCAGCCACCACCGCCCCCGCAGCAGCCTTGGGAGGCCACCTCCGCAGCACAGCCCCGCGCCTCCCGCCCTCGCCCTGTCTCCCAGCCAGCCGAGCCCCAGCCGCTGGTAAAAAAAACCGCCAGCACGCTCGCCCGCATCGCCATCGGCCTCTCCGTTGGCGCCGCCGTCCTAGGGCTCGCCTTCTTCCTCCAGTTCCCCTCCCAGCCCCCCGCAGCATCAGCCGCCACCGCCACCACCTCAGAGAGCACCCCTGCCCCGCCTACCACCGCACCTCCCACCACCCTCGCAGATACCACCCCTCTGCCCGAGCTCCGCACCCGTGCCGAGCAGGGAGAGGTGCAGGCGCAGCGCCTCCTCGGCCAGCGACTGCTCAATGGCGATGGCGTGCCCAAGGACGCCGCAGAGGCCGTCAAGTGGCTCCGCCTCGCCGCAGACCATGGCGATGGCAGGGCGCAGTACCTCCTCGGCGGCGCCTACTTCCAGGGCAGTGGCGTTGCCAAAGACGAGATCGCCGCGCTCACCTGGGTCCGCAAAGCCGCCGCGCAGGGAGACCCCAATGCGCAGTTTGACCTCGGCGAGTTCTACCTCCGTGGCGTCGGCGTGGTCAAAGACTTCGCTGAAG
>NZ_JBIPNG010000201.1:0-11090 GCF_044373815.1 Prosthecobacter sp. | reverse complement strand
CAGGCACGACGCATGAGGTGGCGGAGCGCAGTGGCATGAGCATCCTGACTCTGCGGCCGCGCACGACGGAGCTGATGAAGCTGGGCTTTGTGGATCTGATCGAAAGCGCGGGTGGGCATGAAGGAATCTATGCCGCCGTGAATGAAGACATTGCCCTGGAGCGCTTTGAAAAGGCCCGACGCGAGGAGCGTGGCGAGGCTGCGCAACTGCCCCTGAAACTGACGGCCTGACCCGCCCAACGACCGCCCCCACACACACGCCATGAATCACGACGAAGACGATTACCCCACATTGTTTCCCATGCCTGCCGTGGAGCGCCCGACGCGCCCGATGGTGAAGCCTCTGGCGGGGCTGAAAACGCCGCGTGAGGTGAAGTCTTCCAAAGGGCTGATCGCGGCGATGCAAGAGCGCTGGAACCAGTTCACGGAGTGGTCTGGCTTTACGAAGCGGGAGATCGAGGTGGAGATCATCCCGGGGCGGAAATGCAAGGTGGCGATCCCGCAGGAGGCTCCGCCGAAGATCATTATTTTTCGGCTGTTTAAGAACAAGCAGACGAAGGAGTATTTTACGCGGCCGGTGGACCTGTGGGGCGGGCTGATTCGCTTCAATGCGACGCTGTGCGAGGATCTGGCTTTGCCGATTGGGCGCACGACGCTCTGGCGCCTGATTTACGGCGGGTTTGTGGACGCCTTCCGCATGGCGCCGATGACGACGCTGATTGATCTGGAAAGCTTGAGGCAGCATTTGATTGCCACGAAGATCGACGGGAACAAAGCGCCGTTTTGGAACAAGGAACGGGTGATGCTGTACCGCGAGTGGGAAAAGATCACGCCGGAGATGCTGGCGAAGATGGAAGCTGAAGCGCAGGGGGGGGACGGGGATGAGTGAACAAACTATCCAACTGACTCCTGAGCAAAAGGCCGCGATCATTGACGCCCGCGACCTTCTCAGGACCGAAGGAAATCAGCTCGCGGATTTCCTGCGTAAAGGGATCAAAGCTACTCTGTCTTTGAGGCTGGACGAATTGCAGTCGCCTTTGCCTGATGTCATTCCGCACCGTGTGACCATCGCCATTCATAAGGAAATGGAGCGCGTCCGCAAAGTTGCCTCGGTTCTCAATTCTCTTTTGCCAAAGGAGGCTGCATCTGATGAGCAATAAGCCCAAATTTCCCGCTGAATTGGCGAAGACTGTGGCCCGTGAGTTGTGTGAGGTTTTGAAGCCCTGCTGTGAAATGAATGCGGCGGAGGGCCGGGCTTTTCTGGTGGTGGCGGGGTCGCTGAGGAGGCGCAAGGCTGAGGTGGGGGATCTGGAGCTTGTGTATGTGCCGGCGTGGGGCGAGATCTCGAATGATTTGCTGCCTGAGCAGGGTTGCCTTGTAGAGCACGCGCTGGACGTGATGATCGCTAAAGGGATTCTGGCGAAGCGGCTGAACACGAAGGGCTCGGAAATGTGGGGGCCGAAGAACAAGCTGGCGGTGCATGTGGCGACGGGGTTGCCGGTGGATTTTTTTGCGACGCAGAAGAGCTTCTGGCATAACTACCTGGTGTGCCGGACGGGCGGTGCGGACAGCAACAAGACGCTGGCGACACGCGCCCAGGAGCGGGGTCTGGCATGGCATCCGTATCATGCGGGGTTCAGCGTGGAGAGTGCGGCGGTGCTGCTTTCGATCATCGAGCGTGAAGGCATCCACCTGGAAGGCGGGCCACTGCGCCCGGAGCTGATCCGCACGGGAAAGATGATCGAGGCGAGCAGCGAACGGGACGTGTTTGCGCTGGCGGGGATGGAGTACCGGGAGCCTTGGGAGAGGCTGTAGTTTTATGCTCGATCTCTTCGACCCTCAGACGATCACGCGCCCGCCTTTGCGGTGGCATGGGGGAAAGTTTCGGCTGGCCAAATGGGTGCTGTCCCACTTTGTGGAGCATTCCAATTACGTTGAGGTTTTCGGTGGCGGTGCGGGTGTGCTGCTGCGTCGGAAACGCGCCAAGATCGAGGTGTACAATGACCTCGACAAACAGGTCGTGGGTTTTTTCCAAGTGCTTCGCGATCGCGACCTGCGTGGGCAATTGATCCGGGCGGTGGATATGACGCCTTTCTCCCGGGATGAGTTTGAATTGAGCTATGAAGCTGTGGCGGATCCGGTGGAAGCTGCTCGTCGTTTCATCGTGCGCTGCTTTATGGGCCCAGGGGGCGGTGGAAGCGACGGCTCCGGAGGAAGCGCCGCTGGATGCGGCTGAGGCGGCGCGGCTGTGGAGAGAGCAGTTTGGGAAAAACGCATGAAAACTATCGGCAAGATTCTAGATGGCGATCAGGTCATTGGCATTATCAGCGGGCCTGATGCCTCGGATCAGTCCATTGTGGTGAACGGTCGGGAGTGGCGCTTTGATTTTTGCGACTACGGCGGGCCTTTGTGGCTGCGCAAAGATGGCAATCCGAGAGCTTGCCAATGCCCCACGGTGAAAGCCGTGTGGGATGAGTTTCAGAAATGGCACGACGGCTATACAAGCCAGCCAAAGTCAAACTAGGCCGCTGTTTGGTCTTCCAACCCGCCGCCTGGGGAGGGTGGGGGCCTGCATGGTGTGGGTTTATGCCACCGCCCCGCAAACCACTTCCGAAAGGCTTTTTGACTGAGCCGGTGCCGAATGAGCGGGCGATGGAGTGGATCAAGGGAAAGACGCCGGTGAGTGCGGCGGTGTTCAATGGGCTGCTGCCTGAGCTGAAGGCGCGGGCGATTGCGGTGTCTGGGGCGACTTCGGCGAGTCTGGCGCGGGACATCCGCGATGCGGTCGCTGCGGTGCCTGCGGGGGCGGACTGGGACAAGCAGCGGGCGAAGATCGCTGACCTGGTGAGTCCTTTCACGGGTGCTGAGGGTGATGTGGCGGCGAGGAAGGCGGCGACGCGCAAGGCGGAGCTGATGCTGCGGACGCATGGCTTTCAGGGGTATGCTGTGGCCCAGCATGAGGTGATGAGGGAGCAGGCGGATATTTTCCCCTACTGGCAGTACCTGAGCACGGAGGATGAACGGGTGCGACAGAGCCACTCGAAGCTGAACAAGCTGATCTTTCCTGCTGCCTCGCCATTTTGGCACCGGCATACGCCGCCGTGGGACTGGGGGTGCCGATGCCGCAAGGTAGCGCTGCTGCCGGAGGAGGTGGCGGAGATCCAGGCGCGGGAAGCGAAGCTGAACCCGGAAAAGAAGACGGTAATCGAGGGGCCTGCGCTGGATCTGGTGGAGAATCAGAACAAGCTGAACCGGGGACCAACGGAGGTGTACGACATCACGGCGCCGGCGGATCGTGGAAAGCCGGGAGCGTTTTTGTTTGAGCCGGACAGTCTGCGACTGGGCACGGCGGAGCTGCAAGGGCGGTATGATCCGCAGACGTGGACGTATTTCCAAGACTGGGCGAATCGGACGCCTGTGGTGGAAGCAGTGGAAGATGGGCCTGCGGTGTCGGTCTGGGAATGGATGGGCGGGGCGAAGCTGCCGGATGTGCCGGTCTTGCCGCCGATCGCTCCGCCTGTGGTGCTGCCGCCTGTGATTCCTGTGGTGCCTGTTTTGCCGGTGCTTCCGGTGGGGGTGATGGCTCCGCCTGTGGCGGTGGTTCCACCTGTGGCGGCGCCGGTGCCTGGGGCGCGGACTTTGGCGAGTGTGACGGCGGATCTGGACGCGGACATTGGGGAGTGGTCGGGCCTGGTGAGTGAGCGGAGTGCGCTGGCTCTGCGCTATGAGCTGGCGCGGGCGCGGGGGGACACGGCGGAGGTGGTACGGCTGGCCTCTGAGCATGCGGCGAAGGATCGGGAAATGGACCGATTGATTGAGCGGCTGCGGGGGAAGGTGGAGATCCCGGCTGGGGAGCGGGGGAAGGTGACCTTTACGAATCTGACGCCGACGACGCAGGGGGTGGCTAAGGCTGGGGCGGCTATCGCGGAGCGGTACACGCATGCGGGGCTGCTGCCGACTGTGGGGGTGAAGGCGCTGCGGGGAAAACGGGCGTTTCATCGGGCGGGCACCATTTATGTGAATGCCAAAACGAAGGTGAGCACGGTGGCCCATGAGGTCACGCACGCGACGGAACAGCAGGCGGCGAGTGTGCTTTCGAGGGCGCTGGCTTTTCTGAAGCTGCGGGCGGGGAATGAGCCGCTGAAGACGCTGCGGAGTCTGACTGGGATCAAACAGTACGGCCCGGGGGAATTTGCGTGGGAGGATGAGTGGGTGAAGCGGGGGGGGGACCACTACATGGGCAAGACCTACGGCCCGCGTGCGACGGAGCTGCTGACGATGGGGATCGAGCGATTGCATGAAGATCCCATGGAATTTTACGTGAATGATCGTACGTACTTTGAGTTTGTGATCTCTGCCCTGCAAAACCTATGAGCCTTCCTTCCACCGGTCTTTTCACGGCTGTGCTTTTCGGCATGGAGCTTGCCTTTGATGGTGAGACGTGGACGGGGCGCGATCCTGAGTTTTCGCAGTTTGCTGGGCCTGCGCTGGCCCGGGAGACGCGACGCCAAAGCCGGACGCACCGGACGGTGGATGTGGTGGGGCGGGCGGTGCTGGAGCGGGTGTTTCCGGGGAAATGGACGGAGGGTAGCGCCCGGGTGGATGCGTGGGAGGAAACGCTGGACCCGGGGGCGGTGGACTAGCGGGATTATTTTGAAGCCATGCAAATCCAAGTCATCAAAGTCAGGGACAGCCTGACACCGAGTGTACGCCGCCGGCTGAACCGGTGGCGAGATCCCAAGCCTGTCCTGGCTGCGATGGGGGCGGTGGTGGTGTCGCTGGCGATGCGGGCGTTTACGGATGCTTCGTTGAGGCCATCGAGCTGGGCACCGCTGTCGCCTCGGACGATCCGGGGGCGTTTGAAGGACAACCGGGGAACTGCGCCGCTGCAGAGGACGGGTTTGCTGGCTAGGTCTCCCCGGGTGACGACGCTGACGAGCCACAGCGTGATTGTGGGGTCGGATCGGGCCTATGCGGGGTATCAGCAGCTTGGAACGTCGCGGATTCCAGCCAGGCCGTTCTTCCCGTTTGATCGGTCGGGGCGTCCGACTCCACGGGCGAGGGCTCTGATGATGTTCGCTGCCGACCGTGCGATTGGTCTGCGAGACTGACCCTTTTCTTCCTTTTGCGTCATTGTTCGCTAAAGCCTAATAAAGCTGTCTCTTGGTTTTTCGCGCAATGCCACTTTGCTTTCGATGACATCTTTGGCATCGCCTGCGAATGCTTCGTTGATGGTGATGCTGCTTTCGCCGCTGCCAGTGACGGCCTTGAGTTCAAACGTGAGATTGACCTCCGACACATGGCCTTCAAACCTGATCGTCTGCGAACCTTCCGCACCTGAGAGGATGGCCTCGTAGCTGTCCGCTCCTTCATTGTAAGTGATCGTCCATTGAAACGGCTGCGTGTCGCCATTGATCGTGCGCGTCCCTCTGACCACGAAAGAATTGTCGCCTTCCGCTGAGCCGGTCCATTCCTCCTTAATGTCGAGGACGCTGCTCTCCCCCTTCAGTTCACCCGCAGCCTTCCAGGTGCCGATGTAGTTTTTGAAGACTGGATTCATGCCAAGATCCTTGGCAGACAGGCTGGTGACAACCATCAGGCACAGTATGGCGAGCAGTGTCTTCATGCGATGATCTCCTGGATGACTTTGCCGTAGCTGATGGGAACGGGGCGATTGACCACATCACGCACCTCCGTGTCCGGCTGAATGCCCAGCAGATGATACATCGTGGCAGCCAGATCATCTGGCTTCACCGGCTTGTCAGCGGGATGCTCGCCGTTTTTGTCGGACGCGCCATGCACATAGCCGCGCTTCACGCCACCGCCTGCCAGCAGGGCGGTGTAGCACTGGGGCCAGTGATCGCGGGAGACGTTCTTGTTAATCTTCGGCGTGCGGCCAAACTCACCCACCCACACCACCAGCGTCTCATCCAGCAGACCGCGCTCATCGAGATCGGTCAAAAAGGTCGGTAGCGTCTGCTCGGTGATCGGCATGTGATATTTCTCGATGATCGGGAACATGCGCGTGTCATTGAAGCCGTGCGTATCCCACCCGCCCTCGGTGGTGCTCTGGCCGCCGATGCCCTGGGAGAAATTCACCGTCACAAACTTCACCCCTGCCTCGACCAGCCGCCGCGCCAGCAGCAGACTCTGTCCATACGGCGAGCGCCCGTAGCCATCGCGCACCTTGTCCGGCTCTTTGGTCAGGTCGAAAGCCGCACGCAGCTTTTCGCTGTGCAGCATCGACAAAGCCTTGTCATAATAGCTTTCGATCCCCCGTGCCTCGGCCGAGTAATCCAGCAGCCGCGTCTGGGAATCGACCAGCTTTTGCAGCTCTCGCCGCGCATTCAGCCGCTCAAAGCTCACCCCGCTGGGCAGGCTCAGCTCAGGCAGCGCAAAGCCCGGCGCACTCGGATCACGCAGCACGATGAAGGGATCATGCTCCTTGCCGAGAAAGCTCGCTCGTTGCCCTGGCGTCAGGGAGCCATCGCTCACGATGTAAGGGAAGGTGGCGGCGGTCGGGATTTCACCCTTCAGCGGTGCGATCTTGTCCACCACGGACGAATAGGCGGGAAACAGATCCGGCGAATCCTTGAGTCGCTGGTCATCACTCGGCGGCGCGTGGCCGCTCAGCGCGTAATAGCCCGCGCTGTTGTGATTCTTCATCGTGTGATGCACGGACCGCACCAGTGTCACCTTGTCCATCACCTTCGCCGTCTTCGGCAGCTTCTCAGAGACCCAGATGCCGTCGGCGCTCGATTTGATTGGCTTGTGAAACCCGCGAATGCCCTCGGGCGCATCCGGCTTCATGTCAAAGGTCTCCAGATGGCTCGGCCCGCCCCACTGGAAGCAGAAGATCACCGACTTGGCGCGTGCCACCAGCTTCTCGATCCCCTGGTTCTCCGCACCTTGCAGAAATCGCGGCATCGTCAGCCCAAACATCCCCAACCCACCGGCAGAGAGCAACTGGCGGCGGCTGATGCGGGTGCAGGCACCGGTGGCATTGAAAGGGGAAGACATCGTTGGAATCAAACGTGGCACAGCATGCCGCACTTTCTGCGCTCTGCCAGCACTTGCAGCCCCCTGAGCGGCGTTGTATCCGCAGCAATGCCCAACCTCACCACCCCCACCGGATTCAAAGAATGGTCCTTCGTCTGCGACGCCCTCGCGCAGGGACGGCTCAGCATCATTTTGCGCAAAGGCGGCATCCACGAAGGTCGCGGCGGCTTTGAGTGGAAACACCGCGAATTCTTCCTCTTCCCAACCTGGTTCCACAATCAGGCCGAAAAACTCAGCTGGGTGCCCAAAAACACCCAGCGCGACTTCCCACCGGAAGAGGAACGCACCACCGTTGATATCGACGGCTGCGCCACACTGGAGCAGGTCTGGAAAGTCACGGACTGGGACAAGGTGGCCGCGCTGGCTCCTCTGCACATCTGGAACGAGGACGTAGTGAAGGATCGCTTCATCTATGATGATGAGACCTGCCTGCATGTCGCTCTCGTCCGTGCCTACAAACTGCCGCAGAACTGGCATTTCCCGTATGCGAAGAGCTACGGCGGCTGCCGCTCCTGGATCACCCTCCCTGAAGAAGGCCTGGCCTTGGCAGCAGCAGCCACCCCGGCGCTGAGCGATGAAGCCTTTGCCGAAGTGTCAGCGAAGTTGAAAGCGATCTTGGGCTAGTCGAGTGTGCCCCACTTGAATCCAACCGACGCCATCCGCCCAGCCCACGTCGAGGTCAGCCTCGGTGCCATTGCGCAGAACTATGATGCGATCCGTGCGCATGTGGGCACGGCGTCCGTCATGCCCGTGGTGAAGGCGAATGCCTACGGCCATGGCATCGTCGAAGTGGCGCGCCACCTGATGAATCATGGCGCGCCGTGTTTGGGCGTGGCGCTGCTGGAGGAGGCCGTCGTGCTGCGTCAGGCCGGCATCACGCTGCCGATTCTCGTCTTTGGCGGTGTGGCCACACGGCAGATCCCGCAGTTCATCGCGCATGATTTGATGATGGCAGCGTCCTCCATCGACAAGCTGCGCCAGATTGATGAAGCCGCCGCAGCAGTGAAAACGAAGGCGCGCGTGCATCTGAAAATCGACACCGGTATGGAGCGCATCGGCGTGCATTGGTACAACGCGGAGAAGCTGCTGGAGGCCAGCTTGAGCTTCATAAATGTGGAGGTCGCCGGCATCTACTCTCACTTTGCCAATTCAGACGCCGCAGACCTCACCTCAGCCAGAGAGCAGCTCGCACGCTTTCTTGAAGTGCTGGAGTTTTATCCAAAGCGCGGCCTGCAGTCCCCCCAGCGCCACATCGCCAATTCCGGCGGCATTCTGCAGCTTCCGGAGAGCCACCTCGATCTCGTCCGCCCAGGCATCATGCTCTATGGCGTCTATCCTTCGAAGGAGGTGCCGCATACAGTCACGTTGCAGCCGGCGCTAAGCTGGAAGTCTCAGGTGGTGTATTTCAAAGTCGTGCAGCCGGGAAGTCCCGTCAGCTATGGCGCCACATGGCAGAGCGATCACCCGGTGCGAGTCGTCACCGTGCCCGTGGGCTATGGCGATGGTTATTTTCGGGCGCTGTCAAATCGCGGACAGGTGGTCATTCGCGGGCAGCGTCACCCGATTGCGGGCCGTGTGTGCATGGATCAGTTCATGGTCAATCTGGAGTGGGGCACCGCCTACAATGGCGACGCCGTGACTCTCATTGGTGATGGCATATCCGCTCAAGATGTGGCGGATTGGGCGGGCACGATTCCGTATGAAGTGCTCACCAATATCAACTCCCGCGTGCCCCGGGTGTACGTTTAATGCCTTGCAATCAGGCTGCTATGGCCGCAACGAAGGGGTGGGATGCGAAAGCGTGTTCCGCCCGCATTCATGAACCTCATCATCTTCGACCTCGAAACCACCGGCCTGTTACCTTCCCAGCACGAGATCATTCAGATCGCAGCGATGAAGGTGAAGAACGGCAAATGGAACGAGGGTGAATACTTCGACAGCTATGTGCGGCCGGAAAATCGCATCCCGTCCTTCATCACCAAGCTGACTGGCATTTCGCAGGAGCAGGTGGCGGACGCTCCACATCCCGTGGATGTGCTGATGGAGTTCTCCCGCTTCGTCGGTCATGATGCGACGCTCATCGCCCACAATGGCATTCGTTTTGACATGCGCTTCATCGCGGAAAACTGCAAACGCCACGGCATTCCGGTGCGCGAAACGAGCGCCCTCGATTCGCGTGACTTCTCCCGTAAAATCTGGGGCGGCAAAGGCGGCCATGGACTGGACGCGGTGCTGGGTCGTGTAGGCGTGTCCAGCAAGGGCGTGAAGCGCCATGATGCCCGCGTGGACGTTCAGCTGCTGGCCCAGGCCGTGCAGTACATGTGGGAACGCCTTACTACGAGCGTGACCAACTGCCCGGTGGATCTTTCAGTCGGGGTGATTCCTGCGCTGGATCGCGTTTGAGGCAGCGCAGGAACGCGGATCAGACCGCGCGCTCCAGTTTCTCATCAATGCGCGCCACAAGAGTGTCCAGCAGTTCGCCGTTGCCGAAACGTTCGATGACACCGGCCAGGAAACCTTCGATGATGAGCTTGCGGCTTTCGCTGTCACTGATGCCGCGGGCTTTAAGATAAAAGAGTTCCTCGTCGCTGATGGGGCCGCTGGTGGCACCGTGGCTGCACTTGACCTGGTCAGCGCTGATTTCGAGGCCGGGCAGGCTTGTGGCCTCGGCTTCGTTGCTGTTCAGCAGATTGCGGCAGGTCTGGTAGGCGTCGGTGTAATGCGCGCCTTCATCCACGGTGATGAGACCGCTGAAGATGCTGCGTGATTTGCCATAGAGGGCGTTTTTGTACAGCAGGTCGCTGCTGGCATGCGGGGCCTTGTGGTTCTGCAACGTGCGCTGATCGACCACCTGCTCGCCAATGGGCAGGGACACGCTGAGCATGTCGCTACGGGAGCCTTCGCCGATGAGATCGCTCACACTTTCGCTGCGGCTGAAGCTGGCGCCCAGCTGCACCTGGAAGCTCTTGATGGCGGAATCACGTCCGGCCACGATGCTGGAAAGATGCAGCGCCTGCGCATCATCCGCCAGCTCCTGGCAGGCGGCGTAGGTGATCTTGCTGCCACGTCCGCCGACAAGATCGGCAATGGCGATGCTGAGACCGCCTTCACCTTCAAGACTGCGGTAATGATCCACTACACTGACCTCGGCATTGTCACCGGTGACGATGAGCGTGTGCGGGAAGATGGCGGCATGATCGCCGACCACCCAATGGAAGATTTCGACCGGCTTCTCAATCGCCACGTTTTTCGGCACAATGATGACTGCGCCAGCTTTCACGTGTGCAAGATGCAGGGCGGCAAACTTGGCGGAGCCCAGTGTCATCTCACGCTGCATGAAGTGATCCTTGAGCACCTCGCTGTGATCCCGCAGCGCATCCGCAAAGGTCACGCAAACCACACCGGCAGGCAGATTGGCCGTATCGGACTCGACGAGCACGTCGTTCACAAAGACAAAGCGGGCGGCACGTTCCTTGAGCCCTTCCGTGGCCGCGAGAGCAGCAGCGGTGTTCGCAGCCGTGGGGGCGGTGGCAGGCTTATGATCAGCGAGTTCGATTTTCTTCGAGTTCGAGTAGCGCCAGTTCTCGTCCTTGATGCCAGGCATCGGCAGCGTCTGGAATTCAGCCCAAGCCGCTTCTGAGCGGGCGAAGAACCAGCCCGGTGCGGATTTTTCATCGCGCACGGGCACGGTGATTTCGAGGCCGGAAGAAGCGGGAGTTTCGGAGTCTTGAGACACTGGGACGGGAGTGTGTTTGGGTGCGGGAGCGAGAGTGGCGGACATGGCGAATGACAAAGTTTGTTGGATGCCGGCGGGGCAGATCAGCCCACGCTTCCTTCCATTTCGAGGTCGATGAGGCGCTTCAATTCCACGCTGTATTCCATCGGGAATTCCTTCACGAGGTCATTGATGAAGCCATTCACGGACAAGCTCATCGCTTCAGCCTCGGTGAGGCCGCGCTGCATGAGGTAGAAAATTTGATCCGCACTGACCTGGCTGACGCTTGCCTCGTGCTGTGTAGAGTGCTGGTTGCC
>NZ_JBIPNG010000200.1:0-11102 GCF_044373815.1 Prosthecobacter sp. | reverse complement strand
AGGACTTCTTCGTGGATGGCGTTGTCGTGGATGTTGCCGATGAAGGCGTGGCCGTGGGTGTCGGCGGGGTAGCGACCGCCTTGGTAGATCTGGATGCCGGCGTAGGCGGCGCGGAAGTGTTTATGCTTTACGATGCTGGGGAGGAGTTCGTAGGCGTAGGGGTTCTCAGGTGCGCCGCCCTGGCGTGTGTAGATGCCGCCGGGGGCCATGTGGAAGAAGTGGTCGATGACGCAGGCGCTGACGAAGAAGTTGCCTGCAGCGTCGTAGTCGCAGCCCCAAGGGTTGCTGGTGCCGTCGGCGAAGACTTCGAACTCCCATGCGCCTTCTTTTTCATGAGACGTGGGGCGGGCGCGGCCGATGCCGGCGTCGAATTTGAAGCCTTCTTTTTCGGACTGGCCGGGGCGGCGGACTTTGCTGTTGGTGAAGACGCCGTGGGTCATGTAGAGCCAGCCATCGGGGCCCCAAGTGAAGCTGTTGACGAGTTCGTGGGTGTCCTCGCGGCCGAAGCCGGTGAGGATGACGCGCCAGGCGTCGGGTTTGTCGTCGCCATCGTCATCGCGGAAGTGGATGAGGTGGGGCTGCTGGCCGACGTAGATGCCGTTGTCACCGCAGATGATGGCGCTGGCGAGGTTGAGGCCCTCGACGAAGACGGTGCGCTTGTCGGCTTCGCCGTCGTTGTTGGTGTCTTCGAGGATGATGACGCGGTCGCGGGGGATCTTTTCACCGAGTTTCGGCATCGGGTGATATTTGTCGTCCTTGGCTGCGCCGCCGAAGGGGCGTTGGTTTTCGGGGAGGGGCGTGCCTTCGGGGTATTCGTAGGCTTCGACGATCCAGAGGCGGCCGCGATGGTCCCAGGTCATGGCGACTGGATTCTGAACCATGGGTTCATGTGCGAAGCAGCGGACCTCGTAGCCTTCGGGCACGGACATTTTGGCGCGGGCTTCCTCGGGCGTGGGGCAGACGGTGGAGGCGGCGGCGCGTTCGCCTTCGAGCTCTTTGCCTGCGGCAAGGAGATTGAGGGTGAGAAGGCAGAGAGAGAGGGAAAGCAGCGGGCGCATGGTGGGTGCTTGGTTGTAGCAGAAATAACGAGGGCAGGACAAGAGCGATGTCGGACGCGGTTTGGGCGGAATCGGACGGGGGTACTGATTTCGCGGGAGGGGCGACAGGGTATTCGTTTTAGCGACAGAGGGGGCAGAGTTTAACCACGGAATACACTGAATACACGGAATCAGAATGGAGGTGCCGAGAAGAGAACGGCGGGAAACTGCGAGGACGATTTGACCGGGCGAAATCTGGCCTGTTAATGGGGGCGAATCTTGTTATTCCTATTTACCGATGGCCATTGAAAACACCCCTACTCGCAAAACTCCTGAACAACTCCGCTCCTGGCGCTGGTATGGCCGTGATGAACTGAGATCCTTTGGGCATCGCTCGCGCGCGAAGCAGGCGGGGTGGGGGAGTGAGGACATTGTGGGCAAACCGGTGATCGGGATTCTGAACACGTGGTGCGATCTGAACTCCTGCCACATGCACCTGCGACTGACGGCGGACGCAGTGAAGCGTGGTATTTTGCAGGCGGGCGGGCATCCGATGGAAATCCCGGTGATGTCTGCGGGGGAGATGCTGACGAAGCCGACGGCGATGTTTCACCGCAATTTTTTGGCGATGGAGACGGAGGAAATGCTGCGGGCGAATCCTATTGATGGAGCGGTGCTGCTGGGTGGCTGTGACAAATCCACGCCGGGGCTGCTCATGGGGGCGTTCAGCATGGACATCCCGGTGATCTACATGCCATGCGGGCCGATGATCAAGGGCAACTGGCGCGGCGACACGCTGGGCAGCGGCAGTGACGTGTGGAAGTACTGGGATGAAAAACGTGCGGGCAATCTGAGCTGGGAGCAGTGGTGCGAGATCGAGGACGGCATCGCGCGTAGTCCGGGGCATTGCATGACGATGGGCACGGCGAGTACGCTCACGGCTTTGGCTGAGACGCTCGGTCTTTGCATTCCTGGTGCATCGTCGATTCCGGCGGTGGACAGCGCGCATACGCGGATCGCTGCGGCGGCTGGCAGGCAGATCGTGGAGAATGTGTGGCTGGATCGCAAGCCGTCGGGCATCGTGAGCGAGCGTTCGTTTGAGAACGCCATCGCGGTGGACATGGCGCTGGGTGGCAGCACGAATGCGATTGTGCATCTGGTGGCGATGGCGGGACGGCTGGGCATCAAGCTGCCGCTGGAAAAATTTGACGAGATCAGCCGCAAAATTCCGCTGCTGGCGAACATGCGGCCTGCGGGCAAGTATTTGATGGAGGAGTTCTTCCTGGCGGGTGGTCTGCGTGCGCTGCTGAATGGCATGCGAGAGCTGCTGCACACGGATGTGCCGACGATCACGGGCAAGACGCTGGGTGAAGACATTGAGGACGCGATCATTCACAATGAGGATGTGATCCGCACGCCGGCGAACGCGCTGCAGCCGGATGGTGGGACGGCGATCCTGCGCGGGAATCTTTGCCCTGATGGGGCCGTGATTAAACACGCCGCGGCGACGAAGGAGCTGTGCACGCACACGGGGCCTGCGCTGGTGTTTGACAGCTATGCCGATCTCAAAAAGAACATCGATGACATGGATCTGGATGTGACGAAGGACAGTGTCTTGATTTTGCGCAATGCGGGGCCTGTGGGTGCTCCGGGCATGCCGGAGTGGGGGCAGCTGCCAATTCCGAAGAAGCTGATCATGCAGGGCATCCGCGACATGGTGCGGCTGAGCGACTGCCGCATGAGCGGCACCAGCTACGGGGCGTGCGTGCTGCACATCGCGCCGGAGAGTGCGGTGGGAGGACCGCTGGCACTGGTTAAGACGGGGGATTTGATTGAACTCGACGTGCCGAATCGCAAACTGCACCTGCATGTGAGTGATGCGGAGCTGGAGGAACGGCGTGCTGCCTGGAAGCCTGCGCCGGCGCGATACCATCGCGGGTATGCGAAGCTCTATGTGGAGCATGTGACGCAGGCGGACCAGGGGGCGGACTTTGACTTCCTGCAGTATGGGCCTGCGGTGCCGGAGCCGGACATCTTTTAAGAGGGTGGTCAGGGCGTTTCCGAGCTGTCATTAAATGTGATGTTGGGTGCGTCGGCTTACTCCAGGTGTATTCACGCGCTGATGGTCGGGCGGGCTGTCGCCACGCCCAACCTACGGGTGGCCGGCTTACTCGGAAACCGCTGCACAAGGAGAGAGGTGATGATCGGTGAGGGGCATTTGTTGAAAATGCGTGTGAAGCGGCCTAGCTTTGAGGCACAAAAAAACCTCCCGGCTTGCGCCGAGAGGTTAACCTTGAAAGATTTGAATCGTTCAGAGAACGACTTGAATTAGAAGCGGACGCTGAGGGTCACGCCGCCGTAGAGCACGGTGCTGCAAGCATTGTCAGGGGATCCGTTGAGTGGCAGGTTTTGGACGCCGCTCATAGGGATGTTCACTGCGATGTAGGGGGTCAGGGTTGCGCGGCTGTTAAGCTTGATCGGAACCTGGATGCCGGTGGTGATCGCCGTGAAGTTGGAGGTGTTGTTACGGCCCCATGTGCTGGTCACGCCCGTGTTGCGAGCGAACTGCCAGTTCATGTTGTGACCATAGCCAATGGTGGCGTAAGGGACAACGCTGATGGCGTCCGTGAGAGTGATGGTTGAGCTCGCGCTGAGGTCAACGTACCAGTAGTCGTTCACGAAGTCATAGTTCGCGCTGGAGGAGAGATTGATCGGACCAAGAGCCGTGGCAGCGCCAAGGCTGACTTCCTGACCGTCATTCATTCCACCGAGAGTGCTCAACACACCCATGTTGCGATAGTAACGATAGCCCAAGCTCAGAGAGGCCGGACCAAAGTCATGCGAAAGAGCAGCGCCAAGCTGCACGCGCTGATAGGAAGCATTGCCGGCACCGCCAGGCATGAAATGATCCTGGTCGCCTGCAAGGCTGCCGTATTGAGCATCCCAGAGGAGGGAGGTGCTGCCAGCGCCGTCTTCAGCTGCACCGCCGACGAGGAGGAGCGAGCCATTGAGGCCGGCACGGACCCAATGCTGTCCGAAGTTCAGACCGCGCCACACGTAGTTGGTGTCGTAGCCGAGGGAGGCGGTGATACCCAAGTCGTCGTTCACAGGAGGAGCGATGTATGGGTTTTTAGGATTCTTAGCAGGAGCGGAGGTTCCGGCCACAACGGGAGTGGCGGCCAGTGCCAAGAACCCCAGCGTTTTCAGCAATGCGTTCAATTTCATAGTCTGATCAGGTTGGTATTAGGTTGGTTGGGTTGAGGTCGGACACTCGCATGGATTGTACCAAAACATGGGTTTTGATCCAAATTACGTGAGCCGTTCAGCCCTCAAGATAGCGCGGCTACGGCCGCTGCAAAGCATTTTCGCATCATCTTGTTCTAACCATTCCAACCATTCCCTGAGTGCATTGCCTATCCAGCCTCATCCTACGGGCTGATTTTGGAATTTTATTTTTTTATCTTAGCGCGATCCTTCTGTGCCCGGGAAGCGGGCCATTTTCCAGCTTGCGTGCCCCCCTTGAGAGGCTACAAATCCTTTCCCGCCCACTGGATGGCAGCAATGCCGAAGGTGGAACCGCAAGTGTCAGCAATGACAAAGGCGGGCTGTGGCTCAGCCTGGTAGAGCGCTTCGTTCGGGACGAAGAGGTCGTGGGTTCGAATCCCGCCAGCCCGACTCTCTTGGTAACGTGTTTATTATGAGTGAATTGGGCGAAATTATCAGTTCTGTTTTCACTCTGCTCCGAACAAAACTCCGAACATATGCGACGATGTTCCTGCACATCTGAGGCTGTTATAATAAGGATCAAATGCCGCCAGGATCATGAACGACCCTGGCATCAAGAAGCAGGTCAAACGTCACTGGAAACGGCTGCAGGCGGAGATTGGAGCCTGGTCAATGGACGCCGGCTCTCTGCGGTCACTTCTTGACGGTCGCAGTTCCTGTCAGCCGTCCCGATGAATCTCTGAAGGTGATGGTGGTGCCTCTGACTGTGCTGGTGCCGGTCATTTTTCCTGATGAATCGCGGTAGGTGGTCAGTCCAGAGGATGATGTGGTGGCCGTTCCAGTGATTCGTCCTTGGGCATCTCGGCTTGTAGTAGTTGTTCCGTTGGTGCTCGAACTGCCGGTCGTTCTCCCCTGTGCATCCCGGAAGGTCGTTTTGTCGGTGTTCGATTGTGAGGCTGTTCCTGTGGTTCTTCCTTGGGCATCTCTGAAGGTGGTCGTGGTGCCTGATGTGCTGGTGGTTGTCGAGGATCTGCCCTTCTCGTCTCTAAGCGTGGCATTTTTACCAGCGAGAGTGGAGGAAGGATCAGCAAAGGCGAGGATGGGAAACAGGAGGACCAGAATCAGCATCATGGATGGCTTGGACGTCATTGGGCTGGAAATCTTCATTTCATGACTCGCTCAAAGCAGTGGTGCGCAGCGTTTAAGCCTGCCCGGAATGAGTAAACCATGGTTGACGGCATTACTGGAACCGGCCCCATGAAAAGGAGGCACAGGGGATCATGTGTGATGCAGTGGCGGAGATCTGATGTTCCCTTGCGCGAACTTGGGACTTCATGATTTGAGGAGGAGGAACCAGCGCCACGAAGCAGGTCAAATGTCACTGGAGAAATGGCCCAAGTCAGCTTAAACAGCTCCCGCCCTTAGATTTTTCACCAAACTGTCGGACATAAAGCTTCTGACAAACCAGCAGATTTGTGAATTATCTTCAATTTTAAGTCATCAGCACACGCCATGCCCACTTCAGCGTCACGGCTCAGCCTGATCCAATTGCACATTTCTGTGGCTCTGGCTGGTGGGGCTGGGCTTTTTGCCAAATTTGTCGCAGTGAGTCCAGCCCTTATCACATGTGGGCGAACCCTCTTTGGCAGTCTTGCTTTGGCTATTGCCGCCGTTCTGATTAAGTCGAGCCTGAGGCTACATAGGCGGAGAGACCTTCTCATGCTGGCACTTTCTGGAGCCATTCTCGCCGTGCATTGGTTTTCCTTCTTTGTCTCGATTCAGGTCTCCACCGTCGCCATAGGGCTGCTGTCGTTCTCAACATTTCCGTTGTTCGTGACCTTTCTCGAACCGTTTGTTTTTGGTGAGCGTCTGCATCGTTACGACGTTATCACGGCCTTGGTCGTTGTGGTCGGACTGGTCTTAGTGACACCGAATTGGGATATCAACGATCATTTGACCCAAGGGGTGCTGTGGGGAGTGCTCTCTGCATTCTCCTATGCAGTGCTTTCGCTTCTGATACGTTCGTCTGTGCGAGTATATCCCACGCTCACGGTGGCGTTCTACCAACAGGCTTTCGCCTCTCTTTGTATGTTGCCTTTGGCGCTGCGATGGCAGGAAATTCCCACCGGACGCGACATCGTTTTGCTGATCGTGTTAGGAGTTGCTTTCACAGGGCTTGCGCAAGGTTTGACCGTCGCGAGTTTGCGGCATCTGCGCGCTCAAACGGTGGGCGTAGCATTCGGCATGGAGCCAGTCTATGGGATATTGTTAGCGTGGCTATTGCTCAACGAGCAACCGACAGCGAGAACGCTTTGCGGTGGATCCCTCATTTTTTTCGCCGTGATATGGTCTTCTTTCAAGCACAGTAAATCGATGTCCACAAGTGGACCTAACCATGCGTAGCAGAGAACAGGTCTGTGCATGAGGATTTCCAAGGTGCTGTTGGCGATTGCAATGGTGCCGAAGGTGTTGATTTGATCGGTTGCAGTCATGTCGCCGGAGACAGAATCACTGCTCCTTCAGCTTCCTGAAGACTGACGCCTCACCGAAAAACGTATTCCAATCTGTTGCTGGATTTTCGAGAAGCTGTTCACTTCGGTGGTAAATAGCGTTTTCATAACAGGATTGGATGCTTGAAGGCGCAGTCTGGTTTTACGGCTTCAATAATTTAAGCAGGACTTTGGCGGCTTCGGCAGAAGAGGCGGGGTTTTGGCCTGTGATCAGCAGCCCGTCGGTTTGCACATAAACTCCCCAATCCGGGCCTTTGCTGTAATGTCCGCCCGCTTTCTTCAATTCGTCCTCCAGCAATAGAGGAACCACTTTGCTCAGCTTTACGCCTGCTTCCTCGGTGTCGGAAAACCCAGTCACGTTCTTTCCCTTTATCAAAAGGTCGCCATTGGGCAATTTGACGTTGAGCAAGGCACACGGCGCATGACACACCAAGGCTATGGGTTTGTTTTGTTGATGAAAGGCTTCGATCAAGGCGATCGAGTGAGCATCCTTGGTCAGATCCCACAAAGGGCCATGGCCACCTGGATAGAAAACCGCGTCATAATCGGAAGCCTTGACGCTGCTCAATTTCAAGGTGTGCGCGAGTTTCTGTTTGAGCGGTTCATCCTTGTCGAACCGCTGTGTAAATTTGGTTTGAGCCTCAGCCTCCTGGCTTTTGGGATCAATCGGCGGCTGCCCGCCTTGGGGCGAAGCCAGAGTGATCTCCGCCCCGGCATCCGCCAGTTCATAATAGGGGGCTGCAAACTCCTCCACCCAGAAGCCGGTTTTCTTGCCAGTGTCACCCAACTCGCTGTGCGAGGTTAAGACGATTAAGATTTTCATTACGATGAGATTGCTCATTGCTCGTGGTTCAAAGTCTGAGTCAGTTCTGCTGTGCGCATCGAGCAAATTAGCAGGAGCGCAGTTGCATGCACTGGGGTGTTATCCTACCCCCTCCAGACTCAAGCTAAAGCCAGCGACACTCTCACGCGATTCGGAGCAAGCCCAAACCAGTCCCATAATGGTTCTTTTTTGAATTGGTGCTGCAGATGCCATGTGATGAGCGCCCAAATGATCCCGATGCCATATCCAAGTGAAGCGCCAATTTGAACACATGCTTCAAGCGCAGCTATTGCCATACTCACATCACCAGTTTGAAAACCAACGAACAGGCTGACCACAGAGCCAACCAGTGAACCTGCAACCATTCCGATCTTGGCACATTTGTCAGCCGATGAGGCAAGAAAATCTGCCTTGTCCTTATCATCGACGAATTGGTAGATGATGCTTTTGCCATTCGTGAGTGCTTCCATCACCTCGCGAAACTTATGACCCGATGGAGGTTTGCCTTTTTCGATTTTGATCTTCATACCCGTGCAGATGATGTGAATAATTGCCGTTTCGTTTAGCAGCATTCGCCCAAGGACGGAAGCATATTTTCAATGGGTGCAATCGGTAGTGCATCCCTCCCGATCCCAGCAATATACCTCGACTCCCTTCGGCTTTGGGGTCAGTTTTTCTGCACCCTCGCCGACAAAGCCACTCAGAACAACACGCCTGACATCAGTTCTGGAAAGAACTGATTGGATGGCTTCTCGGATTTGTGCGTTCGTTGTCAGGGTTAGCATGTTGGCTCTGTGGGGGACAATCTTTTGAGAATCGAAAACCATCATTTCGGCGTAGCAGACATTGATGCTTCCGGGTTGACGAAGACCATGTAAATGACGTCAGGCGAAAGGTCACTGCCTTCTGACATGTTCAGAATTTTACAAGACTGAATCGGCTTCCAGTCAGGGTGCCTCATCAAGTTCGTGCTCCATTTTTTAGCGGCAGATCTCACTTTTGGCGAATCGTACATGCAGAGAAACTTGATGGCGGATTCTCGTTCGGCACGCTTGATCTTATTTTTCGATGGAATTTCACCTTCGCGCCTGTTTGGAGCTGGCTGTCCTAGCATTTGAAACACATCGGCAGTGAGTCCCTTGAGCTGAGCTGATCCAAATGTGTGGCTCTTGTTTACAGGGATGGTGCCTTTGATTTCTGCGATGATGTTTGGCTCATTTAGGTCAATATCAAAGCCGGAAGCGTTGGGATGGATATGGTTCACCTTCTTTTTCAGCTCGTCGTGGTCTTCGTCAGACATTGAAAATTGACGAGCAATCCAATCAACCATGGCAAAGGTCAATTTGAGCGTAATTATTTCGTGGACGCGAGCAAGCCCCTCCTTCAGACAGAGCAAATCATCGAAACTCAAACGGCCATAGTAATCTTCAAGGGGGATATTTAGCGTCGTCACAAGCGATGCATTGAATCTCTCACTGAGATCATGTTCCCTCAGATAATTGATTTCCCGCTTCTTTCCCTGTCGCTGAATCCTGGGTTCTGTTGACGTGGTTGGAAGCAAATGATCAAGGCCGATCTCGTTGATCATTTTACTTTTATGGCAACCAGCACATTGACTCTTCAGACGATGGATGTCTGAGACGCTGCGTATGCAAAGTGAATTAACCTTTTGTCTCGGATGAATTCCAAGATCGGATGAGATGCAGTCATCGCAAAGACCTGGCTTCGCGAGCAGTAAATCTTTGATTCGTTGAAGATTGGTCATGCCGGCAAGGATCCTACACGATGCACTTCGCTACGCAGCCTTCGACTTCTCCTGAATCGAGAGGATGCGCATGATGGTTTCGTTGAAGGCTTGTTTGAAAGCCTCATCTTGCCGCAACATGTAAAGCTCCATGTCGGTTTTACGCTGGGCCAGAACAGCTTGATTGATCAGCGCTTCCAGGGCGAGCTTCTTGTTCTGCTCATCTGGATTGTTGACCACCTGCTTTTCGTAGTCGGAACTTTGCTTCACACGCTCGACGATGTTCACCAGCTTCACACGCTGCTCGTCTGGTGTGGCACTCCACGCACTGAACCAGCGTTCATTGAAGGCGACGATAATCTCATCGAGTGGTGACTTCTCCTCCTCCCCGCCATGATGTCCACGCACGTTCGGGTTTTGCGGCTCCAGAGCTGAGGGGGCGGCATCCAGGACCACCTTCTCATTTAAATGCACACGCTCCAGGGCATAGGTTGAGAGGTCAACACTCTCCAGCAAAGCATCCAGCTCCTCCTTGTCTTTGTCCCTCACTTTGAGCTTGGGGATCAGGAATTTCAGAAACCAGTGTAGCTTTTCCCATTCAATCCTCTCAAAGGGAATGATGCAGGCGAGCTGACCATAGATCTTCACGAATTGCTTCGCTTTAATCTTGAAGTCGATTTTGTCGTCCTCGATTTCGATCAGATCAAAGCGGGCAACGACGTGGTCGATGATCGGATGCAGTTGCTCCACAGGAGCTTTCTTGAAGAACAGCTCATTGAAGTAGTCCACATCGAGCTGGTTGTAGATTTCTTCATCGTCCAGTGCTTCCTTCAAATCGTGCAGGACATTGATGTCAGTTGGCTCGCTCAGTGAGGTGGCCGTGTAAAAGGGATCGAAAGCAGCCTTGATGTCGGCGGCAGTGTTGTAGAAGTCGAGAATGAAGGTGTCCTGCTTGGCCATCTTCGGATTGCAGCGGTTCAAGCGGGAAAGCGTCTGCACGGCTAGCACGTCTTGGAGCTTCTTGTCGACGTACATCGTATGTAACAGAGGCTCATCGAAGCCGGTCAGAAACTTGTTTGCCACTACCAGCAGGCGGTAGCCGGGCTGCTTTAAGCGCTCACGAATCTCTTTCTCAGGGAAACCGTTCAGGCTGTCCTCAGTATGCTCGATACCATCCACTGTCTTCTTGCCGGAAAAGGCGATGATGGGCAGGAAATTGGCGTTTGCGGCCTCCAGTTCCTTGCGGATGGCATGGTAGTAACGGATAGCACATTCGATATTGCGCGTCACGACCATACCACGAGCCTGACCTTTGAGCTTCTTCGGTTTCACCACATGGTCCATGAAGTGATTCACCATCAGGGCTGCCTTGGTGCCGATCGTCTGCTTATGCGCCTCCACGTAAGAGCGAAGCTTTTTCTGGGCCTTCGCCGTCTCGAAACGCGGATTATCCTCGATGGACTTTTGCACCTCGTAGTAGCTCTTGTAGGTCGTGTAGTTCGCCAGCACGTCGAGGATAAAATCCTCCTCGATGGCCTGCTTCATCGAATAGAGGTCATGCGGATCAAACCCACCGCTTTCATTCTGCCTGCCGAACTTCTCCAAGGTCGCGGGCTTTGGTGTGGCCGTGAAGGCAAAGAAAGAGGCGTTCTTGCCCATCTTCCGCTTGCTCATCGCGGCCAGCATCATCTCCTGGTAGTCCTGAGGCTCCTCTTCGTCATCTGTCGCTCCGATTGCCTGATTAAGAGGAGCCTCAGGACTAC
>NZ_JBIPNG010000623.1:0-3223 GCF_044373815.1 Prosthecobacter sp. | reverse complement strand
ACTTCATCAGCCGTGCGGCCCGTGTCGGTGAGTGCAGCGCGCACCTTGGCAAGCTGAGTCAGGAAGTCTGTGGCGGCTTTTTTGCCTGCCTCCACACCGGGCTGGTGGTAGGCATTGATGTTGACCAGGCTGGCGTAGAAGCTGACGGCGCGCTCAAACAGACCGATGAGCATTCCCAGGGTGAAGGCGTTGAGCTCGGGGATCGTGAGAGTGATGGATTCACGGCCTTTTTCTGCCAGCGCCTTGCGGGTGCCGCGCAGGAAGCCCTGAAGGTAGTCGCCGGTGGTGAAACCGGGATCGACTTCAAGGGAAGCGGTGTCGCGGGATTTGGCCACTTCGATGAAGGTGACGAAGAAATTGTTCACGCCATCGCGGAGCTGCTGTACATAGGCATGCTGATCGGTGCTGCCTTTGTTGCCATAGACGGCGATGCCCTGGTTCACCACGGCACCGTTCAGATCGTGCTCTTTTCCGAGGCTTTCCATGACCAGCTGCTGGAGGTACTTGCTGAAGAGAACCAGCCTATCCTTGTAGGGCAGCACGACCATGTCCTTCAGGCCCTGGCCTTTGCCGGCTTGGTGCCACATCAGAGCCAGCAGCATTGCAGCGTTTTCGATGGCAGGGCGCTGGCGTGTTTCCACATCCATGGCTGCGGCTCCGGCGAGGAACTGAAGCACATCCACGCCCTGCAGCGCGGCGGCCAGAGTGCCCACGGCGCTCATGAGGCTGGTGCGTCCGCCCACCCAGTCCCACATGGGGAAGCGGGTCAGCCAGCCCTGGGCGGTGGAATGCTTGTCCAGTTCGCTGCCTACGCCTGTTACGGCGACGGCATGCTTGGCAAAGTCAAGCCCAGCGGCCTTGTAGGCGGTTTCGGCTTCGAGCATGCCGTTACGCGTTTCCTTGGTGCCGCCGGACTTGGAAATCACGATGGTGAGAGTCGTGGCCAGTTCATCACCGATCTGGGCCATCACGCGGTCGATGCCGTCCGGATCTGTGTTGTCGAGGAAGGAGATGGCCAGCGGCGGATTGGCCGGGGTGATGGCATGCGCCACGAGCTGTGGGCCGAGCGCCGAACCACCAATGCCCACGACGAGCACGCGGGTGAACTTTTGGCCATTGGCGGCCTTGATCACTCCGGCGTGAACATCAGCAGCGAATTTCAGCGTGGCAGCGAGGGTCTCGCTGATTTCATGCTGAAGCGCGTCATTGGGGGCGAGGCGGGCGTTTCGCAGCCAGTAGTGGCCGACCATGCGCTGCTCATCCGGATTGGCGATGGCTCCGGCTTCGAGCTCGATCATCGCCTTGTAGGCGGACTCGATGCGGGGTGCCATTTTGCTGAAGATGTCATCCTCGAAAGCCATGCGGCTGATGTCGATGGAGAATCCCAGGTTGGAGTAACGAACAAAGTGTTTTTGAAAGCGGTCCCAATGGCTCATATTAGTTGTTAAGGAGCATGCACGATGCCACGGCGCAACCTGTTTGAGGCGTTGACGTAAAGTGCTCTTTGCGACATTCTCGCGCACCATGAAAGCCGCCTTCTTTGCTCTCGCCATTCTCCTCTCCGCCATGACCACCCTCGCCACCGCCGCAGACGCCCCCTACCGACACGTTGTGTTCTTCAAGTTCAAGGACAGCGCGACACCAGCCGAAGTGCAGGGCATTGAAAACGCCTTCATCGAACTCACCAAGAAGGTCAACACGGTCACCGCGTTTGAATGGGGCACCAATGTGAGCCCGGAAGGACTCAACGACGGCTTCACGCATTGCTTCCTCGTCACCTTCAAAGACAAGGCGGGCCTTGACGTATACCTCCCGCATCCAGAGCATTCGGCCTTTGTTGCCAAGCTCAAGCCGCTGCTCGATAAAGTCTGCGTGGTCGATTTCGTGGCGAAATAAATCAGCCGCACACCACGCAGTCGTCCCGCTTCGGCAGACGAATCTTGCGGAACTGCATCGTGGAGAGATCCATGGAGAGCAGCACCCCGCAAAGCGTCTCGCCGATGCCGGTGATCAGCTTGATGACCTCCATGGCCCCGAGGCAGGCGGCCGTGCCTGACACCGCGCCAAACACGGGGAACTGACGCTTCCACGTGGGAGGCACTTCAGGAACGTAGCAGGCAAGGCAGCCTGTTTTGCCGGGCATAAAGGTCGTCACGCTGGCTTCCAGCGTGTGCATGGCGCATTCCACCATTGGCTTGCCAGCACGCATGGCGGCGGCGTTCAAAGCCAGCCGCTCCTGAAACAGTGGCGCGGCATCCACCACGAAGTCCGCCTGACCCACCAGCGCATCGGCGTTTGCCGGGGACACGTTTTCCGCGATGCCCACGATTTCACAGCGAGGATTGAGTTCCTGCAGGCGGCGCACGATGGAATCCATGCGCGGTTTGCCGATGTGATCGTGTGTTTGCAGCAGCTGGCGGTTCAAATCTGACGGCTGCAGATCGCCACCGTGGGCGAGCACCAGTTTTCCCACACCCGCCGCAGCGAGTTCCAGCGCCACCAGACCGCCCAGACCGCCGACGCGGGAGATCAGCACCGAGGCTCCTTTGAGCTTTCGCTGGCCTTCCTCACCCACGCCGGGCACCCACATCTGCCATTCATAAATCGCACGTTCGGGGTCGGTCAGTGGGGGGAGTTCGGGCATGGGCGGATAAGGAGAACAGTCGTCAGCAAAAATATTTTCATCATTTTTCAACACTCTGCCAACTACCCCTCACTAACCCGGGTACAGTAAATGCGGGGATTTCAGCCCTCCATAGACTGGGTCTTGAGAGTGATTGGTTGTTGACTAAAACCCCTGCTTCACCGCAGGGCCAAGTTGAGGTTTAACAAACCAGAGGCCGGGCGGAATCGGGAGCCGCCCGGCCTCAATCTTTTCAGCCGGTGCTGCTAAGCCGCCGCCGTCATGGTGGATTGAACCCAGGAAGTCTCGCCGCACCATTCTCGGGCTTTGACGGCCAGTTCTGCCGCCTGAGCCGGTGTTTCAGTGATGGCAAACATGGTGCTGCCGGAGCCGGACATCAGGGCAGCGTGGACCTCGCTTTGCTCAAGCAGCCAGGTTTTCAGCGTGGGCAGGAGCAGGTGTTTTTGGAAAACGGGCCGCTCCAGATCATTCGACATGGCACCCCATGGGCAAAGCTGCGGTGCGTAAAGAATGCTGGGTATCTCCTTGGAGTCGGCCCAGTTCTTGTAGGCCCAGGGGGTGGGGATGGGGAAGGGGGGC
>NZ_JBIPNG010000015.1:0-34259 GCF_044373815.1 Prosthecobacter sp. | reverse complement strand
GAGAAGCGGCCTGGCATCACAATTCCTCATCCAAAAGTTCCAAAAATCTAGCCATCCCATGTCGAGATTCCCCGCAGCCATTTCGTAATCCCATTTGATGAAATACCCCTGCCTGCTTTCACTCTTCGCCCCCCAGCCCGCACTGCCTGTGCGTCTGGCTCAAAGATAAGCAGGGGCCGGTCAGCTTCTGCTGTTCAAACCGGTCCTGTTCCAGCGTATCACTGCTCCCCCATGAACACTCGCCGTCACTTTCTCCGCAGCTCGTCCGCGCTCATCACGCTGCCCGCGCTCGAATCCATCGGCTTCAAGGCTTTTGCCGCGCCCAAGACCGTCACGCCGCCAAAGCGCATGGTCTTCCTCGGTTTCGGCTGGGGTGTCACCAATGAGACCTGGT
This sequence comes from Prosthecobacter sp., assembly GCF_044373815.1. Lineage (GTDB taxonomy): Bacteria > Verrucomicrobiota > Verrucomicrobiia > Verrucomicrobiales > Verrucomicrobiaceae > Prosthecobacter. The sequence goes on along the minus strand of NZ_JBIPNG010000015.1, from coordinate 33,865 downwards.
TTCCCGATGTGAAAAAAACCGGTGCCGCATGGGAACTTTCCGAAGGGCTCAAGCCGCTGGCCAGGCATCAGAAGGACATCACCGTCGTACAGGGCTGCTCCAACAAATACGCCAACGAAGCGCACTGGGGCAGCACCTTCTGGCTAACGGGCGCAAACCGCTATGCCGAGCCCGGGCAGAGCTTTCACAACAGCATCAGCGCAGATCAGGTCGCGGCGGCGCACCTGGGCCAGGACACCCGCTATGCCTCCATCCAGCTCAACTCGCCCGATGTGGCAAACTCGGGCCATGGTCCCGGTCTTTCCATGGCGTGGGATGTGCGCGGCAAACCGCTGGCGGGCCTGGAAAATCCCGTCGCCGCTTTTCACCGTCTCTTTTCCAATGACACCACGCCGCTGAGCGAGCGCCAGGCGATGCTCGCGCAAAAGCGCAGCGTGCTCGATGCCGTGCAGGAGGATGCCAAACGCGTGCAGCAAGGCCTCACCAAGACCGACATCGACAAGCTCGACGAATACTACCAAAGCATCCGCGACATCGAGGTGCGCCTCGGCAAGGACGAGCAATGGCTCAGCGTGCCAAAGACCAAGCCACCGATCAGTGAACCCAAAGAAGGCCTCGCAGGCAAAGAAGAAATCAAAGTGATGTATGACCTCATCATCGCCGCCTTGCAGACGGACAGCACCCGCGTGCTCACCTACCGGCAGCCCGTGGGCACGCTGCTGCAAAGCCTCGCCCTCAAAGTCGCCCCACACGACATGAGCCACTATTCGCCCGGCGACCGCATGGCGGCCTCGCAGAAGCGCGACACTACGCAGAGCGAGCTCCTCGCCGGCCTGATCGACAAACTCAAAGCCACCAAGGAAGCCGATGGCAGCAGCCTCTTTGACCACACCTGCCTCGCCTATGGCAGCAACATCCGCTCCATCCACTTCCTGGACAACTGCCCCACCCTCCTCACCGGCGGCGCAGCCAACATCAAGCTCGGCCATCACCTCGTCCTGCCCAAAGACACACCGCTCGCCAACGTGTGGCTCACACTGCTCAACGGCATGGGCATCAATGCAGAACGCCACGGCGACAGCTCCGGCGTGGTGAAACAACTCATCGCTTAACTCGTCTCTCCTGCCCTGATGAAGCGATCATTCGCCCCACTCGTGCTGTCATTTCTGGGTGCCCTGCCCTCTCACGCCGCCGACGCACCCCACGCTGAGCTCGACTCCAAGCACCGCGCTTTCTTCAAAGATTACTGCCTCAGCTGCCACAATGCCGAGAAGCAAAAAGGCAAGGTCCGTCTCGATGACATCGCCTTCACCTTGGACTCAGTCGAGCGCGCGGATCTCTGGCAAAAGGTGCTCAACTCCATCAACTCAGGCGACATGCCGCCCGAGGATGAAAAGCAGCCTACACCCGACGCGAAGACCGATTTCCTCGACAACCTCTCCCGCACGCTCGTCACCGCACGGGGCCGCCTGGGCGACTCGGGCGGAAACATCGCCATGCGCCGCCTGAACCGGCGTGAGTACAAAAACACCCTGCGCGATCTGCTCGGCGTGGACCTGCGTGTGAACGAACTGCCAGCCGATGGTGGCGCTGGAACATTCGACACCGTGGGTTCATCGCTGTTCATGTCGTCGGACCAGTTTGAGCAATACCTTGCGCTCGGACGTCAGGCGCTCGACGAGCACTTCGCGCGGTTCATCACGCCCACGCCGACCAAGCCGCGCCTGATGCATGTGGAGGCGGAGGCGAGGAATGCTCGCATCGCGGTATCGCTGAAGGAGCGCACGGATGCGCATGAGCGCTACGAGAAGTGGACGACGGCGGTGAATGCGACGGCGACGAGGCCTGAGAATGCGGATGTCGTCGCGCAGATCCGCGCGGAGAAGAAGGGTGATGCGACGCATCTCTTCTTCGCGTGGCAGAGGATCAAAGGCGCGCCTTCACCAGCGGAGTTTGGCTTCTCGGATGCAGTGCATGCAGACGAGCAAGGTCGGCGGAACTGGGTGCATTCCGTGCCGCAGCAGCGTGCTTATCTGGCGCATCCAGCGGCGAAGACGGGCAGCTTCCTGACCATCGAGGATGTGTTCGCGAATCCGTATCAGCCCTTTCGCATCCCTGGCGACTGGCCCGCAGGCGACTACGTGGTGCGTGTGCGCATCGCCTCCACGAGCAACACGCCCAAGGAGCGGCACTTCGTGGAGTTTGGCTCGCAGCACGACACCGGTGTGCGCGCGGTGACCAGCAGCCATCAGATCACCGGCACCATGGAAAAGCCGCAGGTGCTGGAGATTCCGCTGAAGTTTTCGCCAGTGAACGGCCACGGCTTTTTCTTCCAGGAGAAAGGCAGCTACGAGTCCGAGGAGGTCGCGCATCGCATCTTCGCCGAAGCGAAGAAGCGCAACGGCATCGGGCCGGAGTTCGCGCTGTGGATTGACTGGATCGAGGTGGCGAGTGCGAATGCAGCAAATCCCGTCGCCAAGACCATCAAAGAGCGCCGCGAGGTGGAGCTGCATGCCAACGCGATGGTTGGCGGCACTTACAACGGCTACTTCAAAGGCGGCAACGAGGCCGCGAAAACCTACCTCTCCACAGGCAAGCCGCAGAAAGGCATCCCCGACGAGGTGGAGGCGAAGTTTCGTGTGAAAGTATTCGAGGAGCACGGACCCAGCTTTGAGCGCTACCTGAATGATCCGCTCACCAAGACCGGCGCTTATCTCACGATCTACAACGTCCACACCGAAGAAGTCATCACCCTGCCGCCGGACCAGCCTTCCGGCTGGATGAAAACCAAGCACGAACTCGAGAATGCCGCGCCCGGAGACTACCTCCTGCGCTTCCGCATCGGCGCGGTAAAGGGCACGCCCAAAGAGCGGCACTTCGTCGCGCTCGGCAGTCGCAAGGCCGGAGCCGAGGACTTCAGCCTGCTGCAGACTTTTCAGATCAGCGGCAGCACCGATGCACCGCAGATCATCGAAGTGCCCGTGAGCATCAGCGCCGATGGCCCGCGCACCTTTGTGCTGCGTGAGAAGCGCGATGTGAAGCTCGATCACGAAATCTACACCGCTGCGCGCAAAGAAACGAAACTCGGCCCGCCATCCGCGCTGTGGATCGACTGGGTGGAATGGGAGGGCCCGCTGGTGAAACAAGCACCCATCTCGAAAGTGCAGCACATCGAGCCCGAATCCCGCCGTGCGGAGGTGGAGCGCGGTCACAAGCGCTACCAGTTTCTCAATGAGCAATACGGGAAATGGAAAGCAGCCGGTGGCGACGAGGCCAGGCTGAAGGACTTCGGCTTCACCGACAAATCCCATGCCGAATTTGCCAAGGTCGTGTGGGATCAAAACAACCGCTGGTTCCAGCAGTACCTTGACCGCCCGTTGTCAAAGACCGGCCTCTTTCTCGACAACACCGTGCAGGAGACCTGCGAATACGCCATCGACCTGCCCGCCGCCATCGCCACTGGCGACTACGTCATGCGTGTGAAGGTAGGCTGCGTGCCAGACATGCCGGCTGAGCGCGCGTTTCTCAATTTCGTCGAGGCCAGCCCCATCGACAAAGACGACCGCACCTTCCTCACCAGCAAGCAGATCACCGGCACGCTCGAAAAGCCCGAGCTCATCGAGCTGCCCTTCCAGGTACGCCCCGGCGGTCCGCGCAAATTCATCCTCATGGAGAAGCGCCCGCTGAAAAAGGAAACCATCAGCCTACCAGGCCGCACACGGCTGATCACCGACACCAAACAACGCGATCCCGTTCTATGGATCGACTGGATCGAATACGAAGGCCCGCTGAACAAGGCCGAAGCCGGTTCGCAGGTGAAACCCGTGATTGCCACCGGAGACACGAATGCGCGCACCGTGCTCGAAAACTTCGCCGAGCGAGCTTTTCGCGGCAAAAAGCCCTCAGCAGCCTTTGTGGACAAACTCACCGCTCTCTACGAAGTGCGGCGCAAAGCAGGCGATGCTCACGAAGCAGCGCTCAAAGAACCGCTGAGCGTGATTCTGGCCTCACCGGGGTTTTTGTATCTTCAGGAAATCGGTTCCCCATCTTTTTCCCCAAATCTTTTACCCAAAGAAGCGGTTGGTAAAAGGCCGGGCGTGAAAGATGAAAGGCAGAGCTCCCTGTCACCTCCCGAACTCGCCTCCCGCCTCTCCTACTTCCTCTGGAGCGCACCACCGGACGAACAACTCCTCGCCGCCGACCTCACCAAGCCAGACATCCTCGCCCGCGAGGTGGATCGCATGATCGCCAGCGACAAGGCCGACGAATTCGTCAGCGGCTTTGTGCACCAGTGGCTCGGCATGGACCGCCTCGAATTCTTCCAGTTCGACACCAAGCAGTTCCGCGACTTCGACGAAAGCGCCAAAGCCGCAGCACGCCGCGAAGTCTATGAAACCTTCGCTCACCTCCTGCGCCAGCGCGGCAGCCTTTCGAAGCTGCTCAAGAGCGATGAAATTTTCATCAACGGCCTCCTCGCCACCTACTACGGCATCGATGGCGTCAGCGGCGATGCGTTTCAAAAGGTCACGCTGCCCAAAGACTCACCGCGCGGAGGATTGCTCGGCATGGCCGCCATCCTCGCCATGGGCAGCAACGGCGAACGCACCAGCCCCGTCGAGCGCGGAGCCTGGGTGCTGCGCAAACTCCTCCACAACCCGCCGCCGCCCGCACCGCCCAATGTGCCGCAGCTCGACCGCCTCGCGAACAAGCCCATCAGCCCGCACGACCGCCTCCTCGCGCACCAGGAGCAGCCGCAGTGCCTCCAGTGTCACCGCAAGATCGACCCCATCGGCTTCGGTCTCGAAAACTTCAATGCCGCCGGCAAATGGCGCGATGTCGATCACGACCCCAAAACCAAAAAAGACTGGCCCATCGACCCCGCCGGCCAGCTCTTCAACGGCCCCGCCTTCAAGACCTACTTCGATCTCCGCGACCTCATCGCCGCCCGCAGCGAAAACTTCGCCCAAGGCTTCACCGAGGCCCTCATCGAATACGCCCTCGGCCGTCCCTACGGCTTCACCGACGAAGAGCTGGCGAAGAGCATCGTCAAACTCGCGAAGGAAAAGGATTTCACCCTTCGTGAGTTCATCGTGGCCTTGGTGCAGAGTCCGCAGTTTCAGCGGAAGTGACCCACCGTAAAGCACCACAATCGCAGAACCTCCATGTCAAAATTCCCGCAGCCATTTCGTTATCTCATCTGATGAAATTCCCCTGCCTGCTTTCACTCTTCGCCGCCCTCACCGCGCAAGCCCTCGACTACCCCCACGTCACTGCAGAACCGCAAAAAACCGGCTGGCCGCTCACGGCGGAGGAGAAAGCCTACGTGACCAAGCCCGAGCATGAGCGCCGCCCCGGCCGTGAGTCGAACAAGCACCTGCCACAGCTCTGGCCCGTGGTGCCCAGCGCAGGCTTCTTCGGCGGAGATGCCTGGCTGAAGCTGCATGAGGCGCATGTGCAGAGCGTGCAGGCCAATCAGGGTGGCATCGATGTGCTGCTCGTCGGCGACAGCATCACCATCCAGTGGGGTGATTCATGGAAGAAGCACTTCCCCGCCCTCAAAACCGTCAACATCGGCATCGGCGGAGACAAGACGCAGAACGTTCTCTGGCGGCTCGATCACGGCGGCGTCGCAGGCCTGCAGCCGAAGGCCATCGTGCTCATGATCGGCAACAACAACATGTTCTTCACCCCCGAGACCGGGATCGAAGCCGCCGCCAAAGGCATCGAGATGTGCATGAAAAACCTGCGTGAAAAATTCCCCGCCGCCGCCATCATCGTGGCCAAGATCCTGCCTGCCAACGCTCCCGGCACGCCCTTTTACGAAGACATCCAAAAGACCAACGCCGCCCTCGATCCTCTCAAGCTCGAAAGCGATCCCAAGGTGAAAGTGCTCGATCTGTGGAGCGACTTCACCAACCCCGACGGCACCTTGAAGCCCGCCCTTTTCACCCCGGACAACGTCCACCTCTCTTCCACTGGCTACAGCGTTTATGCCGCGCGATTGCAGCCACTGCTTGCCCCGCTTGTCGGCGGCCGCTGAAGTGTTCGCCCTTTGCAGCAAGCAGTCATGGAATACCCCTCAGGCACGCTCAATCATTTGAGTGCGCCTCATCCTGCGCTATGGCGTGCGTTCATCCATTCCCATGAATCACCCCCCGTTCACCGTCACTCTATTTACCTTGCTGTCAGTGGTGGTCCTGCAAACCGCCGCACAGACTGCACCAGCGGACTGGATGCCACGCACGGAGGACGGCGTGCAGCTTTGGTGGGTGGATGGCGCGCCCAAGGTTTTTAACAGCAGCCTGCCACCCAAAAGCGAAACTCTGGCCTTCCAGTTTGGCAGCGAGAAGCTGCTCTTCGACACCCAGCACGTGCGCCCGCTGACTGGCGAGTGGGACTGCGCCATTGTTTCCGCAGGACGACGCTATAGCTGCACCGGCCACGCGGCGCCCAAGGATGAATTTTTCCAACCGGTGCGCTTCGTGGAGTGCGGGCGCTTTTTCCAGCGTGTCGTCATCGAGGATCTGAAATTCGCCGATGCGGAAGGCCGCGAATGGGCCGGCCATGCGCGGCTGGAGATCACCACATGGCCGGATCGGCTCGCCTTTCGCCTGGAGTGCGATGGCAGTGAAACACTGGAGCTGCGCCATGGCGGCAAGACGAGCACAGGCAGCAAGTCGGTACTGCTGGAGGCGGTGAGCGCGGCCTCCACCGCCGTGGTGGAGTCGGAGCTTCCAGTGGAGTTTGATGCAGCGCTGGGCTGCCACCGTCTCGCGCTGCCAGAGCAGCCCTGGAGCAATGCCTCACGCACGTATTACCCCGAGGAGCACCTCGATCGCGTGGACCGCCACCGCGTGACGCTGCGCAATGATGCAGACACCCCCACGGTGGCGCGCCTGATGTTCACGCAGCAAAAGCACCTGACCATCACCGGCTTCCAGCCCATGCTCTGCGATCCGGATGGCACACCCACCGGGCTGCCCGTTCAGCTTTCAAAGAACTGGCACCAGCGCCCGGAGAAAGGTGTGCTGCAGCATGAGGGGCCGTGGTTTCATGGCTTCGCGTATGTGCGTGTGCCGCCGAAGTCGAAGCGCGACTTGGTCTTCCAGATGGTTCATGCGCGCTACGGCGGTGTGTGCGCGGCATCGCATGCGCAGCTCAGCCTCATCGGCTGGGGGCACAATCAGTTCTGGGATCAGGCCGCCGTGGGCAGCTTTGGCGAAAGCATCTGCTTTGAGCCCGGGCGCGTGCAGCGGCGCTGCTTCATTACTGATGTGCGCCCGCTCATGACACTGCCGCACGAGCCCGCCGCCAAACCCTGGGGCTGGGCGGAGAATTGCGGCGGCGGCGATTTTCTCATGTGGATGGATGCCGATGGCCGCTACCAGCCGATGAAAGCAACGCGCACAAACTACCACTCCCACGGCCCCTGCCTCACGAACGTGAGCTACAGCGAAGAATCCAGCGGCGGAGAGATCGCCGCGCAGATGGATGTCTCCGTGCCTGCGGCGAATGATCACCTGCGCACCTTCATCCACCTGCGCTACGTGGTACGCCAGCCGGTGAGGTGGAAACGGCTCGCGTTCTTCCAGCTCGGCGCGGATTTTTACAACACCGTCCCCGCACGTCGGGTCGCCATCGGCGATGTCACCGGCCTGCGCGAAGAATGGGAGCCGCGCCGCGCCAAGGACGAGTATGACCGCACCGCCCTGCCCCTCACCGGTGCAGGCGCATGGATCTCGGTGCATGGCGTGGAGCGCGCGCTGCTGACCAAGGGCCATGCAGCCGCAAGCCGCGGGCTCATCCTGCGCTCCTGGCGCGCCGTGCTTGGCGGCAAGCCCGCCGCGCCGCATCTCTCCTCCTTCTGCACCGAGTGGGGCAAAGGCAACCACCACAACAGCCTCGAACTCGCCCCACCGCCCGGACTCGATGCCCTGCAGTCCGGCGATTTCGTCGAGGCCGATCTGGAGCTCGTCGTCTTTCCCGCCGATACCGCCGCCTACTACGGCCCGGATGCCGCGCTGCGCGACATGCTCTCCCACGATGCCGACACCTGGAAGCCCGTGCAGCGCGAAGCCGCAGGCAATGCGCTCAAGCCCGAAGTCAAGCACGGCACCCTCGTGAAGCCGTATCCGCTCGTCATCGCTGTGGATGATAAACAGCGCGCCCAGGTCAGCCTCACCGGCGGCATCGGCCACATCCCCGTCACCTTCACCGGACTCACCCAGCCACGCAGCCAGCGCCTGCTTGTGAATGGCAAAGCCATCGAGCATTGGCAGACGGATTGGAATGCCGCCACGCAGCGCTGGCAGATCACCTGCAATGTCGAAGCCAGCCCCAATGGCCGGATCGAAATCGAATTCGAGCCCTTGAAATAAATCTCACGCTCCTTCCATTCCGCACTCTCCTTTTAAAAAGCACTGTGATGCCCGCCTCTTGCCCATGAAGTCTCTCCTGCTCCTCGCCCTCGCCCTCTCAGTCACCGCCTCCGCCGCAGACATCCGCGTCCTCGTCTGGGATGAGCAGCAGCCGGAGCAAAAAAAGGCCTATGGCGAAAAATTCCTCGGCGAAACCATCGCGGCACATCTGGAAAAACAGCCGGGCCTCGTGGTGAAGACCGCGCGGCTCGATGACACAGAGCAGGGCCTCAGCGATGCCACGCTGGATGCCACCGATGTCCTCGTCTTCTGGAGCCACCGCCGTGTGAAGGAGCAGAACGACGCACGCATGGAGGCCGTGGTGCAGCGCGTGCTTGCGGGCAGGCTCTCGCTCATCGCCCTGCATTCCTCGCATTGGGCCAAGCCCTTTGTCCGCCTCATGCAGGAGCGCTCCAAGGCCGATGCGCTCGCACAGCTGCCCGAGGCGCAGCGCGCTGCCGCCAAGTGGGAGTATGTGAATGACCAGCCCTATTATAAAGTCCTCGGCCGCGCCGCGCGCATCACACCGTTTGTCGAGCCACTGGAAGGCGGCGCATTGAAGCTCACGCTGCCGCAGTGCGTGTTCCCCGTGTATCGCGCCGATGGCGCGCCGGGCCATCTCACCACCCTGCTGCCGCAGCACCCCATAGCCGCCGGACTGCCCGCGCAGTGGGACATCCCGCAGACCGAGATGTACGGCGAGCCCTTCCACGTGCCCGCGCCGGACGAAGTCGTGTTTGAGGAAAAGTGGGACAAAGGCGAGCACTTCCGCAGCGGCTGCGTGTGGCAGGTCGGCAAAGGCCGCGTCTTCTACTTCCGCCCCGGCCACGAAACCTACCCCGTCTTTCTGCAGGCCGAGCCGCTCCGCGTGGTGGAAAACGCCGCGCGTTTCCTCGGTGCAGCCACCGCCTCCCGCTGATTCATACTCGCCAGCACGCCCTCGTCTTCACCTTCCCAGCATGCACTTAAATCACACAGTCACACTCCGCCTCGCACTCACCGTCCTGCTGCTCGCATCACACTTGCTGCCCGCCGCCGATGCACCCGCGCCCACGCTCCCCCAGGCCATAGATCAGGCCCACACCGAACTCTGGCGCCGCTTCGTCGATCCCCACGGCATCATCCGCGATTTCGTGGGCGAACTTCCCACTCCCGAAGACTGCAAGCTCGGCCGGCCCAATGCCATCGGCTGGTGGAGCCCCATCGAAAACGGCCCCATGTTCACCGGCATGTATCTCCCCGCCATGTGCGAGCGCGCCCGCCGCAGCGGTGCCGCAGCCGATGCGGAGCAATGCCGCCGCCTCGCCCAGGGCCTCATCAAATGCGCCTCCGTCTCCGATGTCCCCGGCTTCATCGCACGCGGCATCGGCACCGATGGCGTCTGCCACTACCCGCTCAGCTCAGACGATCAAACCCACCCCTGGTTCCTCGGCCTGCACGCCTATTTGAAAAGCACCATCCCCACCGCCGCAGAGCGCCAGCAAATCGTGACCAAGGTCAAAGAAGTCGCCACTGCCCTGGAGGCCACCCAGTGGCGCATCCCCTGCGAAGGCGATTTTAAAGGCACTTTCCGCGGCGGCTTCACCGGCCACCTCTTCCGCGATGCCGTCCGCTACCTCTACCTCCTTCGCGCCACCCACGAAATCACCGGCGATGCCATCTGGCTGGAGCGCTACCACAAAGCCCGCGCCGAGCGCCCCGCACCCGCTGGCAAAACACGCGCCGAGATCTGTGCCATGGGCTATCCCTACGACCGCGAAGCCATCGCCAACATCGATGTATCCCAGCTCTGGATCTACGTCGGCAGCCAGGCATCGCTGTCCCGCCTCATCGAAATGGAAAAGGATAAAACGCTCAACGCCCTCTACCGCACCGGCCTCACCGTCAACGCCACGAATGCCCTCCCCGCCATCAAGGCCCACGAGACCTTCGACAACAACGACACCAAAGTTTTTGGCAACGCCAACTGGCGCGCCGTTTACTCCACCTGGTTCCCCCAGCCCACCCAGGAAGACGCCGCCAGGCTCGCCAAAATCGCCGATATCACCAAGCGCGGCCAGCGCAAACACTATGAGGCAAGCCTCATGCGAAACCCTCTCGCCGCCGCCGCCATCGTCTCCCTCCTCCACGACGGCTCAAACCGCGCCCTCATCGAGCACGCCCTCCGCCACTACGACTACTCCAAGCTCAACATGGCCGAACTCTTCTTCGCCGAATGCGCGTTTTACGCGCTGCCAGCCAAGTAGCCCAGTTGCGCTGCAACTGGTCAGTTCACGCAGTGCATCAGAACACTAAACCATAATAATGTCTCATTCATGAAAATCAGGCCGCTACTTCATGTCTGTTTGTTTGTCTTATGCCTCCACTGTTCTTTCGCGGCCGAGAATGATCCTTTCCTGGAATTTTGGGATGACACGGATGAACAATTTTTTCTCATTCTCAGAGACTCAGAACCCAAGCTTCTCATAGCGTGGATGTCCGTCATGGTCCGTTCGCAAACCGCTGCCAAGAGAGCTACTTGTGCTGCAGCACTGGGTTATGACAGGTGCTTTTATGATGCCCCCGAATTATTTGGCGAAGAGTATAGGGTCAAAATGCTGAAAACACTTCTTCAGGACAAAGACCTCGGCGTACGCCGCTCTGCCATTCAGTCCTGCCAGTCCGTCTTCGCTCCTGAATCCAAATCCCTGCTGCCCATGCTTGAAAAAATGAAGAATCAGCAAGGTCTTAATGCTGCGGAAAAGCAGCATCTCATATACACTCTGGAGCTCCTTAAAAAGCTGAAGTGAATCCATAAGCATCTCATAGGCAGATGAATTATTGAAGTGAAGTGCGAACTGAGGGCGAGAAGCGGCTTGATGTGGCATGCGATGCCAAAATCAAAACACACTTACGCCACTCCACTCCGCCGCACGCCAGCCCCAACGGGGCTGCGTAATTAAGCCCAGGGTCAGCCGAGCCTCAGCGAGGCGACCCTGGGTGCAATGCATCAAAACCGGAAAGCAAACCCAAGACTCCGCCACACCCGACGCCCACCAGCAGCGTCTGCAAAGAGCCCCGCCGCACATGGGTGGCGGGAGCTGTCCAGCAGCGGGCACAAGACTCACGAATACCCCACGCTGACGTGCAGCAACTCCATGCCGATGCCACGCTCCTGCAGCCGGCCATTCACCAGCGCCATTTTTTCGGCGGCTTTATCAGGCATCACCTCATGGAAGACAATTCGGAGGGTGGCTGGCATCCCTTCCGTTTCAGGCAGTTCCCTCGCTAGAGAGCCAGATTCAATCACCGAGATGTAGCCGCCAATCCTGGTCAGCAGGGAATTCATCACTCCCTCAGCATCCCAGGGATCGGGCTGTGTCAAAGAGAGAATGACACGGTCCTTCCTGGCTGAGAGGCTCACCTTTTCAATGACAGTTTCGTCCATGGCAGAGATCGCTTTGCGTTTTCAAGCAGTCCACTGATGGCGCTTAAGTGCCATCAATGGCAAGCGCAGATATGGAACTCAAGAGTGTGTTTTTTAAAAACCTCCGCATCGAATGCTTGGTCCCATTCAGAGCTCCGTGCCATCCCGCCCCCCTACCGCTCAAACACATTCCTCACCTCCCGCCACGTCTTCCGCACCTCACCCTCCGGATCAGGCGCGAGGTAATCAAACACGCTCGGCCCCTTCATCCCCACAAACACATTGTCCTCCACCTGGATGTCACGCGGCAGCAGCGGATACTCCTTGCGCGGATACGCCCCCACCGCGATCCGCGCATCGCAGTACTCAAAACGATTGTGCGAGATGAGGATGTTCTTCGCGCGGCCATACCCGGCCACATCCCCGTTGTCGCCGATGTTCTCCGCGCTCGCGGAGAGAAAGGCCAGCGTCCAGAAATAGTAGTCCTTCGGCGCCTTCAGATTTCGAAACGTGTTGCCCGAGATCACATGGTCCGAGCCTTCCGCCGTGATGCCGCCCGTGTTCGCCTTCCCCCTGCCGTCAAACACATTGCCCTCCACCCGCACACGGTTCGCTGAGCGCAGCGACAGCACCCCCTGGCAGCCAAAAAAGAAATTCCCTCGCACCCAAACATCCGAAGCCTTCAGCGAGATGATCTCATTTTCACCATCGCAGTTTTCAAACGTGTTCCCTTCAATGAGCGAGCCCGCCCCCTTCGCGCTCTCACCGCTCCAGCCGATCTGCAAAATCTCGTAGCCGTTTTGTCCGTCGATCTTCGGCCTCTCCGTAAAGCGATTGTTCAGCACATGAAGCCGCTGCAGCCCCGTCTTCGGCAGCTCCGCAGCACCTATCATCTGGCCGATGTGCTTCAGCCCCGCAAAGCGGCAGCCTGCCACCGTGTTGTCGCTCCCGCGCATGCTCATCAGCCACAGTTTCTGCCGCGGCCAGTCCGCCGCCTCCGTCGATCCACAGTGGTCAAACGTCAGCCCTGTGAAGATGCAGTGGTCCGCAGGCTTCGCCTCGCCATCACCCGCACGCAGGATCACCGCACCCTCCCGCGCCGGATTCACCCCGCGAAACGTCAGCCCCTGCACCACCAGATTCGAGCCATGAAAAATCACCTCGCTCTTCCCCGTGAACACCGCCCCACCGCTCGTCTCCGGCCGGATGAGAATCGGTGCCGCCTCCGTGCCCACACCACTGAAAGTGAAGCGCGCATCCTTCCACTCCGCCCCCACCAGCACCAGCTGATCCCCCGCCTTCAGCTTCCCCGCCAGCGCCCGCACCTCCGCCGCAGACGCCACCCGATGCACCGCCCCCGCAAACAACCCGCATCCATCAATTCCCTTCTCCTCCATCCTCATCAGCCGCCCATCCACCGGCCTCTGCAAATCCTCCGCACCACACAGAATCGTCGTGATGAAGCCCACCATCACAGCAGCACGCCTCAAAGGTGCACGAAAATAGCAGCGGCTGTTGGGTGCTTTCATCGCGGAGGTTTTCAAGTCAGTCATGGGAAGGTCATGACAAGAATGCCGCACCCAGCACACTCCTTTCAGATCATCTTCAAACACACAGGCAAGCCTCCACAGCACCACCGCATGCCATGGACACCCCAGTCACATTCAACAAGTGCGCAATCCACGCCGCCCATTGCACATTGACAAACAAGCCGCTGATTTTAATGCGCCGCATACCCACAACGACTTGAAGCTCATCTTCCCGCAAGCCTTCGCCACACGCATTCCATGAAATCCCGCCTCCCAGCAGCCTGCATGCTTTTAAAACTCCTTTCGTATTCCGCCTCCCTCCGCCCCGCTCTCACCGCGCTGCTGCTCCTCGCAGCACTTCCCGCGCCTGCCGCTGACGACCTCATCACGATCTCGCCCAAGCCCACGACAAAACCCATCTTCAATCCCGGCAAAGGCTGGTCCGTGCACGACTGGCCCAAGTGGCAGGACAAGGAAGTGCTCCCCTTTATCCGCATGGGCGTGCGCCGTTTTGACTGGGCCAGCCTGGAGCCCAGCGAAGGCCAGTATGACTGGACCAGCGTGGAGGAAACCCTCGCCGCATGGGATGCCATCGGCGGCGTGTGCAATCTCGGCGTCATGTGCGCCAGCACCCACAGCAAGCTTCCCGGCGGCTACGTCACGCCCAAGTGGGTCTTCGATGCAGGCGCCAAGATGCACGAGCTCGACCTCACCCCGCAGATGGCCACCCAGGGCACTCCCGGCCACAAGATCGCCCCCGTCTTCGATGATCCCATCTTCCTCGCCAAGTATCGCGCCTTCCTCAAAGCTTTCGCCAAGCGCTTCGATGGCGATCCCCGCATCGCCGTGCTCGACATCCGCTCCTATGGCAACTGGGGCGAAAGCCACATGCACCCCTTCAAGGTGCCCGACATCTCGCCGGAGAAATTCCGCGAGCACGTGCAGATGCACATCGACGCCTTCAAAAAAACACAGCTCTGCCTCTCACGAAACAGCCACCTCGGCCACTTCGGCCCGCTCAAGGAAATCTTCGACTGGGCCGTGCTCACCCAGCACATCGCCCCGCGTCGCGATGGCATCTGCGGCAACAGCGACGGTCGTGAAACCGCCATCGGCCTCGGCATCGCACCCGGTGTGTTCGAGTTCTACGCCGACTACGACACCCTCAAGCAGCTCGGCTGGTGGGACGGCATCAAGGACAAAAACGGCCAGGGCTTCCGCCTCGAAGACTGCATCGAAAACGGCCACCCCACCTGGGTCGATCTCGGCGGTGGCAAACCCACCCTCCGCCTCCTGCAGGAAAACCGCGCCCTCATCGAGCGCCTCACCAACCGCATCGGCTACCACTTCATCTTGAAGGAAGCGAAGTATCCCAAGACCCTCGCTGCAAACCAGCCAGACACCCTGTCACTCACCTGGCAAAATCAAGGCGTCGCCCCCATCTACATCCCCGCCAAAGTCTCCTTCGCCCTCATTTCCGCCGATGGAAAACCCGCCTCCATCTGCGATGCCACCACCTCCATCCCCTCCGCATGGCAGCCCGACACCACCGTCACCGTGGCAGATCAGCTCACCATCAAAGACACTCCGCCCGGCGACTACAAACTCGCCATCGGCCTCCGCCAGCCCAAAGACACCCAGAAGCCCTCGATCCAACTGGGCATCGAACTACCCACCGTAGACGGCTGGTATGTTCTGGGATCTGTGAACGTGAAGTAGTTGCCCCATCCTCGGCTCAGCGATCCGCAAAAGACAGCCTCATCCTTGCCCCAAGCCCCTACCCCTGATGCCGCATGCGGAACTGCTTCGGCGTCATGCCAATGCGTTTGCGAAAGTGCTGGGTGAAGGCGCTTTGATCGCAGAAGCCGTGGGCGGTGGCGATGTCGATCACTTTGTCACGAGTCTGGATCAGCGCCTCGGCAGCCGACTCAATGCGGATGCGCAGCATGAGTTCATACGGCGTGATGCCGAGAGCTTGATGAACCTTGCGATACAGTGTGCGCTCGGAGAGGCCGCATTCGCGCGCCAGCTCAGCCGTGCTGAGGATGCGGCACGTGTTCTTCTGGATGTGGCTGACGATGAGGGTGACTTCGCTGCTGGGCTGATGACCGCTGCGGCCTTCATCGCGGCGGGTGAGGCCCATGAGGCCGATAATTTTTCCGTTCTTGCCCCGCAGCGGCACCTTGGTGGTGAGAAACCAAGTCAGCGTGCGCTGCTCGTCATACCAGACTTCGAGGCGATTGATCAACGGTTTGCCGGTGCGGAAGACAAGCGCGTCATCGGCACGGTAAGACTTGGCGGCTTGCTCGGGGTAGAAGTCTTCGTCGAGCCGACCAATGACATTTGCTTCACCTTCGAGGCCCAGCCGTGTCCACATCGGCTCGCTCGCGGCAACGAGGCGGCTCTCGCGGTCCTTCACAAAAAAGAACACGTTGGGCTGCTGATCAAACATGAGCCTGAAGGCCTGCGGATCGGCCATGCTGGCAAAAAAGGCGCTTTGTAGAGACTTGGCGTTCATGGCAGGATCATAACAACTTTTGGCAGATCTAGGCCATGTATTTCCGAATGGAAAGGCGTTTTACTGCGACCATGAAATCCCGCCGCTTCTTTTCCTCCCTCATTCTTGCCCTGCTCGCCTGCACGGCGGCCTCGGCTCATGATGAAACCCTCACGCTGCGCCAGGATGAGGCTGCAAACACGATCTCCGTGTATCGAGAAAATGTCGCGGAGCCGATCCTCACCCAGAATGCGCGGCCGGACTTTCGCCCTTACATTCATCCGATTGCCGCACCCGATGGCAAAGGCGTGCTCACGGAGTACAGCCCCGGACACCACAAGCACCAGACCGGACTCTACTGGGGGCTGAAGCAGGTGAATGGCCGCGACTATTTTCACAATCCCGGCGCTGGCTTCTGGCGCAAGGTTTCCAGCGCGGTGCTAGTCGCCAAAGGCGCGTCCGTGAAATGGACCACCGTTTATCAGCTGCTCGATGCCGAAGGCAAGCCGGTGATGAAGGAGACCCAGGTGTGGACCATGCGCGACAACGATGGTCGTTACTTTCTCGATCTCGAATGGCAGGGCGAGGGCCTTGTGGACCTGACCATGGCCAAGCAGGAATACGGCGGCCTCTTCCTCCGCATGCCGTGGAAGCCTGGCATGGAAGGCGGCGTGATGAACAGCGTGCGTCAGGCCAATGCACGCGCCACCGCCCAGCGCTCCATCTGGATGGATGTGGGCCTGCAAGTGGAGGGCCGCAACGACCTCGCACACATCGCCATCTTTGATCATCCAAAAAACGCAGGCTATCCGCAGCCCTGGCGTGTGGACGGCCAGATGGGCGTGGGCCCCTGCCGCGCGATTGCGGGAGATTGGAAGATTGCGAAGGGAAAGACTGAGACAGTGCGGCATGAGTTCCTCGTTTACACGGGCAAGCTCAATGACGTGTCCCTCACCGATTCGTGGAAGGCCTACACCGGCCAAGGCTCGGACGCCGTGATGTGGGGCATCGCCAAGGCCGAGGGCAAACAGGCCGCCTTCCTCACCGGCGAACAAGCAGTGGCAAAGATGACGGTCCCCGAAGGATTCGAAGCCAAACTGGCCGCCACCGAGCCGATGATCACGCAGCCGATGGCTTTCTGCTGGGATGATCGCGGCCGCCTTTGGGTCGCGGAAAATCGTGACTATGAAACCCGCAGTGCAGGCTTCTCCGCCGATGGCAACAGCCGCATCCTCATCCTCGAAGACACCAATGGCGATGGGAAATTCGACACACGCAAAGTCTTCCTCGAAGGCATCCCCTTCCCCTCCGCCATCGCGGTGGGCTTTGACGGCCTCTGGCTCGGCGCACCGCCCAATCTGCTTTTCGTTCCCGACAAAAATCAGGACGACAAAGCCGATGGCCCCCTCGAAGTACGCCTCACCGGCTGGGGCATTCAGGATCGCCATGAAGTCTTCAACAGCTTCACTTGGGGCCCGGATGGCTGGCTCTATGGCTGCCAGGGTTTCGCCACCCGCTCCACCGTGGGCAAGCCCGCCGATGGCGGCAAGATCCTCCGCAAAGGCGACCCCTTCCCCGTCGAGATGCCGGTGAAAGATGGCCAGTACATTGATGGTGGCGTGTGGCGCTATCATCCCACCAAGGATCGCTTCGAAGTCGTCTCCCACGGTTTCAGCAATCCATGGGGGCTCGACTTCGATGACCACGGCCAGTGCTTCATCACCGCCTGCGTCATTCCGCATCTCTGGCACGTCATCCCCGGCGGCATCTACCACCGCCAGGGCGGCAGCCACATCAATCCTTACGTCTTTGATGACATCAAGACCATCGCAGATCATCGCCACCGCTCCGCGCATGGCGGCGCCCGCGTGTATCTGGCGGATGAATTCCCCAAGGAATACCGCGACCGCATCCTCATGGCCAATCTCCATGAGCACGATGTCATCACCGACATCCTCAAACCCAGCGGCTCCGGCTTCATCGGCCACCACGGCAATGAGCCGCTCTTCGCCAATGACAATGCCTGGGTGGGGTTCAGCATGGAGATCGGTCCCGATGGCGCAGCCTACGTGCTCGACTGGCATGATACCGAAATCTGCGGCAATGCCACGCACGACAAAGACACCGGCCGCATCTACCGCCTCGCGCCTAAGGGCCTTCCGGGAAAATCCGGCATCAATCTCGCCGCGCAGTCGGACCTCGAACTCGTCGGCCTGCTGACGCATCGCAATGACTGGTACAGCCGCCGCGCCCGCGTGCTTCTGCAGCAGCGCGCCGCCGCTGGCCGCCTCGATGCCGCCGTGCCTGCCAAGCTGTGGGAACTCCTGGCGCAGTCGAAGACCTCCGCGCATCAGCTCCGCGCACTCTGGGCTCTGCACATCACGCAAAATCTCCCGGCGGATCGCCTGCTCCCTCTGCTGGATCATGCCGAGCCCTTCATTCGCGGCTGGGCCATTCAGCTTCTTGGCGAAGACCGCGCCTGCAGCCCCGCAGCTTTGGCCAAATTTGCCACCATGGCGGAGAACGACAGCTCGCCCATCGTGCGCCTCTACCTCGCCTCGGTCCTTCAGCGCATGCCGCTGGCGGATCGCTGGCCCATTGCGCAGCATCTCGTCAATCACGCCGAGGATGTGGCGGATCACAATCTGCCAAAGATGATCTGGTTCGGCATCGAGCCGCTGGTGGAAGCCGATGCCACACGCGCGATGGCGCTCGCATCTCACAGCAAGATGCCCGTGCTCGCACAATACATCGCCCGCCGCGCCATCGCCGCCAAGCAGCTTGAGCCCGTGGCCGCCACGCTGCAGAGCAGCAGCGACACCGCCCTGCGCCTCAGCCTGGTGGAAGGCGTGCGTGATGGCCTCAAATCGCTGGGCCGCAATGTGGTCACGAAGCCCGCGAACTGGGACGCCGCCATGACCGCGCTCGTTGCCACCCAGGATGCAAAGCTCAGCGACTTCACCGCGCAGATCGGCCAGCTCTTTGGCGATGCCAAAGCCGCCGCCGCCCAGCTTGCCGTGCTCAAGGACAAAGCAGCCCCCATCGAGCGCCGCCAGCAAATCCTCACCGCCTTTTCCCGCGATGCCTATGCCGCCGCGCTGCCCGTGGTGCTGTCCCTTCTGGATGAACCCGCGCTGCGCCGCAATGCCATTCGCGCCCTCGCTTCATTCGATGCCCCGCAGATCGCGCCAGCTTTGATCAAGCTCTACGCCAAGCTCCCCGCTGCAGAGAAAACCGAAGTCGTGCTCACGCTCTCCGCACGCCGCAGCACCGCGCAGGCCCTCGTCGCTGAGTTGAAGAAGAACACCATTCCGAAGACCGATGTCAGCGCCTTTGACGCACGCCAGCTCTACCGCGTGATCGGACCTTCGTTCGTGGAATTCTGGGGCCCCATCACCCAGCTTGCCAGCGACAAGCAGGCGGAGATGGCCAAGTACAAAGCCATGCTTACCGATGCCGTGCTTGCCAAAGCCAGCGTGGGCCGTGGCCGCGCCGTCTTTGAGCGCACCTGCACCGCCTGCCACACGCTCTACGGCGCCGGTGGCAATATCGGCCCCGATCTCACCGGCTCCAATCGCGCCAATCTCGACTACATCCTCGCCCAGATCCTCAATCCCAGCGAGGTCATGCAGGAGAGCTATCAGCTTATCATCGTCACCACTCGCGATGGCCGCACCCTCGCCGGCATGGTCGCCGCAGAAGACAACCAGCAGCTCACCCTCCGCCTCGTCGGTCAGGACAGCGTCGTCACCAAATCCGAAATCCTCTCCCGCGAAAAATCCCCCGTCTCCATGATGCCCGAAGGCCTCCTCAAAACCCTCAAAGACGACGAAGTCCGCGACCTCATCGCCTACCTGCGCACCACTGCGCAGGTGCCGTTGCCGAAGCCCTGAGGCCAGTGGACGCCTGCTTCAGGATCGCATCAATCCCCCGCCCCACGCGCAACCTCTGTCTCAAAGCCGGTAACGCCCTCTTTCAGTGATCAGCCGTCGTCACTTCCTCAGCCAAACCGCACGTGAAGGCTGGAAGGTGTGAGGCTTACTCACTCTCAGCGCGTCGAAGCCCAACATCATCCTCACCAATACAGGACCTCCTGAAACATCACAATCACGACCATGAATCATTCATTTTACACCTCCCTGTTCAAACTCTCGATCGTCTTTGGATTGGCGCTCTTTCAGCTCTCTGCGCCTGCCGCTGAAAAAAAGAACATCGTGCTCATTGCTGGAAAGCAGAGCCACGGTCCCGGAGCTCACGAACACAACGCAGGCGTCCAGTTGTTGGCGAAATGTCTCCGGGCCGGGGTGCCGGATTTGGTGGATGTGAAAGTGCATTTGAACGCCGAATGGCCTGCGGAAGAAGAGATCAAAGCCGCTGACACCATTTTGATTTATGCGGATGGGTTTACCATGCATCCGGCGTTGCAGGGGGATCACCTTCAGCAGCTCTCCGTGGAGATGAAGCGTGGCTGTGGTTTTATGGCGTTGCACTGGTCAACTGAGGTGCCCAAAAACAAGGGCGAGGCTGAGTTTCTGGATTGGATGGGTGGATACTGTGACCCGAGTTGGAGTGTGAATCCGCACTGGCAGGCGGACTTCACCACGTTGCCCGAGCACCCAATCACCAGCGGCGTGCATCCCTTTTCAACCAATGACGAGTGGTATTTCCACATGCGTTTCCGCGAGGGCATGGCGTCCGTGAGGCCCATCTTAACCGCCGTGCCACCGGACTCCACCATGAGCCGTCCTGATGGCATGCGCTCAGGCAATCCCGATGTCCGAAAGGATGTAGCAAACAAGGTCCCCCAACACGTCGCGTGGGCGGCAGAGCGGACCGGCGGAGGCAGAGGCTTTGGCTTCACCGGCGGCCATTTTCACAAGGGCTGGGCCAACAACGATCAACGGAAGCTGGTGCTCAACGCGATCCTTTGGACCGCGAAAGCAACCGTTCCCGCCAATGGCGTGGAGTCCGTGGTCACCGAGGAAGATTTGAAGCAGAACCTTGACCCGAAACCCGCTCCAAAAGCCCAGGTTCCACAGCCAAAGCCGTGAGACCGCAGGCGATGAAACAAACATGGGCACAACATCCCCGAACCCCGAACGGTTTCCTAGACGCTTGCAGGAACTCCGGGAAGCGATGGGTTTGAGCAACGTCCACCTTGGCTTGTGAGCGTGGCATCAGCCGGGAATCCATCGGCAGGATCAAAGGCGGTTTCATGCGCCTGACGGTGGGTGAACCACAGGGCTGTGGACCGCACGCGCCTGCTCAATAAACTTGGTGCGGCTATCCGCGAATGGAAACCGGGACTGCTTGATGGGAAAAGCTATCCGCAGCAGCAATCGTCCTCTGACCTTTCCCCTCCATAACGTCCTCTGGCTTTGGCAGGACAGCCCGCGACGATGACCAAAGTTTCCAGGCCTCACACCTTTCGCCTACGCCACTCTGTGGCCGTGCATCCTTTCATTTTGCGGAAGATGCGGGAGAAGTAATGCGCGTCGGCGAAGCCGCATTGGGCAGCGATTTCTTTGATGGAGTCGTCGGTGGCCGCGAGTCGTTGCATGGCGGCGTGGATGCGGACTTGCAGGTGATATTGCAGCACGGGCAGGCCAGTGTGCTTGCGAAACTGCTGGCGCAGCCACGCGGAACTGACGCCGAGTTCCCGTGCGAGGGCCGTCAAACTCACGACGCGGTCAAGGCGCTGATGCAGGATGGTTTTGGCGCGGTGGATGATGGCCTCGGTGCGTGTCGTGGTGCTCTTCAGCGGGCGGACGGCGGCCCGGATGGTGGCAATAATAAGCGTCGTGGTTGCGGCGATGATTTGCGCGAAGCCCACCCGCTCCGAACGCATTTCGCTGATGATGCTGGTGAAGTAATCAAGCAGGGCATGATCACCGCGCGGCGCGAGCACCGGCTTGGTCAGAGATATGAAACCCTTGCGCAGCAGACGCTTCGCCGTGTCACCGTTGAAGCCTACCCAATACTCATCCCAGCCTGTTTTCGTATCGGAGTGGAAGCGGTGCCATTCGCCGGGAAAGAGCAGAAAGACACTGCCAGTCTCGATGCGCTTTTTCCCGCTACTCTCGGATTCAAACACGCCTCCGCCGCGCGCGATGTAGTGCAGTTGAAACTCTCGCAAAACGCGGCCCTGCTCCCACGCGAAGTCGTAGCCTGTCGGATGGCCTGGCGGTGGGTAGGTGCTGCCGGGCTCGATTTTCACATAGCCTGCGCAAGTGACGTTCAGTCCCCAATCCGCATCACGACGATGGAGGGGGAAGTAACGGTAGAAGGTTTCTGGCTCGGCATTCATGCACACACAGTAACGAGCGCAAGGACCCGGTTTCAACGTGGCAGATTGTCCACCATATCTGACAGTCCGTCCATTCAGCCATTGCTGAGAAGTCGGCATGATCTGCGTTCACCTCCTAGACATGAAACACACTCACACCCTCCTCGCCGTCCTTCTGCTCGTGCCGCTGGGGCTCGTTCACGCTGCGGATGCAGACCCGCTCGCATGGCCGCAGCCCACGCGGGATGCGAAGCCGTGGACGGCTTGGTGGTGGATGGGCAGTGCTGTGGACAAGGCGACGATGACGCGGGAGCTGACGGAGTTTCGCGAGGCCGGGCTCGGGGGCGTGGAGGTGGGGATGTTTTATGGCGCGAAGGGGGCGGAGGAGCGCTACATCGACTTCCTTTCGCCGCGCTGGATAGAGATGCTCGCGCACGCGTCGAGCGAGGCGCAACGGCTGGGCATGAGACTCGATATGGCCACGGTGGCGGGCTGGCCGTTTGGTGGTCCGAATGTCTCGGCGGCGATGGCTTCGAGCCGGGTGAATTTGACGAGCTATCCGCTCGTCAGCGGCGAACGATTGACCACGCGGCTGCCTGCGCGGCGGCCCGTTGGCGATTTGCCGGTGAAGTCGAATGCTGACGGTCAGATTGCTTTGCCGAAGGAATCGCTCGGCGAGTTGCAAGCTGCGGTGGCGGTTTCCGAGAGCGGCGAGCAGAAGGATGTGGCGGACCGCGTGCGCGACGATGGCCAGCTCGACTGGATAACACCCGCAGGCCGATGGCAGCTCTGGGTGGTGAGTCGCATCGCTCCCATCCAGACGGTGAAACGTCCTACACCCGGCAATGCGGGCTATGTGCTCGATCCTTTCTCGCCGTCAGCGGTGCGCGAATATGTGAAGCGCTTCAGCGATGCCTTCACCGGCTTTCCCGCACCGAAACCGAATGCGCAGTTCCATGAATCGTTCGAGTATTTCGGCGCGGACTGGTCGCCGGGAGTGTTCGACGCTTTCCAGCAAAAGCGCGGCTACGACCTGCGCACTCAACTGCCTGCGTTCGCCGGTTCCGACACCGAGGATGCAGTCGCCCGCGTGCGCTGCGACTACCGCGAGACGATGTCGGATTTGCATCTGGATTACCTCAAGACGTGGTCGGACTGGGCGCACGCGCAGGGCAGTTTGTCGCGGAATCAGGCCCACGGTTCACCGGGCAACATGCTGGACCACTACGCGGCGGCGGACATTCCTGAAACGGAGGCCTACAAGCAGGACCGCAGTTTGCTGGTCATGAAATTCGCCTCGTCCGCCGCCCACACAACGGGCAAGCCGCTGGTCAGCAGCGAGACGGGCACCTGGGTGAAGGAGCACTTCACCGGAACGCTCGGCGACCTCAAGGCGCTGGTGGACGACTTTTTTCTCGGCGGAGTGAATCGCGTGAAGTTCCACGGCGCGGCCAGTTCGCCCGCCGACGTCGCTTGGCCTGGCTGGATGTTTTACGCGTCCACGCAGTTCAACTCGCGCAATCCCATCTGGCGCGATGTGCCCGCCTTCACCTCCTACATCACGCGCTGCCAGTCCGTGCTGCAAGCCGGCCAGCCTGACAACGACGTGCTGCTCTACTGGCCGGTGCATGACCTCTGGAAGCAACCGGCGGAATACAACACGCCCACGCAAAAAGCCGCCGGGGCACTGCCGCATCACAACGTCCACGAGCGTGACTGGTTTGAAGGCGAACCGGTCGGTGAGATTGCGGCGCAACTGTGGCAGCGCGGCTATGGATTCGACTTCGTCTCGGACCGCCAGCTCTCCGCAGCGACCGTGAATCGGAGCATCGCGCTCGCAGGCTCGCGCTATCAGGTCATCGTCGTGCCGCCGTGCGAGACCCTGCCGGAGACGACACTCGCGCGTTTGCTTTCCCTGGCCGAGGCAGGTGCGACCGTCATCTTTGTGGACCGCTTGCCCAAGGACGTGCCCGGTCTCGGCAAGCTCGCGGCGAGGCGTGACGAGTTCCGCACCCAGCTTGCGCGGCTCGTATTTGCCAATGACGCGAGTGCGCCCGTGAAGATAGCAAACATCGGCAAAGGCAAGGTGCTCCTCGGTTCTCCTGATGCTGCGTTGAACGAAGCCAAGGTGCCGCGCGAAACGATGACCGACTCCGGCATCCTTTTCATCCGTCGCACGGAGGCAGGCCGCAGGCACTACTTCATCACGAATCGCAGCGGCAAAGCATTCGATGGCTGGCTTGCACTAGCAACGCCCGCGAAGTCCGTCGTCATCCTGGACCCGATGACCGGGCGCACAGGAAGTGCCACAATGCGAACCGCCGAATCTCAGACTCAAGTGTATGTGCAACTCCAACCCGGCGAGTCGCTCATCCTGCGCACGCTCGCAGAGCAGGAAAACTTCGCACCGGAAGATGAGGCTCGATGGACTTACTCGCGAGCCCAAGGACAACCCAGCGTCCTCAGCGGAACATGGAAGGTGGATTTCATCCACGGCGGCCCGGTGCTACCACCACCGGCCGAAATCACGACGCTCGCCTCGTGGACCGGCTTCGGCGCAGAAGCCGCCTGCTTTGCCGGGACCGCCTGCTACCGCATCACCTTCGATGCGCCGCGGTCCACGGCAGACCATTGGTTGCTCGACCTCGGCACCGTCGAGCAAAGCGGCCGCATCCGTCTCAACGGCACCGACCTCGGCACCCGCTTCGCCGCGCCTTATCAGGTCACGCTTCCGGCCTTGAAGCCGCAAGGCAACGAACTGGAAATCGAAGTCACCAATGTCGCTGCCAACCGCATCCGCGACCTCGACCAGCGCCACGTCGAGTGGCGCATTTTTAACGACATCAACTTCATGAGCATCACCGGCAAACGCTTTGACGCTTCCGCCTGGCCGATCACCAACTCCGGCTTGCTTGGACCGGTGACGCTGCAAGCTACACGAGCATGGCAAAGCGCCAAGTGAACTGGCACCCCCCATACGGCCACTCACAATCAAAAAGCAATCTTACGATCATTTGACTCTGCTGCTGAACTGAAACGCCCGATGCTTCCCGCAACCACGACGCCCACGACTACGCCGAGCGCATCCGCGAGCGGCTGCCGAGACGCTTGCAATAGCTGCGGGAACGGTGCGGGTTGAGCAAGTATGGGCTGGCTCGTGAAAGTGGACTGATTCGGGAATACATCGGCAAGCTGGCAGCAATGAGGCGGCTCTCGCGGTCCTTCACAAAAAAGAACACGTTGGGCTGCTGATCAAACATGAGCCGGAATGCTTGCGGATCAGCCATGCTGGAAAAAAAGGCGCTCTGGAGTGACTTGGGAGACATGGCAGGATGATCACAACTTTTGGCAGAACTAGGCCATGTATTTCCGAATGGAAGGGCGTTTTAATGTTGCCATGAAATGCCGCCGCTACTTCGACTTCCTCACTCTTTGCCTGCTCGCCACGCTCATCGTTCTCAGCCATCTTGTCCGCGCAGACGAACCGCCGCTGCGTGTCGCGGTCACGCCGGATTCGCTGCGCTTTGAGTGGCCGCCCAGCGCGGGAAAGACGGAGATTCGCGAGTTGCCGCTGCATACCTCGGCGGCGGGAGAAGGCCACGTTTTGTGGAGTGGTGAAGGCCCGGGTGCGACGGTGCCTCGCTTCGATGGCAAACGCGACCGGCTGTTCGCGAAGTTTGAACGTCGCTTGGATGGGAAGGCGCTTGGTCTGCCGCAGCATGTCACGGATTTCTCCGCGCTCCCGCAGCGGAAGAACTCCCTCGGCTCGCTCGCGAACAAGAAAGGAATAGCCTGCCTGCTCGACGTGGAGGATGGCAGGGCGCTCGGCTTCGGGCAGTCGAACCAGAACATCAACATCGGCTGGCTGATCGATTGGCAGACCGCGGAGCCAAAGCTCAGCTTCGAGTTTGAGGGGAGAAAGATCGGGCTTCGTCCGGCTGCGGTCGCGGCGCTTGATCGCGAATTGCAGGCGCTCCACGCGGCGAAGATGCGCGTGACGGGCATCCTCGGGAATACCGTTCAGAAGTCCATGTCGCGGACATCGCCGCTCGTGCATCCGCTCACCGATCCGGCGACGGTTCCAGAGGGCCCGGCGGCGTTCAACACGGCGACGGAAGAAGGCGTCTTCCTCTACCGTGCGATCCTCCATTGGCTGGTGGATCGCTACACGCGAGAAGACGCGAAGTTTGGCCAGATCGCCGGGCTCGTGATCGGCAACGAAGTGCAGAACCACTGGGGCTGGTATCACCTCGGCGCGGTCGAGCCAGAGGTGTTATTGCGCGAATACAGCGTTGCTCTCCGCATCGCCGATCTGGCCACGCGCAGTGTGCATGCGGACTTCCCGATCTTTATATCGCTCGACCATCACTGGACGCTTACCGCCACGACGGATCGGACGCACGACTTCACCGGCGTGGAAGTTCTGGAAGGAGTCAACGAGCGTGCGAGACGGGAAGGCGATTTTCCATGGAACCTCGCGCATCATCCGTATCCAGAGAACCTTAGACAGCCAAGCTTTTGGAATGACCGCTCAGCGCCCTTGCGGTTCGACGCGCCGCGGATCACGTTTCACAATCTCGAGGTGCTGCCCGCCTTCCTGCGCCAGCCGCGCTTCCTCTTCGAAGGCAAGCCGCGCCGGATCGTGCTGACCGAACAGGGCTTTGACTGCCCTCCCGGTCCCGATGGTGAAGTCGTGCAAGCCGCCGCTTTCGCGCTCGCGTGGAAGAAGGTGCAGGCGCTGCCGGGCATTGAGTCCTTCCTGTATCATCGCCATGTCGATCATCCGCACGAGAATGGTCTCCTCTTCGGCATCCGCGAGCACGATGGCAGTGCGAATGTCAACGGCGTTGGCCGCGCGCGGAAGATCTGGGGCGTCGTGCAAAAGGCCGGCACGCCGGAGGAAGATGCCGCGTTCGCCTTTGCGCTGCCAATCGTTGGGCGCAAGGATTGGAGTGATGTCGTGGCGACAAAGTTCGACCCGCCGCGTGCAGTGAAGCGCGAGACGGGGCACGTGGTCTTCGACTTCGTCGCCCAGCGAACGAAGGCACAGCAGGAGAATGTGCAGTCAGTCCAGCTGCGGCGCATCGGCCCGCCGGACGAAGTGCCGGAAGTTGCGCTGCAGCAGCATCCGAAGCCGAAAGGCCGCGCCCTGCTGACCTACCGCGTCGCGATTCCCGCTGCGGATGCGAAGCGCTGCCTGCTCACCTTTGACGCGCTGCTGAACAACGCGAAGAGCAACGGTGCCGCCTTCGCCATCGAGATTGATGGACGCGAAGTCTTCGCGCGCCAGCTCAAGGGCGCGGAGCGCGTGCCGGCAGAGATCGATCTCGCCAGCTTCCGTGGCCGCGAAGTCAGCATCGCCTTCATCGTCGATCCCCTCACCGATCCCGCAGGCGACTGGGCGACGTGGGTCGCCCCGCGCGTCGTGCTGCGCTAAGATCGACGCTGCGCGTTCAGCCGCGTCCCATTTGATTCAACCATGAAATCCTCCTTTCGACACCTCTTAGCCCTGCTGCTCGCGCCGCTGGCCACACTGCACGGTGCCGATGTGCCGAAGCCTGCAGGCAAGCCGAATATTCTCATCATCCTCACCGATGACCTCGGCTACGACGACGTCGGGTGCTACTGGACGCCGGACAACCGGCCGGGCTTCGAGAAGATCCGGACACCGAACCTCGACCGGCTCGCCGCCGAGGGCGCCCGGTTCACCGATTTCTATTCTCCCGCCCCCGTTTGCACCCCGTCCCGCGCAGCCCTCATGACCGGCTGTTACCCGGTGCGGGTGGGCATGTCCAGCTTCGGACGCAATGGCGGCCACGTACTCTACGAAGCGCACGTGGAGGGGCTGAACCCCGACGAGGTCACCCTGGCTGAGATCTTGAAGGAACGCGGCTACGCCACCGCCTGCGTTGGGAAGTGGCACCTCGGGCACCTGGCCCCATTCTCCCCGCGCCAGCATGGCTTCGACGCGTTTTACGGGATGATGTTCCCCAACGACATGAAACCCTTTGTCCTCCACCGCGACGAGACGGTCATCAAGCCGCACCCCGACCAGAAGACGCTCACCGAGCAGTTCACGGAAGAGGCGGTGAAGTTTGTGCGGACGAAACGCGACCAACCGTTCTTCCTTTATCTCGCCTACAGCGCACCGCACATCCCGTTGCACGTCTCCGACCGCTTCCGGGGCAAATCGGCGCGGGGCTTGTATGGGGACGTCGTCGAATGCATGGACTGGGGCGTGGGCGAGGTCCTGAAGGCCCTGGACGAAACCGGGCTCGCAGACCGGACACTCGTGGTCTTCACCTCGGACAATGGGCCGGACACGCGCGGACCCTACGATAAACGCGGCCAGGCCTTCCCCCTGCGGGCGGCCAAGGCGACCACGCGGGAGGGAGGCGTGCGTGTTCCTTGCCTGATGCGTTGGCCGGGCCGGATCCCCGCCGGCCTCGTCTGCCGCGAGATCGCCTCCGCGATGGACGTCCTGCCCACCGTGGCCGGTATCGCCGGAGCGCAGCCTCCGCAGGACCGTATCATCGATGGAAAGGACATTCTCCCGCTGATGACCAAGCCCGGTGCGCCGAGTCCTCACGACGCGTTCTTCTACTACAACGGGGAGAAACTAGAGGCGGTCCGCAGCGCGAACTGGAAGCTCGTCTTTCCGCGCACTGCAATGGACGACACCCCGTATGAGCGGAAGCAGGGAGCCGCGAAGGAGGCACTTCTGCCCGAGGCGCTCTACGATCTCGCGGCGGACGTGGGCGAGACGACGGACGTGATTGGAAAACACCCTGAAGTCGCGCAACGTCTGTCTGCTCTAGCGGAGAGGATGCGCGAGGACATTGGTGACTCCGCCACCAAGCAGAAGGGCAAGAACCGCCGCCCCGTGGGCCGCGTGCCTGCTTCGGGGCAGTGATGCCGCGCTCACGACAACCTTACCAAGAACGAACTGATGAGACCCATACGCCACTTACTCACAGCAGTCATCGCTGCCCTGACACTCGCAGGAGTTTCTGCGCTGGCCGAGCAACGTCCCAACGTCATCTTCATCGTCGTTGACGAC
Organism: Prosthecobacter sp.; assembly: GCF_044373815.1. Classification (GTDB taxonomy): domain Bacteria; phylum Verrucomicrobiota; class Verrucomicrobiia; order Verrucomicrobiales; family Verrucomicrobiaceae; genus Prosthecobacter. The sequence continues at coordinate 4,670 of NZ_JBIPNG010000015.1, read as the reverse complement.
CTCGGTTACGGCGAACTCGGTTGCTATGGCGGCAAAGGCATCTCGACACCGCACATCGATGCACTCGCGGCGAGTGGGGCGCGATTCACGAGCGGTTATGTCACCGCGCCGTTTTCTGCGGCCTCGCGTGCGGCGCTGATGACGGGTCGCTACCAGACGCGGTTCGGTTTTGAGTTCAATCCCATCGGCGCGAAGAACGCTGCGCCGGGCATTGGCTTGCCGATCGCCCTCCTCCTTTTTCCTCGCTCGTAACTACTCGAAGATGCCTGGATCGTTGCTCAATGCGACGAGGTCGATTTGAACCTCCTCACGTGGCGAAAGCTTCACCGTATGCTCTCCTGCCGAGAGATCGAAACTTTGCAGGCAGCTCAAGGTCGCGCTGCGATTTTGGGCGGCCATGCACCAGCTCCAGTCGGTCGAAGCCCGGAGCTGCGCGGATTCCTTGGCTCCATCATCGACGCTGAAGTGAATGGAGTCGTGCTGATCCGCCGGTTCATTCGCACGCACACGCAGTATCACGAAGTATTTTCCGGCATTCGGAACGCTGAAACGATACTCTGCAGCCTCCTTTCCTGAAGCATTCATTAACTGAACGTATTGTCCACCGGAGGCTGAGGCATCTTTCATGACTTCATAGGCATTCCCTCCCGATGGACTCTCTGCTTCGACGAACTGCGTCCACACGCCCTCCTTCTCGGGCTTGATCGCCTGGCGATAATCGGTGTTCGCATAGACCATCACCGGACGGGACAATCCATCGGCGAACCGGATCAGAAAAGCTCCTTTGTAAAGGGCGCGCGCCTTCATCCGCTCGGGATGAAGCTTCACGGTGAAGGTTTCCTGCCCACCGGAGGCCAGGACACCTGCTTCGGGCACAACACTGAACCAGTCAAAGGCGTCGTTCCGGGCGATGCGATAGTGGCTCTTGAATCCAGCCCCATCGACGCTCGCGACGATGCGCTGCTCCGCTGCGGCAGCCGTCTCTGCGCTAGTGAACCGGAGTTGGTTGCGATCCACCTGCACGGCCAGCGGACGAATCGGAAGCGGTCGACCAAAGCCTTTCTGAAACGCACCGAGATCAACCGGCCCAGACCCGCTGGTGGTGAAATTCTCCAACGGCTGACCGCGCCCAATGGCCTGCGACCGTTCTCCTAGCGCGTAGAGCCCGGCCGCCGCATTCACGAAGCCGGGATCGCCCGCCAAGCCATGGGCTTCAGCCCCAGTCTTGCCGTTTGCCTGGAGATTGTAGTCGCAATCCGAGCGGGGACTCTCGCTCACGCCATTGATGTTGTTCCGTCCGGCAAAAAGATTGTTGCGGGCAACGATGCTGAGATGACTGGGCAGGCGAAGGTCGCTGGAGGGGCCGAATGTCGTATTGCCAAATACAAACGAAACCGCACTCGGGCCGCTGCGGTTTGAGGAGGTTTTGATCGACTGTCCAGCCAGGCTGCGCTGATCACCCAAGTTCACCAGGAGGTTCTCGAAGACGTAGGACGGGCCCGACATGCAGCCCTGGATGCTCACTCCACACAGGCAGCCTTCGAACCAATTTTGGAAGACTCGGACATTGATCTGGCCGCCATCAGTCTCGACCGCGTCGTCGTTCGCAAAGCAGATGAAATTCCCGTATATGTCAGCATCGCGATTGAAGCCACCATCGACGTCGAAATTCCCCGCGCCCTCAATCCCATCGTTCCAACGGTGCTCGTCACTGCCCACAAAGTCATTGTAACGCAGGACCGTGGAACGCGGTTTGTCTATGCCAACCGCCTGCGGACCGGCGGGGTGCGCATAATACCACGAGTTCGCGGTGCTCAGCGGATCGTGAATGTAACAACGCTCCACGACCGTCCCGATGCTTCGGCTGATCAGGATTGCAGTGTCCCAGTCGATGCTTTTTCCAGCTGAGGTATAATACATTCCATCGAGATCGAAGCGTTGCGCACCCTTCCGCCCCCAACTAGCGATGTCGCAGTTAACAATGCGAATGTGCTCACAATTTTTCACAGTGACGGCTTGTGCCAGACCACCGCGAAGCGTGAGCCCGTCGAGAATGACATATTTCACCTTGGACAATTCCAGCAACGGACCTTGTCGATCATTGCGGAGGACAAAGCCATCCTTGGCAACGTAGCGAATCCAACCCGTGGGCGTCCCCGATTGGATGATTTTCAGATGCCCGTCAAAGTTCGTTTCGTCGAGAACAATGGTCTCAGCCACTGGAACGTCACTTCGCCAAGTGCGAAACCCGTCTTGAGCCAGGACTCGATTGGCCCCATCGGTGATTCGCAGCTCATAAGCGCGATCTTCATCCAGATGCACGATGCTGCCGCGATACATCTTCTCCTCCGGCAGATACACCGGCGGATAGGCCTTTTGCCACTCTTCGCCCGTTATCCGGAACTCCACCACAAGCGAATCGCGTAGTGGACTGGAGAAGTAGAAGGAGCAGGAGTTGAAGTGCGGCACGAGCTCGAAGGGTGCCACCTGCAAACCGGCGTCGGCGGTCGCTTCGCGTGCAAGGATCTGCTGATTCTCGGCATCAGATAAAGCAGCAACATACTTCACGAACTCGAAGGTGATTTCCTCCTGATCGCCGTTCGCATACAAGCAAGTCTCAACCTCGCCGGGGCCACTCCAACCGAATAACTTCCGCGTGTCGATCGCGTAAAGTCCTGGCCGGTCTATCTTGATCGCATCTCGCTTGTCGGCAGGTTTGCGGCGGATCAGCTTGACTGTGCCGCTCCCAGTCAGCGCCGCCACCTTGACCACGAAGATCGGGGTCTGATCGAAATCCACCCGATGAACCTTGCCCGCCATCACCCACTCCGGGGCTTCGGGGCTATCCACTAAGCGGAGCTTGCCCTTCTCCGCAACAACCGTGCCGGGTGTGGAATCAGATCGCTTCCAACCGCTTCCGCCAAAGTTGTCCACTACACTCACATCAGCAAAACCCGTTGCGCAGAGTGACAGAATTCCAAACCCGATGGATAAACGTCTGATCATAAGTATTCTCATCACCTTTACATGGTGGAGCATGGGGTGTGAAGCAAAGGGAATTCCGAAACCATCCTTTCGTGGATGGCGCTGAGTGAAGCAGGTTGATTAGCGGCCGCGATCATAACCCCGAGGGCTTCATCGCATGGATGGCAGGGGCAGGCGTGAAGCCAGGCTTCAGCTACGGCGCGACCGATGAGCTCGGCTACTAGGCCGTGGAGAACGTGGCCACCGTGCACGACTTCCACGCCACCATCATGGAGATCCTCGGCTTGAATCACGAGCGGCTCTGCTTCTACCACAATGGCATCGAGCGCCGTCTTACCGACGTGCATGGGCACGTCATCAAAGACATCATCGCATGACAAGACATGCCCGCCGCGCCGGACAACCACGATGCCCACGACTACGCCGAGCGCATCCGCGGGCGGCTGCCGCGGGCGGCTGCCGCGGGCGGCTGCCGCGGCGCTTGCAGGAGTTACGGGAGCGCTGTGGCCTGAGCAAGTATGGGCTTGCTCGTGAGAGCGGGCTGAGTCGGGAATACTTCGGCAAGCTGGCCGCGATGAGGCGGCTCTCACGATCCTTCACAAACAAGAACACGTTGGGCTGCTGATCAAACATGAGCCGGAACGCCTGCGGATCGGCCATGCTGGCGAAAAAGCCTCTCTGTAGTGACTTGGGTGACATGGCAGGATGATGACAACTTTTGGCAGACTTAGGCCATGTATTCCCGAATCGAAAGGCGTTATACTGTTTCCATGAAATCCGGCCGTTTCTTCTGCTTCCTCGCCCTGCTGCTTTCGACCCTAGGCGTTCAGACTTCATCACTCGCTGCGGAGCCACGTCCCAACGTCATCTTCATCGTCGTTGACGACCTCGGTTACGGCGAACTCGGTTGCTATGGCGGGAAAGACATCCCGACACCGCAGATCGATGCACTCGCGGCGGGTGGGGCGCGATTCACGAGCGGTTATGTCACCGCGCCGTTTTGCGCGGCATCGCGCGCGGCGTTGCTGACGGGGCGTTTTCAGACGCGCTTCGATTTTGAGTTCAATCCCATCGGCGCGAAGAACGCGGCCCCAGGCATTGGCTTGCCAGTCGCAGAGAAGACCATCGCAGATCGTCTGCGTGATGCTGGCTATGCAACGGGATTGGTGGGCAAGTGGCATCTCGGTGGCACGGCGGAGTTTCATCCGCAGCGGCGTGGCTTTGATGAGTTCTTTGGCTTTCTGCACGAGGGGCATTTCTATGTGCCGACTCCGTGGCAGGGCGTGACGACCTGGCTGCGCCGCAAGACTCTGCCTGATGGCGGTCAGGGCCGGTGGACGTCACCCGATGGCCGTATCGTGTGGAGCACCCATCTCAACACCAACGAGCACGAATACGACACGGACAATCCATTGCTGCGCAGCAGTCAGCCCGTGGATGAAGAGGCGAACCTCACGGATGCCTTCACGCGTGAAGCCTGCGACTTCATCGGAAGGCATCGCGCGCAGCCGTTCTTCCTCTACCTCGCCTACAACGCCGTCCACAGCCCAATGCAGGCCACGGACGATTACATGAAAAAGTTCGCGCACATCAAGGACATCCAGCGCCGCATCTTCGCAGCCATGCTCGCGCATTTCGATGACAGTGTGGGCAAGGTGCTCGCGCAACTCCGTGGCAGCGGCATC
>NZ_JBIPNG010000014.1:0-34338 GCF_044373815.1 Prosthecobacter sp. | reverse complement strand
CTGCGCGTGGTGATGTTTTGGAGCGTGTTCACGGCGGCGACGGGATATGCGTGGAATCTGGCGTCGATGATCGTGTGCCGGTTTTTGTTTGGCGCGGGTGAGGCGGGCGGGTTTCCGAACATTGCGAAGATGTTCAGCGTGTGGCTGCCGGAGCGTGAGCATGGTGTGGCGCAGGGCATCACGTGGATGGCGGCGCGCTGGGGTGGTGCCTTTACACCGCTGCTGGTCGTGTGGATTTTGGGCTTTGTGAGCTGGCGGAATACGTTTGTGCTCTTTGCCGGGCTGGGCGTGGTCTGGGCTTTGTGTTTTTACGTGTGGTTTCGGGACAATCCGAAGGACCACAAGGGTGTGAATGCGGCGGAATGTGAACTGCTGGAGGAAGCGCAAAAAAATCTGAGCGGCGAGCACGCTTCAATCCCGTGGAAGCGGCTTTTCACGACCAAGTCGGTGCTGCTGTTGTGGGTGTATTACTTCTGCATCAGCTACGTGTGGTATTTCTACATCACGTGGATGCCGAAGTACATGGAGCTGGAGCTGAAGATGGACATGAAGGACACGTGGACTTCGATCTTGAATGGTCTGCCGCTGTTTTTGGGTGGCATCGGCTGCTTCATTGGTGGAGTCGTGGCGCGTCGCATGTCGGCCAAGTCTAACAGTTTGAGCCGGGCGCGGCGCACGATCGGCGTGCTGGGCATGCTGGCAGCGGGCGGGATGATCATCCTGGCCACGACTTTGAACAATCCCACGTATGCGATGCTGGCGCTGGGCTTCTCGGGTTTCTTCAATGACCTGTCCATGCCAGGTGCCTGGGGCGCGTGCATGGAGGTGGGCGGGAAGCTTGCGGGATCGGTCTCAGGCAGCATGAACATGATCGGCAATCTCGGCGGCGCGCTCGGTGGCGTGGCGGTGCCGTGGCTGATGAACCTGACGAATCAAAGCTGGGACAAGGTGATGTATGTCGCTGCAGCCACCTACTTGCTTGCAGCACTGTGCTGGATGTTCATCGACAGCGATGAGCGGCTGGAGGAGTAGCGGGTGCTACTTCTTCTCGGTGTCCGATTTGCCGCCTTTGATTTTCAGCAGCTCATTTTCGATGCGCTTGCGGGCTTTTAAATCGGGGGTCTTGAGGGACTCGGCGCGTTCGAGGTAGCTGAGGGCTTTGGCTTTGTCGCCGAGGGCCTGATGAGTGAGGCCGATGTGTTCGAGGATCTCGGCATCCTCCGGAGTGACGGGCTGCATGAGGGCTTCGGCGCGCTGAAATTCCTTGAGAGCGCCGGGGTAGTTGCCCTTCTTGTAATGGAACCAGCCGAGGCTGTCGATGTAGGCGGGCTGGTCGGGCAGCAATTCGTTGGCCTTGGTGATGAGCTCGCCTGCTTTGTCGAGGTGCGTGCCGACATCCAGCCACATGTAGCCGAGGAAGTTCATGGTGTTGGCGGCGGCCTTGGCTTCTTCGCGCGGAGTCAGGGTGATGGATTTTTCCAGCATGCGTGAGGCGTCTTCGTAGCGCGCCAGGCGTTCGAGTGTGATGCCGTACTGATAGTAGAACAGGTGATCCAGCAGCTCGTTCTGAGTGGAACTGGCGAACTGCTCGGCTTCAGCGAAGTGCTGCACCGACGGGCCCCATTCTTCACGGGCGCGATGGGCGATCGCGAGCTGGTAGTGCACGAGGGGATGGTCGGGAAACAGGCGCACGCTGCGCTGGCCGACACGCACCATGTCATCGAACTTCTGTGTCTGGTAGAGCTCCCAGCCGAGTTTGACGTAGTCGCCGATCTCGCCGCCGCCGTTTTGAATGGCGGCTTGGAGGTGGGCGATGGCCTTTTCAGGCTGCTTGAGTTTGTCGTACTCACTGGCCAGGAGGCGCTGCATTTCCGCGTCGTCCGGTGCTTGTTTGACGACTTGCTCCAGAGTGGTGAGCGCCTTTTCTTTTTGTTCGGAGGCAACGTAGAGACGGTAGAGCAGTTTGCGGGCGTCGAGATTGCTGTATTCGGCCGCCAGTTTTTCACAGAGCTGCCGGGCACGCTCGGGATCATTAGTCAGGAGGTACTGACGGGCGACTTCGAGGGTGACCTGCTCGGCTTCGGCTTTGCTGGCGGTTTTGAGGGCGTTCTCAAAAAACGGGGCCACGCGCTGGCGGTACTCCGTGGCGAACTCGGCCTGACCGAGCGGCCAGACGCGCTCGGCGGTGTGTCCTGTGGCCAGCCAGTACTGCGGATCGCGACTGTTCTGATTGGCGGCCTGAGTCATGACCGCGATGGCCTTGTCACGCTCGTTGTGGGTGAGGTGCAGCATGACGGCGGTCTCGTAGACTTCGGCATGCGTGGGAAACTTGGCCAGGGCTTCGGCCACGGCCTTGGACGGGACGTCGTCTTTGACGAACAGGTCCTCAGGCGGGTAGGTGCTGGCGAAGCGTGCGAGATTGAGCAGCGGCGCGGGAGTGCGAGGGCTGGCACGCACGGCGTCCTCGAGGATTTTGACGGCAGCTTCGCGTCCTTGGAATTGCATGGCAATCCCAGCGGTATGCGCTGCCAGATCCGAGTTGCCCGGGTCAGCTTTAAAAACGGCCAGATAATGATCCAGCGCCTGCCTCAGTTTCCCGGAGGCTTCGAACTGGAGCGCGGCAGTGTAATGCGCCAAGACATCTGCCCTGGAGGCAGATGCTGGAGATAGTTGGAGGTCTGATGTGTCTGCCGCTCTGGCTCCCAAGGACAGGTCCGCTGGTGTTGCAGCATAACCTGAGAGGAGGGAGCCAAAGAAGGCGGCAAGACCCATCGTGAGACAGGGCCGCAGAGCCCTGCCAACCGAGCCGTACCCGGGCATGACAAAGCTTCCTGCGTCTCGATGAAATCGAATCGCACTGCGGAGAGGAGCCATGCCGGGAAGGCTAGCGGTTACGACTTGTAGCGCAAACGCTTCTTGTGACGGTTCGCGCGCATGCGCTTCTTGCGCTTGTGCTTGTTGATCTTCGTTTTTCTCCGCTTTTTGAGCGATCCCATGTTCGTGTTCTCCTGTTGTGTTGGCGTTGATCTAGTGGACGACTTTATTTAGAGGGTATTCCACAATACCCTCGGCCCCCAGCGACTTCAGCCGTGGGATGATGACCCGCACGGTGGCTTCGTCGATGACCGTTTCCACGGCCACCCAATCCTGGCTGGCGAGCGTAGAAACGGTGGGCGAGCGCTGAGACGGCAGGCATGCGACCACCTCCTGCAGCTGTTTCGCGGGTACGTTCATTTTGAGACCGACCTTGTGGCGGGCCTCGAGCGCACCTTTGAGCAGCAGCACGAGTGTCTCCATTTTCTGCCGTTTCCATTCATCACGGGCGGCAGGTTTGCTGGAGACAAATTGGGGGTAGCTTTCCATCAGCGTGTCCACGATGCGCAGCTTGTTCGCGCGCAGGGACGAGCCGGTTTCGGTGATGTCCACGATGGCATCCACCATTTCGGGCACCTTCACTTCCGTGGCACCCCAGCTAAATTCGACCTCGGCTTCGACACCGTGTTTGGCGAGGTATTTTTTGGTCATCTCCACGGCTTCGGTGGCGATGCGCTTGCCCTGCAGGTCCTTGACTGACTGAACGGGGGAATCATCCGGCACGACGAGTACCCAGCGGGTGGGCCAGGAAGTGGCCTTGCTGTAGCGAAGGTCGGTGATGACTTCGACATCCGCGTTGTTTTCCACGATCCAGTCGCGACCAGTGATGCCGCAGTCGAGGAAGCCGTGGTCCACATAGCGGCCGATCTCCTGGGCGCGCAGCAGGCGGAGCTCCAGCTCGGAGTCATCCACGGAGGGGCGGTAGGAGCGGGAGGAGACGACAATGTTGAACCCAGCGCGCTTGAATAATTCAAGCGTCGGCTCCTGCAGGCTGCCTTTGGGCAGTCCCAGGCGGAGGATATTCTTGGGTTCGGACATGGTTGGGGGAAGGGGGCGCGCATCCTAGTGGCATTTTTTCGGCTGGCGAGGGGAAATTTCACGGCAAAGCCTTCCGCCAGTCCAAAGCGGCCTTTTTCAGGCGTTCGGCGGTGTCTTTTTCGGCCTCGACGAGGTTGGTGGTTTCGTTGGGATCTTTGCCGAGGTGGTAGAGCTCGGTTTGCGTGCCGTCTGCGTTGACGAGGAGCTTCCATTCACCGTCGCGGATGGCGACGTTGGGAGATTTGGAATCTGGCTCTTTGGGGTAAGGGAAGCCGTTTTTGACTTTGCCTGCCTCGCCGGGTTTGCGACCGTATTCCCAGAGCAGGGGCTTGTGGCGCAGTCTTTTTTCGCCGCGCAGGGCGGCGCTCATGTCTTCGCCATCTTGATCGGCTGCGGGAGCTTTGATCTGCGCCAGGGCGCAGAGGGTAGGCATGAAATCGACGCTGCTGAAGACGGTGGTGTCATTCACTGCGCCTGCCGGCACCGTGCCGGGCCAGCGGACGATGAGCGGTGTGCGGATGCCGCCTTCATAAAGACTCCATTTCATGCCGCGCAGGCCCTTGGTGCGGGTGTGTTCCAGTGTGGGCTCGGGGCCGTTGTCACCGCAGAGGAGGATGAGGGTGTTCGGGGGCAGTGCGCCGATGAGACGGCCGATCTGGCGATCTGTTTCGACCAGCACGTCGCGGTATTTCGCCGGGAGACCACGATCATCCTTTGCCTCAATGGGGCGGTAGGGGGTGTGGACGTCATCGAGCCACAGATTCACGAAGCGCGGCTGGGTTGAGTGCTGCTGCATGAACTTCAGAGTTTCATCCACCATCCAGCGGGTGCGTTCTTGCCGGGGCACCTGCTGGGGTTCGCGTTTGGTTTCCCACGGCATCGTCTTCAGGCCGAGTGCTGCGGCGGGTTCCGGGCTTTCATAGGTTCCGAGGCCGACGTCGTAGCCATAGGTGGCGAATTTGGGGGCGTCCGTCACATCACGTCCGCCGCCGAGGTGCCATTTGCCGATGTGGGCGGTGGCGTAGCCTGCTTCGTGGAAGGCGCGGGGCAGGGAGGGTGCCTGAGGATCGAGAAAATCTGCCTGCTCGCATTCGCGATTCCCCGCCCGCGTTTGCAGATAGCTCGTGATGCGCCAGCGCGCCGGGAACTGCCCGGTGATCATGGAGCAGCGAGACGCTGAGCAGATGGGGGCGGCCACATAGAACTGCCGGAACTGCATCCCTTCTTTGGCCAGCCGATCCATGCGAGGGGTCGGCACCTGCCCGCCAAAGCAGGAGACATCGCCCCAGCCCATGTCATCGACGAGAATGAGAACGACATTGGGCTTTTCAACTGCCCAGGCACTGAAGGAACAGATCCATAGAAAAATAAAACATCGCATGAGGGCAAAACGTGGGAGCCTGCCCTGCTTATCGCTTCATTTCGAAACGCCAAGCGTCGTGAGCTGCCGATCTGTGAGCAGCAGTGTGAAGCCTTGTTTGGCCGCGGCTTCGAAGGCGGCGGTATGAATGGATTCCGACGTTGGATAGTCGATCACCAGCACCGGTTTGCCGCCGAGTTTGAGCTGCTCGAGGAAGCTCACCACGAAGCGTGACTGCTTTTCTGTGCGCAACTTTTTGCCAGCGATGAACAGGTCCTCCACTCCAATGGCGCTGATGATTTCACGGTAATTTGCGTGGGCGATGAGTTGCGAGGCATTCTGCGGGATGACGAGGAAGCCGGGATGCGTGGCACGCGCCCGTTGAGCAATGGTGGCGACCCAAGCGATCATGTCCTGACGATAGGTTTTGCCGGTCTCAGGATTGGGCCGATTATCGAGCCAGTCTTTGGTAGCTGCGTCGTATTCGTAGAATTCAAAGGCATCGACGATGTCGAGATAGATGCCGTCGAAACCCTGGGCGACGACTTTGTCCACGGCAGGGAGCATGATCTGTTGCCACGCGTGCTGCCAGTAGCGCACGCGGTAGTTGCCCTTCCAGTCGGGGTTTTCGGCGTTGAGGAATTTCGGCGCGGAGGCATCGGGTTTGCCATCTTTGTCGGCGTCCCAGCTTTTTTGCCAGTAGGGGCGGTAGTCCTCGGCCTCGCCAATGGACACATAGGCGACCACGCGGCGACCGCTTTTGCCGGCACGGATGGTTTTGATCTCGGAGGGGGTCCAATCGCCTTCGCTGCTGAAGGCGGCATCGATGACGATGAGATCCCGCTCGCAGGTGGCGAGTATTTGCACCGCTGCTTCGCGGCTGGTGGCGAGTTTGTCTGCCTGCAGGACGTAGGCCATCGACTTGGGCGCGGAAGCTGGCGCGTCTGCTGCCTGGGACCATGAACTGGCCAGGAAGATGAGGCCGGTGGCGATATGTTTCATCTCAGGACGGCAGCGTGCAGGCAGGTGAGCGCCGCCGCCACCCCGAATTCCACATTGACGCCCACGTTTTGGGGAATACTCTCCCGGCTTCCACAGGACGCATCATCAAATCATGATTCGTCCATATAACCCATACGACCACCATCATGTCCCGTAGCTACATCTTCTCGTCCGAGTCCGTCGGCGAAGGCCATCCTGACAAAGTTTGCGACACCATTTCTGACGCCATCCTCGACGCATGCCTTGCGATCGACCCGAAGAGTCGCGTCGCCTGCGAGACCTTTGCGAAGAGCAACGTCGTCGTCGTCGGCGGTGAAATCACCATCCCGAAGCTGCAGAACAAGAAGCTCGGCACCACCAAGCCGATCGACGAAGTCATCAACGTCGGCAAAGTCATCCGTGACGCTGTGCGCGGCATTGGCTACACCAATGACGATGACGTGTTTCACGCCGACAAGCTTTTCATCAACAACTACCTCACCATCCAGAGCCCGGACATCGCGCAGGGTGTGGACGCCGCTGAAGCCGAAGGCAAGAAGCACGGCGAACAGGGTGCTGGAGACCAGGGCATCATGTTTGGTTTCGCGTGTGACGACACGCCAGAGCTGATGCCTGCGCCGATCATGTATGCCCATCGCCTTGGCCGTGAGCTGACACGCATCCGCAAGGCTGGCAAGCTGGCGAAGTGGCTGCGCCCTGACGCGAAGAGCCAGGTCTCCGTCGAATACGTGGATGGCAAGCCTACTCGCATCGTGAACGTCGTCATCTCCACGCAGCACGCTGCGGATGTGAGCCACGCCGAGATCGAGAAGTTCTGCATCGAGCAGGTCATCAAGAAGGTGCTGCCGAAGGAGATGCTCACGAAGGAGACTGAGTATCTCATCAATCCGACCGGCAAGTTCGTCGTCGGTGGCCCTCAGGGCGACAGCGGCCTGACCGGACGCAAGATCATTGTGGACAGCTACGGCGGCATGGGCCGTCACGGCGGTGGTGCCTTCTCCGGCAAAGACCCGTCCAAAGTGGACCGCAGCGCCGCCTACATGGGCCGCTGGGTTGCCAAGAACGTGGTGGCCTCCGGTCTCGCCTCCAAGTGCGAAGTCCAGTTTGCCTATGCCATTGGTCATCCAGAGCCAGTGAGCGTGCACGTGGACACCTTCGGCACCGGCACCATTGATGACGGCAAGATCCTCGACGCCGTCTTGAAGGTCTTCTCCTTCAAGCCTGCTGACATCGTGAAGCAGCTCAACCTGCTGCGCCCGATCTACTCGAAGACCACCAACTACGGCCACTTCGGCAAAAACGACGATCCAGATCTTACCTGGGAAATCACCAACAAGGCTGACGCGCTCAAGAAGGCAGCGAAGTAAGCTGACATTAGGCCTTTGCCCCAGCATCAATAAAGACAAAGCCGCGCAGGGAAACTTGCGCGGCTTTTTTCTGCCAGCTAAGTGGATTTTGCTCGTTAGACAGATCCAACCCCGCCCTTGCCCATGTCTGAAATGCGTTTCAATCCCATCACACTTGATTGGGTTGTCATGGCTCCGGAGCGGGCGCTAAGGCCGGATGATTTTCATCCGCAGGCGGCGTCACATTTGACGAGGCCGCCGCATCGTGACGACTGCCCTTTCTGCACCGGCAATGAAGCGCGGACTCCTGCGGAGATCGCCCGCGTGGCAGCCCCGGATGGCTCCTGGCTGGTGCGTGTGGTGCCCAATAAATATTCCGTCTTTGACGCCACTCTGGATGTGCAGCGGAAGAAGCATGGGACGTTTCGATCCATGTCCGCCTCCGGAATGCATGAGGTGGTGGTGGAGCATCCGCGGCATGATCTTGACCTTGGAGAAATGGATCCGGCGCATCTGGTGATGGTGCTGCAAACGTACTGGGAACGCTATCAGGTGCTGCGCGGCCATCCGACGGTGGAGAGCATTGTGATTTTCAAAAACCAAGGGCAGCGCGCGGGCAGCTCCCTGGAGCATTCACATTCGCAGATCACGGCGGCGCCGGTGCTTTCCTCGCAGGTGTGCATGCGTTTGCAGGAGGCGCGGCGTTTTCACGAACTGGAGGGCGGGTGCTTGTATTGCACGGTGCTGCATGAGGAGCTGCTGGCTGAAGAGCGCATCATCGAGGCCGGAGAGGCGTTTGTCGCCTTCATGCCCTATGCGTCGCTCTCGCCATACCACACCTGGATTTTTCCGCGCAAACATCAGGCGGCCTTTGATGAGATCAGCGACGCGGACATCGAGGAACTGGCGGGCCTGCTGAGCCGCCTGCTGCGCCGACTCAAGGCTGCCGCAGGTGCGCCGGACTATAACTTTACGATTCGTTCTGCTCCCGTGGGGGAAGTGTCCGGCTGCTTCCACTGGTACATTTCCATCGTTGCACGCATCTCGCAGATAGCCGGCTTTGAACTCGGCAGCGGCACCTACATCAACAGCATGCGGCCCGAGCGCTGTGCTGAGCGTGTGCGTGGCATCGTGCTCTAGCGAGGGACAAGCCAGGTGCGCGCCAGGCGGTCATGCAGACCGCGCCCGCGCGTGGCGATGGCGGCGAGGCCGAGAGCCAGGGATAGGACAATCATGGCGATCAAACCGATGATTCGGATCACGTCTTGATCACCGGCCATCTGCATCAATGGAGCGTCGAACATGTTCACCACGGGCAGCAGCAGGATGGGTGACCAAGCGATCAGACTGCGCCACAGCATGCGCAGGCGGGTGGCATCAGTGCCGTCATCTTTGACCACTGCGATGCTGAGGATGCGCATCATCAGGCCTCCGCGAAAAGCGACTGCGCACAAGAGGCTCAAAATAGCGGTGACAAGAAGATACACTCCCAGCACGGAAGCCGTGACGAAGTCCACGCTGTGCTGCTTGCCAGCCAAGCCCAGCTCCTTGGCCCGCTCTGCGACACGGGTGTCCAGCAAAGGTTGCAGCAGAGCTTTGGCCTTTTGAAGCTCCTCTGCTGAGGGTGGTGGGTGACCATGAACGATTTTTTCCACACTGGCGCGCATTGGAGGAGGCAGGATGCTGCGCCCGATGGGGGAATCCCACTGCTGCGGATCACGCACGATGGGGCCGTAAGTGCCGGCGATGTAGGTTTCCATGGCGGCTCTGGCCATGGGCACCGGAATGTTTTCCAGTCCTGGCTGTTGCTTGTCTTTGAGCATGTCCTCATAGGACATCATGCAGCCACGTATCGCGGAGAAGGCTGGATTTTTGGCGGCCCATCCTTTGTAGAATGACATGCCGAGCGCCATGAAGGCCGTCAGAAACAACGATGGCGCGACAGTGCCAATGAGAAGCGCGGAACGCCGCCAGCGAGAAACCTCCGCCGGCAGCTGCGTCAATGCGCGAAGCTGCACAACGCTGCCATGAAGATCCGTGGTGCTCTTCAGGCTGAGCAGCGTCTGGCGGGCCGGGATGGGCAGTGGCACCGGCATGTTGAGTACTGTTGCTTCTTGCAAAGCCACCATGCGCCCTTGCAGAGCGGCGATTGCGACCTGGTTCAGAAAGGCCTGTGGGGTCACTCCGCCTTCGCTGGCAATGCTGACGCTGCCCGGGGCGGGAAAGTCGAGCAGCTTTGCCCGACCCTCCGAGGTGATCCAGACACGATCCAGCGTGAGCGTATCTGGTAGTGAGCCCGTTTGCATGGCGGCGTACAGTTCAGCCGCGAGATCGTGCAGCCAGTGCCGCACGACACGCCAGGGCTGTGGTTTGGTGGCAAGGCTCGTCAATGGGGTGCCGCTTGCTGCTTCGTAGGCGTCCCAGGATTCGCTTTTGCCGCGCCCGCCTTGCAGCCAGCGAAGGCGGCCAGGGCGTGCGATGTTGCGCTGCACCTGGGATACCGGTGGTGAGCCGGAAGGCGTCTGGCGAATCCACACCTTGCGCAGCAAGCGGGTGTCATAGCCGAGCAGCACCTCCTGAGCATCTGTGTGTGAAAGCATTGCGATGACATGAAACGGGCCGATCTTGCGCATGCCGTCCGTTGCTGGGATGGTGATCTCGGTTTGCGCCATGGCGACACGCGGCTGATACGCCGATTTCTGAATCACCCGTGTTCCGGTCCATAGATCGTGCAGTCCAGCGAAGCCGTTTTGACGGCGAGCAGTCACGAAAATGAGCAGGAAAAACAGGATCTGGCCGGCAATCCAAAGATAGGTCCAAGCGGTAACCTGAGTGACGTCCGTCATGTGGTAGCGGAAGATTTCCACGATCACAAAGGCCTGCAGCAACACCGACCGTAGCAAGGCACGCGGGATGCCCGGAGCGCTGCGGTTCAGACTGGCGACTCGCAGTCCTACAAGCGCCTTGCCCACGGACGCTCCCCAGACGCCTTCGCTGATGCCGAAATACAAATGCCGCATGACCAGCAGCCCCATCCCGATCCAGAAAAAACGCCAGGAGTGGAAGGTTTCGGGATTCAGGTAATCCATGGGTGAAACCAGAAACAGCAGCGGGATCACGAAATTCACCGCGATCAAAAGGGAATGGTCAATGATGCCTGCTGCAAAGCGCAGCCCCAGCGTGGCCGGTGTGGGGGCGATGGAGGCATAGGGCAGCAGTGCCCGTTGCAATTCTTGATAGCTGCCGAAGCGCTCGGTGGCCTGCTTGTTCAAGCAGCGCAGCACGATGCGGGCGAGCTCCTGGGGCATGTCCGGCCGGTATTGCAGGGGGGACGGCGCGGCTTTTTCCAGTGAGTTTGCCAGTTGCTGCACCATGTTTCTGCCTTCGAACGGGGTGCGTCCAGTGAGGAGGTAGAACAATGTCACGCCCACTGAGTACATGTCTGAGCGTACGTTCAGCTCCTCGCCGCGCAGCTGCTCCGGCGAGCAAAAGGCCGGGGTGCCGAGAAAGGTGCCATCCATCGTTTGCATGGAATCGCCCCGGCCTGCGGTGGAGATCGAGAGACCGAAGTCACCGATCTTCACGGTGCCGTCCATGTCCTCGAAGCAGTTCGCCGGTTTGATGTCGCGATGCAGGATGCCGACGGAATGCGCGGCCTCCAGACCTGCGATGATCTGCAGAACGGCGTCCACGGCGGCGCCGACGGGCAGGGGGCCGTAGCGCTGGATGCGGTCCTGCAAGGTGCCGCCCGCGATGAGTTCCATGGCAATCACCGGCGTGTCATCGATCTCCTCCGTGCCGAAGACATAGACGCTGTTGGGGTGATTGATGGAGGCTGCCAGCCGTCCTTCGCGAAGGAAGCGCGCGCGAGCGTCCGGTGAATCGAGCTGGTGGCTCAGCACTTTCAAGGCCACGCGGCGTCCGCTGGACAATTGCTCCGCAGCATAGACCGCGCCCATGCCACCGTGGCCAAGCTCACGCTCGATGCGGTAGCCTCCAAAGACCGTGCCAATCTGAGGCAGTGCATGCGGCTTCGGCTGGGCGATGAGCATGGTCGCTCCTGGATCTGTGGGGAGCGCGCTGCTGAGCAGGCACGCAGGGCAAAGGGATGCCGGGGCATCGACAGGCAAGTTGGCGCCGCATTGGGGGCAGGTTTGGGCAGGAGTCATGGTGGGGGAATGGCGGGTTCACTGACTTCCTGAAAGCTTGGGGCCGGCGAGTTACAAAAAACTTCAACTCCGCAGCACCGCCACCAGATGCCGCATCTCGGCATCGACCTCCTCCGGCGAATCCACCGTCTCCGCGATTTCTGCGCGCAGCACCTCACGATAGCTTTGGCGCAGGCGATGAATGGCGACCTTTAGCGCGTCCTCGCTCATGCCGAGCTGCTGAGCGATCTGCCCGCGATCGGGGCCTGCGCCGCTGAGCGTGCCTTTGAGCACCTCAAAAGTTTCGGCTTCACCCTTGGCTGCAAATTCGGCGCGCAGTTTTTCCACCGCACGAGCCAGCAGCTCCATGGCCCAGCGGCGGTCGTAGAGCGTCTCGGCATCGGATTGCTCCGCAGGCTCCAGGGCGTAGCGGGCCTCGGCATCCAGAGCGTCCCATTCCACCAGCCGCTGTCCGCCGCCGCGCTTATGCGTTTTCCCGCGATGCCAGTCATTGGCGAGGAAGTTTTTCAAGGCGCCGAGGAGGTAGGAGCGAAATTTTCCGCGTGCCGGATCGGCGGCGGAATGGGTTTCCAGGAGCGAAAGGAAAAATGCCTGGGTCAGGTCCTGGGCATCATGCGGGGAATGGCCGCGCCTGCGTACAAAGGCATACAACGGGTACCAGTAGTCCTGGCAGAGAGCGGACATGGCCCGGTGAATCCGCGTGTCATCCCCGCCCTGCTGGGCGGCGAGTACGAGGCTCCAGCGGGTGGTGTGAAACTCACGTGCGCCGGGAGCGATGGAGTCGTGCATGCTGAGTCATACCACGCCGGACAGGCTGAGCACAAGACGATCACCGATATTTGCCATTTTTTTGAATCCAGAAGAAAGGGGCAGACGCAATAGGAGGCGTGAAAAGTGAAGTCCCTGCGAATAAACCCCAAAAACGGAACCTCCTCTGGCAGATCGCCGTGATGATGAGGCAGTGGTTTGATTCCGACTACCGCCCGCCGGGCTGGGAGGGGGACGACAAGCTGACGGACGGGATCGACTGGCGGCGCTGCCTGCCGTTCATCGTGCTGCATCTGGGGTGTCTGAGCGTGTTGTGGGTGGGATTCAGCTGGGCGGCGCTGGTGGCGGCGCTGCTGCTGTACGCGCTGCGCATGTTTGCCATCACGGCTTTTTACCACCGCTATTTTTCGCACCGGAGCTACCGCACCTCACGCGGGATGCAGTTTTTGTTTGCGGTGCTGGGGAACACCTCCTGCCAGCGCGGGGCTTTGTGGTGGGCCTCGATGCATCGCCACCATCACCAGCATTCGGATGAGGTGCCGGACGCGCATTCGCCCCGTGTGCGAGGCTTTATCTGGTCCCACATCGGCTGGCTGACGAGCCCCAAAAACTTCCCCACGGACTACAGCCGCATTCGTGATCTGGAGCAGTTCCCTGAGTTGGTGTTTCTCAATCGGCATGATCAGATCGTGCCGGTGCTCTATGGGGCGTTTCTCTGGTTCGCGGGATGGCTGCTGGAACGCTATGCGCCCGGACTGGGGACCAACGGTGCGCAGATGTTTGTGTGGGGATTTTTCATCAGCACGGTGATCCTGCTGCATGCGACGTTTTTCATCAATTCGCTGGCCCATGTGTTTGGCTCCAAGAGGTTCAAGACGGACGACGACAGCCGTAACAGCCTGCTGCTGGCGCTGCTGACACTGGGGGAAGGCTGGCATAATAATCACCACCGCTATGCGGGTTCTGCGCGGCAGGGTTTCTTCTGGTGGGAGATCGATGTGTCCTACTACCTGCTCAAGATGCTTTCCTGGATGGGATTGATCTGGGACCTCAAGGGGGTGCCGCCCAGTGTGTATCGTGAGGCGGCGCAGCTTAAACAATCAGCCCAAAATCCTGGCGTATGAAACGGTCGCGTCTTGCCATCATCGGAACGGGTGTCGCCGGGCTCGGGTGCGCACACTTTCTGCATCCGCATTTTGATCTGACGATCTTTGAGCAGAACGATTACGCGGGTGGGCACACCAATACTGTGACGGTGAATGAAGCGGGCCGTGACCTGCCGGTGGACACCGGCTTCATGGTGTTCAATTACGTGACGTATCCGCTGCTGAGCCGCTTGTTTAAAGAACTCGATGTGGCGACGAAGCCGACCTCGATGTCTTTCAGTGTGGCTCATCTGCAAAGCGGCATCGAATACAATGGCACATCGCTGAACCATTTGTTCGGACAGCGCCGCAATCTGATCAGTCCGCGATTTTGGAAATTCATTCTCCAGATCAACCGCTTCAATGCGGAGGCCGTGGCGGCGCTGAATGAGGAGCGGTTTGCCCGCATGACGCTGCGAGAATACGTGGAGGTGCGGGGATATGGCAGTGACTTCCTCAATCTCTACATCATCCCGATGGGGTCCGCCGTGTGGTCCACACCGCCGGAGCTGATGCTGGAGTTTCCCGCGCTCACGCTGATCCACTTCTGGCACAATCACGGATTCCTCGGACTGAACACGCAGCATCCGTGGAGAACCGTGACGGATGGGGCGCGTTCGTATTTGAAGAAACTGACCGCGCCATTCAAGGATCGTATCCGGCTGGGTGCGCCTGTGGCCCGCGTCGAAAGAGACGCTGATGGTGTTAAGGTGTTTCCTCGTGATGGCGGGGCAGAGGTTTTCGACAAGGTCATCTTTGCGAGTCATGCGGACCAAACGCTGCGCATGCTGGCGAGGCCGACGGATCTCGAAAGCGAGCTGCTCGGCTGTTTCAAATACCAGCCCAACATCGCCACGCTGCACACGGATGAGAGCTTCATGCCCAAATCGAAAAAGTGCTGGGCCTCGTGGAACTACCGCATCAAGCCGACTGCGGGCGGCGGCATTGAGCCGAGCACGCACTACTGGATGAACAGCCTGCAGGGTGTGTCCGACAAGACGAACTATTTTGTCGCGATCAATGCGGCGGATGAAATCGCCCCGGACAAGGTGCTGAAGCGCATCAACTACGAGCATCCGCTGTTTGATCTGGCCGCCATTGATGCGCAGAAGAGACTGCCTGATCTCAACCGGCTTTATCCTGACCAGAGCACGTATTTCTGCGGCAGTTACTTTCGTCATGGGTTCCATGAGGATGCCTTTGGCTCGGCGGTGGCATTGTGCCGTGACCTTCTCGGAAAGGAGCCGTGGTGATGCAAACCGAATCCGCCATCTATGAATGTGCGGTGATGCACCACCGGCTGCAGCCGAAGGTGCATCGGTTCAGCTACAACGTTTTTTACCTTTGGCTGGATCTTGATGCCATCGACGATCTTGCTTCGAAGCTGCGGTGTTTCAGCCGGAATCGCTTCAATCTGTTTTCCTTTTATGATCGTGATCATCTTGATCTCGGTGCGGGGGATGTGAAGGCGAACATCCTGAGGTATCTGGCAGAGAACGAGGTGGATACGGCGCGCATCGCCAGCATTCGCCTGCTCACTTTTCCACGGGCACTGGGGTATATCTTCAATCCTGTCTGCTTTTATTATGCCTTTGATGCTGCCGGAGAGCCGGTGTGCGCGGTGGCGGAGGTGACGAACACTTTTCATGAGCAGAAGCCTTATCTCTTGAAGGAGTGTGACCGTGCGCAGCGCTTCCGCCTCATCACGCCGAAGCATTTCTATGTGTCGCCGTTCTTTGCGCTGGATCTTAGCTTTGACTTCAAACTGCAGGTGCCGGGCGAGAAACTCGAGATTCACATCGACGACCGGAAAGAGGATGATCGCATGCTGCTCACCTCGCTTACCGGCAAGCAGCGACCGCTGACGGATGCCGCGCTGCTGCTCTGCGCGGTGAAGTATCCGCTGCTCACGCTGCGCGTCATTTTTCTCATCCACTGGCATGCGCTGCGGCTGTGGCTGAAGCGCATTCCCTGGCACCGCAAATCAGCCGATGCCGGGCTGCAAATCGGAGTCCTGCGTCCCCACGAATCCATCGCCCCCTACAAACCATGAACGACACCATCACCTGCGACACTGACATCTCCGTCTCCACACCTGCGACGGCAAAGCCTGGATTTTATGAGCGGCTTTTCATGCTGTCGCTCAAACCCTTCGTTCACGGGGGGCTTCGAATGGTGCACCCCGATGGTCGTGCGCATGTGCTGGGAGAGCATGGTGCTGCGGTCACTGCCGAGATGCGCATTCGTAGCCGCGATTTTTTCAAGCGCTGCGCCTTGTTTGGCAATGTGGGATTTGGCGAGGCCTACGTCGATGGTGACTGGGAGACTGATGACATCGCGGCGGTGATCGAGTGGTTCATTTTGAATCTCTCCAAGACTCAGGGATCGCGCAGTTCCTCCGGGAAGGTGGCGTTTGTGAACCTGCTGAACTTTGTTAATCGCATGCAACATCTGCTGCGGCCCAACAGTGTGCGCACCAGCCGGCGCAACATCGCCGAGCACTATGATCTGGGGAATGAGTTTTACTCGCTCTGGCTTGACGAGACGATGACGTATTCAGCCGCGCGTTTCGAGCATCCTGGGCAGCCGCTGGCGGATGCGCAGTATTCGAAATATGAGGCGCTCTGTCAGAAACTGCAGCTCAAGCCGGGAGACCATGTGCTTGAAATTGGCTGCGGCTGGGGGGGATTCTCATGCCATGCTGCAAAGCATCATGGGTGCCGCATCACTGCTGTGACGATTTCGCAAGAACAGCTCAAGTATGCCACCGAGCGTGTGGCGCGTGAGGGGCTGACGGATCAGGTGGAAATTCGCCTGCAGGACTACCGACATATCACCGGCCAATTTGACAAGATCGCCTCCATCGAAATGCTGGAGGCCGTGGGTGACAAGTATCTGGAAACCTACTTCGCCAAGTGCGCTGAAGTTTTAAAACCTGAGGGGCTGCTGGCCTTCCAGATGATCACGGTGGCGGACTGCCAGCACAAAGATCTGCGCAAGGGGGTGGACTGGATTCAGAAGCACATTTTCCCGGGATCGCTGCTGCTCAGCGTTGGGCGCGTCAACGAAGCCATCAACCGCACCAGCGAGCTCTTCATGCACGGTTTGGAAGATCTCGGCGCTTCGTATGCCAAGACACTGCGGGTGTGGTTTGAGCGCTTCAACGCCCGGATTAGCGACATGAAGGCGCTCGGCTTTGATGACCGCTTTGTCCGCAAATGGAACTTCTACCTGCAATACTGCGAGGCCGCTTTTGCCTCGCGGAACATCAGTGTCGTGCAGGCTGTATATACTCGCCCCAACAATACCACATTGCATCGCACTTTCTGAACATCATGATCTGGTTTCTTCGAATCTTCTTTGTCGTTGTGCTGGTGTCCATGTTTGGCGTCACGAGTTGGGCTTCGCAGCAGTGTGCGCTATGGGCCATCCCGGGTTCGGTGGGCGGGCATCCATGGTTTATCGCCACGCTGTTTGACACCTACTGGGCCTTTCTGACTTTTTACTGCTGGGTCGCATACAAGGAGCGCTCGTGGTTTGGCCGCATCGGCTGGCTGCTGGGCATTCTGTTGCTCGGCAACATCGCGATGGCGGTTTACATGCTCATCCTGCTTTTCCGTGTGCCATCGAATGCGCGCATGGAAGACATCCTTCTTCGAAAGGCATGACGGAACCCATCCAGCGAGAATCTTTGTGGCGCCGCTGGGTGGTGAAGCCGGTCGTTGCGCAGCTTGCGCAGGGGACGACGCCTGCCAAAATCGCGCAGGCCATTGCCTTTGGTGTCACGACGGGTGTCTTTCCGCTGCTGGGCACCACGACTATGCTGGCGCTGGGGGTGGGCGTTGTTTTGAAGCTGAACCAGCCGGTGCTGCAGGTGTTTCGTGAGCTGACGTATCCGCTGCATCTGGCAAGCATTCTCCTCTTCATGCGCGCCGGTGAGTCGCTCTTCGGTGCCGAGCATGTGCCGCTTTCGATTCCCATGATGATGGAGCGGTTCTTTGCCAGCCCAGGGAAGTTCATGGCTGAATTCGGCATGATCGGTCTCTACGGCGTGGTCGTGTGGCTGCTGCTCGCACCGCTGCTCATTGGCGTGGTCTTTTTTGTCAGCAAACCCCTCGTCGAAAAACTCGCCAAACACCTCAACTTCTCAAGACATGATGCATGATTTCTGGTTCCTGATGGGCATGGGCACAGTGGTGGCATTTCTGCTGTTTGCACTTACCTGGCTGCTTAGTTTGAAGCTGAACAACTTCAGTTTTGTCGATGTGACGTGGTCTTATGCGCTCGCTGTGATGGCGCCGCTTTATGCACTGCTGGGTGGAGGATTCGCGGAGCGCAAAATCATTGCGGTGACGATGGGAGTCTTGTGGAGCGTGCGGCTTGGGACGTATCTCCTAATCCGAGTCAAAGGGCACCATCCTCATGAGGATGTGCGGTACGCCGTGCTGCGTGAGAAATGGAAGGACGGACTGGCGAAGAACTTTTTCTTTTTCTTTCAGGCGCAGGCTTTGCTGATCGTGCTGCTGGCGGTGCCTGTGCTACTCGCGTGTTTGAATCCAGCTCCGGAATTGAACCTCATCGAAATGGCCGGAGCCATTGTGTGGCTGATCGGTCTGAGTGGCGAGGCCTTGAGTGATGCGCAGATGAAGAGGTTCAAGGCTGATCCTGCGAGCAAAGGCAAGGTGTGTCAGGTTGGTCTCTGGCGCTACTCGCGGCATCCGAACTACTTTTTTGAGTCCGTCGTGTGGTGGGGGTTCTGGCTGTTTGCCTGCGGTTCACCGTGGGGCTGGGTCACGGTGTATGCCCCGGCGCTGATCCTGTATTTTCTGCTGCGTGTCACCGGCATCCCGCTCACGGAGGAATGCGCCGTGAAGAGCAAGGGCGACGCCTACCGCGAGTATCAGCGCACCACGAGCGCCTTTGTGCCGTGGCCGCCGAAAAGTTGAATCCAGTCTGTTTCCAAGATCGCACAATTCCCCAAACCGCATGAGCACCATCAACGCCATCCTCGCCAAGAACATCCTCCCGGACAGCATGATCCGGATCGGCATCCGCCAGCGGCTGGCCGAGACGCTGAAGGAGAACAAGCAGCCCACCGCCGAAGCCCAGCGCGCCGCCTTGATGCGCTACGTGCAGGATCTCAAGCAGATGCCCGTGGCCATCGCGACGGATGAGGCCAATGAGCAGCACTATGAGGTGCCCACGCGTTTCTATCAGCTCGTGCTCGGCAAACACTTGAAGTACAGCTCGGGTTACTGGCCGGATGAGAAAACCACCTTTGATGAATCCGAAGCGGCGATGCTGCAGCTGACCTGTGAGCGCGCGGAGCTGCAGGATGGCCAGCGCATTCTCGAACTGGGCTGCGGCTGGGGTTCGCTGTCACTGTGGATGGCGGAGCATTATCCGAGTGCGCAGATCACCAGCGTTTCCAATTCGCGAACGCAGAAGCTGTTCATCGATTCAGAGGCGGCAAAGCGTGGTTTGAAAAATCTGACGATCATCACCGCGAACATGATTCACTTCGAAGGTGTTGGCGCAGGCATCTTCGACCGCTGTGTATCGGTGGAGATGTTCGAGCACATGAAGAACTACCAGGAGCTGCTGCGCCGTGTCTCCACCTGGCTGAAGCCGCGCGGCAAGCTCTTCGTGCACATCTTCACCCATCGCGAATACGCCTACCATTACGAGGTGCGCAGCGATGACGACTGGATGGCGAAATATTTCTTCACCGGCGGGCAGATGCCCAGCGATGACCTGCTGCTCTACTTCCAGGATGATTTAAAAATCGAAGACCACTGGTGCGTGAGTGGTGAGCATTATTCCAAGACGAGCGAGGCCTGGCTGGCGAACATGGATGCGCACAAGGCGGAGATCCTGCCGCTGTTTGCTGAAACCTATGGCAAAGACCAGGTGACCAAGTGGTGGGTCTGGTGGCGCTTGTTCTTCCTTGCCTGCGCCGAGCTGTGGGGATACCGCGGCGGTGAGGAATGGATCGTTTCACATTATCGCTTCATCAAACCATGAAAACGACACTGACAATCGCGGCTGCCATGTTGATGGCGGGGCATGCATTCGGAGACTTCACGGAACTCGTGAAACAGGGCGATGGGTATGATGCCCAGTTCAAGCCGGAGGCAGCGCTGCAGTACTATCTGCCTGCTGAGAAGCTGAATGCCAATGACGCTTCGCTGCTGGTAAAGATCGCGAGGCAGTATGTGTATCGCATGGCAGATCTGTCTGGCAAAGCGGATCAACTGAAGTCTGGGCGCACCGCGCTGGCCTATGCGGAACGTGCGGTGAAGCTGGCTCCCAAGGAGTCTGATCCGCATCTCGCAGTCGCCATCTGTCTCGGCAAACTCTCACCACTGGTCGGAAACAAAGAGAGCATCGAAGCGTCACACAAGATCAAGACGGAGGCGGAGACTGCGGCGAAGCTGAATCCCAAAGATGACTTTGCTTGGCATCTGCTTGGGCGCTGGAATCAGGAACTGGCGCAGATCGGCGGCATGACGCGTGCCGTGGCCATGATCGTGTATGGTGCCTTGCCAAGTGCGTCTCATGACGAGGCGGTGAAGTGTTTTCAAAAGGCCATCGCGCTCAATCCGAACCGCCTCATCCACTACGTCGAACTTGGGCGCACCTACGCACTCATGGGACGCAAAACGGAAGCGAAGCAGTTCATCGAAAAAGGACTCGCGATGGCGAACCGTGATCAGGATGATCCGGGGACGAAGGAGCGTGGGCGCAAGACGCTGCAAAGCCTCTGATAGCGCTGACTCCGTCACTTGCCCGCTTGGCCATCTCCTTCCACGTCAGGAAGGAACATGGTCAGCAGGCCCAGCAAGGGCAGGAAGGCGCAGAAGTGGAACACGAAGTTGATGCCCTGATGGTCCGCCAGTTTTCCCAGTACGGCGGCGCCGATGCCTGCGATGCCAAAAGCGAGACCAAAGAACAGGCCCGCGATCATGCCGACTTTCCCGGGCATGAGTTCCTGCGCATACACCAGGATGGCTGAGAAGGCGGAGGCGAGGATCAAGCCGATGATGACGGTCAGCACCGCCGTGAGGGCCAGGCCTGCATGCGGCAGCCAGAGGGAGAAGGGGGCGGCACCCAGAATGGAAAACCAGATGACGCGCTTGCGGCCAATGCGATCTCCCACGGGGCCGCCAACGATGGTGCCGACGGCCACGGCGAAGAGGAAGAGGAATAGGTAGTACTGCGAGGTCTGCACCGAGACATGGAAGCGCTCCATCAGGTAGAAGGTGTAGTAGTTGCTCAGGCTGACGAGGTAAACGTACTTGGAGAAGATCAGCATGACGAGGATGGCCATGGCAAAGGCAATCTTGCCGGATGTCGGGCGGGCATGGGCGGTGGCTGAGCGTGCTTGTTTGCGCTGAATGCGGTGCAGATTGCGCGCCTGCCACAGGCCGATCTGCCACAGCATGAAGACTCCCAGCATCGCGATGATGGAGAACCACGAAAGGGCAGCCTGACCATGGGGCACGATGAACCACGCCGCCAGCAAAGGGCCGATGGAAGAGCCCGCATTGCCACCCACCTGAAACAGGGACTGCGCCAGACCGCGCCGCCTGCCCGCAGCCATGTGGGCGATGCGCGATGCCTCGGGATGGAAGATGGCGGAGCCCGAACCCACCAGCCCTGAGGCGATGAGAATAGCCGGGTAGCTGTGGGCTCTGGAGAGAGCCAGCAGGCCGATCAGAGTCAGTCCCATGCCAACCGGCAGCGAGTAGGGCAGCGGCCGCTTGTCCGTGATGTAACCCACCAGAGGCTGCAGCAGGGAGGCGGTGACTTGGAAGGTCAGCGTGATGTATCCGAGCTGTGCAAAGCTCAGTCCGTACGTTTCTTTGAGCACCGGATAGATCGCAGGCAGCAGGGCCTGGATGGTGTCATTCAGCATGTGGGAAAAGCTGATGGCGAAGAGCAGCGCGAAGACGGTCTCTTTTGCGTCCGGCGCTGCGGTGGGGGAGATCGCGTGAGGTGATTGGTCCTCGATCATCGTGTCTTTCATAAGGACCGCGACCTTCCGCCTGAAGGCTGGCGGGCACAATCTGGCAGGCTGGTGCTAGGTGGCCTCTGGCTGGTATTTTTCTCGGATTGCGTCGCGGAACTCGCCGGGTGTCTGTCCGGCATGACGGCGGAAAAAACGGGTGAAGTAGGAGGGGTCCTGGAAGCCCGTCTGGTAGACGATTTCGGAGACACTGAGGTCCGAGTGGAGCAGCAGGCGCTTGGCATCCAGCAGGCGGCGCTGGTGGATGAGCTCCCCGGCGGCGTGACCGGTCTCCTGATGAATGACGTCATTCAAATGGTTGACGGTGATGCCCAGCTCCCTGGCATACGGTGCCAGAGTCTGCCATTCCCGGAAGTGGTGCTCCAGTGACAGGTGAAACTGGCGGGCCAGGAGCGCAGCGCGCGAGGTCTCCTTGACCGAATGCTTCTGCGCATAAAGACGGCCGGCCTGGATGAAGAGGATGCGCAGCGTGGCGCGCAGCACCTCCTGCACGCCGGATTGAGCGGAGTCGTATTCCTGCTGCAGCTCTGCAAACAGCGCGGTGATGCGTGCGGCTTCATCCGGGCTCACCGTCAGCCATGGCGTGACGCCGGAGCTGAAGAAAAACGGCAGATCAAAGAGCATGCTGGGCGGCGGTGCGTGGTGATCAAAGAACTCCTGCGTGAAGGAGGCCACCGTGCCTTGCGTCTGCGGGGCGGGGCGGATGGTGTGCACCTGCCCGGGGCTGAGGAAAAACAGCGTCAAGCCGGTGACGTCGTGATCTCGGAAATCGTGCATGAGCCTGCCTGCGCCGGTGATCAGGAAGATCTGGAAGAAATCGTGGAAATGCGGGATCAGGCGCTGGGGCTCCTGCCTCATGGAGAATTCCAGCGGCATGATCACAAAGCCCTCTGAGCGCAGCCGGTCCTGGCCGTACACGCTCATCTGCAGAGAGGGGATGGTGCGGCGGTTCATGCGGGGAATTTTTGTTACGCTGGCCGATGAACGGGAGACTGTGCGGAGACAAAAAAAGAGAGGCTGTTGCCAGCCTCTCTTCGTGAGTTTTTAGACTTGATCGCGGAGGTCAGCTCATGCCAGCGCCTGGGCCACGGCCTCGGCGGTGATGCCGAGCTGCTTGAAGACAGTGTTGCCAGGGGCGCTGATGCCGAAGCGGTCGATGCCGATGATCTGGCCCTGGGTGCCGACGTATTTCCACCAGAGGCCGGAGACGCCGGCTTCGATGGCGATGCGCTTTGTGCAGGCAGCCGGAAGGACGGACTCGCGATAGGCGGCGTCCTGACGGTCAAAACGCTCAAAGCATGGCAGGCTGACGACGCGGACGCCGGGCTTGCCCTTGGCGCCTTCGACGGCCCATTGCACTTCGGAACCGGTGGCGATGACGATGGCTTCAAGGGGGGCGGTTTCCTTCACCAGGACGTAGCCGCCTTTGAGGGTGCCTTCACGGCGGGTGGCGGCGCTGGCGGTGCCCTGATGCGGGAGATCCTGGCGGCTAAGAGCGAGGAGCGTGGGGCCATCGGCGCGGCTGAAAGCAGCGGCGAAGGCACCTGCGGTTTCTTCGGCATCGCCGGGGCGGATGACGTCGAGATTTGGGATCACGCGCAGACCGCTGACGGTTTCCACCGGCTGGTGGGTCGGGCCGTCTTCACCGACACCGACGGAGTCGTGGGTGAAGATGTAGGTGACGGGCAGGCGGGAAAGCGCTGCGAGGCGGATGCTCGGGCGGCAGTAGTCGGCGAAGACGAGGAAGGTCGCGCCGCTGGGGAGGAAGAGACCGTCGTAGGCGATGCCGTTGCAGATGGCGCCCATGGCGTGCTCGCGGATACCGAACCAGATGTTGCGACCGGTTGGGTTTGCAGGGCTGAAATCGCCCATGCCCGTGAGGTAGTTCTTGGTGGAGCCGAAGAGGTCGGCGCTGCCGGTGATGATGTGTGGCACCGCCTTGGCGATGTGATTGAAGATCTCGCCGCCGCTGTTGCGGGTGGCGGCCTTGCCTTCCGCCGGATATTCGGGGACGAGCTTGAGCAGGTCTTCGGCCTTCAGCGAGCCATGACGTGCGGCGTCGAGTTCTTTCGCGAGCGCTGGATTCCCTGCACCCCAGGCGAGGAAAACCTTGTTCCATTCACCGTGGATCGCGGCGCGCTTGTTCTTCAAATCGGCGAAGTAAGCCTTCACCTCGTCGCTGACGTAGAAATGGGTGCCTTCTGGCAGGCCGAGGCCCTTCTTGGCGGAATCGACAAACTTTGCGCCGCCTTCGCCGTGAGCCTTGGCGGTGCCAGCGACTTCAGGGATGCCTTTGCCGATGAGCGTCCGGGCGATGATGATCTTGGGCTTGCCGTTGTCGCCCTTCTTGGCGTTTTCGATGGCGGTGGAAATGGCGTCGAGGTCGTTGCCCTCGATGACCACGGCGTCCCAGCCCAGGGCGGAGTAGATCGCCAGGGTGTCCTCGTCCTGCGTGACCTTGGCCATCGCATCGAGGGTCACATCGTTGGAATCATAGATGAGGATGAGGTTGTCGAGGCGGTTGTGACCGGCGAAGGCCACGGCTTCACGGGCCACGCCTTCCTGGAGGCAGCCGTCGCCAGCGAGGACGATGATATGATTGTCGATGATCTTGTGCTCGGCGGTGTTGTACTTCGCCGCCGCCATTTTGCCGCTGAGGGCAAAGCCCACCGCATTGCCAATGCCCTGGCCGAGGGGGCCGGTGGTGCACTCGACACCCACGGTCTCAAACGACTCCGGATGGCCGGGGGTGTGGCTGCCCAGCACGCGGAACTTGGAGACTTCATCGATGGAAAGGTCATAGCCGCTTAGGTGCAGCCAGGAGTAGATGAACATGGAGCCGTGGCCGGCGCTGAGGATGAAGCGGTCGCGGTTGAGCCACTTGGGATCGGCGGGATCGCACTGGAGGGTTTCGCCGAAAAGGACGGCACCGATTTCGGCGCAGCCGAGGGGGAGGCCGAGATGGCCGGAGGAGCACTTGTGCACGGCATCCATGGCGAGACCACGGGCTTCGTTGGCGGCTTGAGCGAGGAGGGTTTTATTCATGTAGAGAGGTTCAGGGTCAATGAGTGTCAGAAACAGCGCCAGATGCGGCCAAGCGCGGGACGCCTTCCTTACTGGCGCAGGGGTCGGTTTCAAGGTCGAAAACTGGGGGGAATCGGCCATCATCGCCCCTTGCCAGAATGAAATTTGCCCCGGATGGTACTGCGTGAACAAAGGAAACATCCCTCTCTGGATCGCCGGAGCCGTCCTGCTGTACATCGGCTGGATCGCGTTTGACATGCTGCGTCCGGTCTCGGGCGGGGGGATGGGGCACACCACCTCGATCAGTGCCGTGCGCACGGCCAAGGTGCCTGTGCTGGTGGAATTTTACGCGGACTGGTGCGGCCCGTGCAAAGTCGTGGGTCCGATGGTGGAGGAGCTGGCGCAGGAACTGAAGGGCAAGGCGGTGGTGATTCGCATCAATGTCGATGAAGATCCCAAGCTGGCGCGTGATCATGGAGTGGGGCCCATTCCCACCTTCATCGCTTTCAAATCAGGGCGCGAAATCGGGCGTCAAATTGGGGGCATTCCGAAGGCGCAGATGCGGCAGATGCTGGGGCTGTGAGTTGCTCTGAAAAGGGCCTACTTTTTCTTGTTCTTCTTCGCTTTCTTTGCAGGGGGCTCACCGCCGTCATCAGGGGCAGGCTTGCTGCCAGTCAGATCTGCGAGTAATCGCGCGACATAGCCGTTGAAGCGGGCATCGGGGGATTCGCCTTTGGCGGGGAGTTCTTTGAGCTTGGCAGCGATGGGCTGGGCCTTGTCGCCGAGATCGCCGATGGCGTTGAGGGCGCTCAAGGAGGTGAAGACATCGTGCTGGCTCCAGTTGGCGAGATTTACGAGGGCAGGCAGGGCGGCGGCGCGCTCGGCATCGCTGCCGTATTTGGCCAAGGACCAGTTGGCGGCGACTTGCACGTAGGTGGAGCTGTCTTTGGCGGCCTGGGTGATTTCATCGTGGGCTGCGCTCACGCCATCGCCGCCGCGCATGAGGATGCCCATGGCGGACCAGTAGCGGATGGCGCTGTCTTTGTCGGCAAAACCTGCTTTGAGATCTGACATGGCGTCAGGTTTCAAGGAGGAGGCTGCGCCTGCGGCTTTCAGGATGCGGGCGAGGGGATACATCGAGTCATCGTGTGCCATGTCGTAGGGTGTGGTGCCTTCGGCGCGGTGGTGCATCTCGCCTTCAGCGACCATGCCGGCATCGCGGATTTTTAGCGCGAGGTTTTCCTGTGCGGCGCGCATCTTGGCAAGTGTCGCTGAGTGCTCGGGCTGGGCGGCGAGGTTGTGGACTTCATCGGGGTCGCTTTGCAGGTCGTAGAGTTCTTCGGGGGCCTTGGGTGTCGTCCAGAAGATGGACTGTTCAGGGGTGAGCTTGCCAGCATCGTAAAGCTGCCGCCACACGCGGGTGCTGGGTGTTTCAAACTGGTAGTTCACATGCTGGCCCTGGGAGAGGTGAGGCATGTAGTTGCGGAGATAAACGAAGCGGCCATCCGTGACGCTGCGGACGCAGTCGTAGCGTTCGTCCATGCGGCCACGGAAGCCGTAGACGAAGGGCTGCGGCTCGGTCTGGAATTTGCCGGCGAAGGCGTGGCCTTGCATCCATTCGGGAGGCTGCACGCCGATGAGGCTGAGGAGCGTGGGTGCGAGATCGACAAAGCTGACGAGGCGGTCTGATTTCACTCCGGCGCCGTATTCTTTGGGGGCGAGGTGTTTCCAGTTTGGCGGGAAATACACGACCATGGGTACCTGCAGGCCGGAGTTGCAGGGCCAGCGCTTGTTGCGTGGCATGCCGCTGCCGTGGTCGGCGTAGTAGAAGACGATCGTGTCTGCCGCGAGGCCTGCGGCTTCGAGTTCTTTTAGACGTCGGCCTGCGGAGGCGTCGGCGAGTGTGACTTGATCATAGTACTGCGCCCAGTCCTGGCGCACTTCGGGGATGTCGGGATGGTAGGCGGGGACGCGGACTTTGGCAGGATCGTGGATGGCCACGTGCGGGCGTTTGCGGAGCTGGCTTTCGTGGCTGCACTGCTCGTTGAAGATGGCGAAGAAGGGCTGGCCATCTTTGCGGTTGGTCCAGTGCGCCTTGCCGTTGGACTCATCCCACACGCCTTCGGGCTTTTGCAGGTTGTAGTCCTCCTTGTTGTTGTTGGTGCAGTAGTAGCCGGCTTCGCGGAGGAACTGCGGATACATCTTTGTGCCCTTTGGCATGGCCACCATGCTGCGCATGTGTTCGCCTCCGGTGGAGGGCGAATACATGCCGGCGATGATGGTGGTGCGCGCTGCGGCGCAGACTGGCGCGCAGGACCACGCGTGCTTGAAGAGCATGCCCTTCGCGGCCAGAGCATCGACGTTTGGGGTATCGGCATAGGTGTCGCCGTAGCAGCCCATGTGCGGCCCGTGGTCCTCGCTGGTGAGCCAAAGGATGTTCGGGCGGTCGGCGGCGAATGACGAAACCAGAATGAGGAATGACGAAAGGAAGATGCTCAGGAGCTTCATGAACCGGGTGGAACGATGGCGGGTGCTGCGATCCTTCATTTCAATGTGCGTGCATGGAGAAAGCCGCCGCCGGGATTGTGCTGCGCAACCTGTGCGGATAGACCTTATCGCCAGCGGGCGATTTCTATGCGTCATTCGAGTTTCATGAACATCTATCGACTTCTTCAGCTTTGCGCCGTGCTCCTGATTGCTCAGCCGGCGCTGGGGCAGTCAGCGTCAACGTTGGCGCCCAACCAAGATGCAGCGGTGCATGAAATCACTCAGTTGAAGACCCGAGTCAGCCAGCTTGAACGCCAGGTGAAAAAATTGGAATCCACTGGCTTGGTGCTATTCTTGTTTGGCGTGTTTTGCGCGCTCTGGGCGCAGAACACCGGACGGAACGCCTGGCTCTGGTTTTTTCTGGGCCTGTTTGGCAGCCTGATCACGGTGATCGTCCTTCTCGTCAAAAACTCCGATGACCTCTTTCGAGAATCGCTGCGCGTCAAACTCGACTAACTCCCTGCCATGACTCTCCGCCACGAACTTCAGGCCGAATACGCCCGCTACCGCACCCGCCGCTGGTTTTTCAAAGACTGCGGCGTGGGCTTGGCGAGCATTGCGGCGATGGATCTGATGTCGCGCACGGCCAGTGCGGCTGCGCCCGTGAGTCCGCTGGCGCTAAAGAAGCCGCATTATCCCGCGAAGGCGAAGCGGGTGATCTATCTTTTCATGGGCGGTGCGCCGAGCCATCTGGAGTTGTTCGACAACAAGCCGGAGCTCTCGAAGTGGGACGGCAAGCTGCCGCCGCCGGATCTGCTGAAAGGCTACCGCGCTGCGTTCATCAATCCCAACAGCAAGCTGCTGGGGCCAAAGTTTAAATTCGCCCGGCATGGGCAGAGCGGCGCGGAACTGAGCGAGCTGCTGCCGCACACGGCGAAGATGGCGGACGATCTGACGATTGTGCGCTCGATGAAAACGGACGCTTTCAATCATGCGCCGGGACAGATTTTGATGAGCACGGGCTCGCAGATTTTTGGCAGGCCGAGCTTTGGGGCGTGGACGCTGTACGGTCTCGGCACGGAGAATCAGGATCTGCCGGGCTATGTGGTGATGCAGAGCGGGCAGAAAGGGCCCAGCGGCGGCATGAGCAACTTCGGGTGCGGTTTCCTGCCCACGGTGTATCAGGGCGTGCCGTTTCGCAGCAGCGGGGAGCCTGTTTTGTTTTTGAGTAATCCGGAAGGCGTCAATGATGCGACGCAGCGGGACACGCTGGATGTACTGAAGCAGCTTAACGAAGAGCGGCTCAACGTGGTGGGTGATCCTGAGATCGCCAGCCGCATCAACAGCTTTGAGCTGGCCTATCGCATGCAGCAGACGGCACCGGAGCTAATGGACATCAGCAAGGAGCCCAAGCACATCCTGGACATGTATGGCGCGAAACCGGGCGAGGCGTCCTTTGCCAACAACTGCCTGCTCGCGCGTCGGCTCGTGGAAAGCGGTGTGCGTTTTGTGCAGCTCTTCCATGAGGCGTGGGATCATCATGGTGGCTTGGTGAATGGTTTGAAGACGCAGTGCGGCCTCACGGATCAGCCTTGTGCAGCGTTGCTTCGTGACCTGAAGCAGCGCGGTCTGCTGGAAGACACACTCGTCATTTGGGGCGGTGAGTTTGGCCGGACGCCGATGGTGCAGGGTGGCAATGACGGGCGCGATCATCATCCGAACTGCTTCAGCATGTGGTTTGCCGGCGGTGGCATGAAGCCCGGCCTCACTCTCGGTCAGAGCGATGAGTTTGGGTTCAATGTCACCGAAGATCCGGTGCATGTGCATGACCTGCACGCGACGCTGCTGCACGTGCTGGGCTTTGATCACACGAAGCTCAATCAGCGCTTCCAGGGCCTTGATATGAGGCTTACGGGAGTGGCTGGGGAATTGGTGACGAAGCTGCTGGCGTGAATGGAGGTCGGCCTTCCAGGCTGACGATGGATCGGGGCGTCTCGCCTTTGATCCGCCAGACGAAGGCGAGACGCCTCGATCCGCTGACAGCCGGGACGGCTATCCTCCGATCAGATCCCATACCCGGCGCGATAGGCCTTATGGATGATGGCGTCGGCTTCGGGGGTGTTGGGTGACTTCATCGCCTTGGTGTCCCATTCGACGCGTTTGGCGTAGCGAACGGCGAGGAGGCCGACGAGGAGGGATTCGGTGAAGGGGGCGGAGTACCAGAAGCCGGACTTGGCATCCAGAGGGTTGCCGGTTTTGCAGGCTTCGAGGAATTCTTTGCGGTGGCCGCTGAGGCAGCGGGGGATCGTTTTCGCGGGGATGATGAACTGCTGCATCTTGGTCTCGGGCACGATGCGGGGAGTGCCGGACCAGCCGCCGGCGAGGATGCAGCCTTTGTCGCCGACGAAGTAGATGCCGTTGTCGCCGAGGTTGCGCGTTTCATCGAGACCTTCGGGGCGCGGGGGCAGTTTGCCGCCGTCATACCAGACCATCTTCACGGCGGGGCGGTCGCCTTTGGCGGGGAAGTGGTAGGTGATGATGCTCCAGGTCGGGTAGGACTGATTGTTGTTCGGGCCGTTCTCCGCCTCGACCCAGTCAGGGGCGTCGAGATCGAGCGCGTAGAAGGCGGGGTCGGCGTTGTGCACGGCCATGTCTCCCAGAGCGCCGCAGCCAAAGTCCCACCAGCCGCGCCATTTGCGTGGGCAGAAGTCGGGATGGTAGGCGCGTGGCTTGGCAGGGCCGAGCCAGAGGTCCCAGTCGAGATTCTTGGGGATGGCGGGTGTCTCGGTGGGATAGGCCTTGCCTTGGGAATCCCAGAATTTGCCGGGGCGGTCGGACCACACATGTACCTCGGAGACTTTGCCGATGGCGCCGGCCTGGATCCACTCGCGGGTGAGGCGGATGCCTTCGCTGGCGTGGCCCTGATTGCCCATCTGAGTGACGCGTTTGGTTTCCGCTGCCACATCGCGCATGGCACGTGCTTCAGCGATGGTGTGGGCGAGCGGCTTCTCCACATAGACATGGTGCCCGGCACGCATGGCCATGATGCTCGCGGGCGCATGTACGTGGTCCGGCGTGGCCACGAGCACGGCGTCGATGTCCTTCTGCTTGTCGATCAGTTCGCGGTAGTCGCGGTAGAGCTTCGCGCCCGGGTATTTTTTGATCGTGCCAGCGGAGTGGTCGAGATCGACATCGCAGAGGGCGACGATGTTGGCGAGGCCGGAGTCATCCAGATCCCTGATATCGCCACCGCCCTGACCGCCGATGCCGATGCAGCCGAGATTTACCTTTTCACTGGGCGGAGTGAATCCGGGACCACCAATGACGTGACGAGGCACGATTTGGAAGCCGAAGACTGCTGCTGCGGTGGATTTAATGAACTGACGACGAGGAAGCTGGGTCATCTCAAGAAAACGTAAAATAAAAACAAGCTCTTGCGTAGACCCTGCTCTCAGGTTCGTATTAGTCCTTATGAAACGACCTTGGAAAGACATCTCCGTTCCCCTGCGCGACGGCATGATACACTGGCCCGGTGACCCCGAGTGCCACATCAAACGTGTGGTCAGCATGGACGACGGCGCCGTGTGCAATCTGACGCACCTGAGCATGAGCGCCCACACGGGAACGCACATGGATGCGCCGAGACATTTCATCGCCGATGGGTTGACGATGGAGCAGATGCCGCTGGAGCCGGTGATCGGCCGCTGCCGCGTCTTTGAGCTGCTGGACTGTGAGCATCAAATCACGGTGGATGATCTGAAGAAACTCAAAATAGCCCCGCGCCAGCGCGTGCTGTTCAAGACGCGCAACTCGACGCGAAGCTGGGCGATGAACGAGTTCGACAAGGACTTCGTCTCCATCCGTGCGGACGCCGCGCAGTATCTCGTCGATCAAGGCGTGGTGACCGTGGGTGTTGACTACCTCAGCATCGGCGGCTTCAACAAGGACGGTGTGGAAACACATCAGATCATGCTCGGTGCTGGCATCTGGGTGATCGAAGGCCTCAATCTGGCCGAGATCAAATCCGGCTACTACGAGCTGATCTGCCTGCCGCTCAAACTGGAAGGTGCCGACGGCGCTCCGTGCCGTGTGGTGCTGCGGTAGTGCAGAACCTCAGGGAGCTTTGACTCCGATCACATGAGGCAGCAGCCAGAATTTCTGGCTGCCGTTGGTCTCATTGAATCCCGACTCAAAGCTGCCCATGCTGCGAATGACAACGCCCCCGCAGTTCAGATAGAAGGACGCTGGCGGGCCACCGTCCAGATGCTGGGCGCTCACAAGGTTGATTGGCAGCTTCAGCAGGTGCTCATTGAAGTCATGCATCGTGGAGGGCGTGCGGCAGAAGATGAACAAGGCGTTGCCATCCTTGTCCTCCCCCAGCGCAGCCTCGCTCCAAAATTTGGGCTGCTGCTTCCATCGGTTCTCACCCGGGTGTTTGATGAGGCGGAGGTTTTGTACCGCGACGGCATAATGGGAGAGAATGTTTTTCTCAATGCTGGCATCGTCGGTGTCGAGCAATCGAAAGGGCGCAGCTTCTTTGGCGAGAGGCGTGAAGACACAGATGGATGAGTAATCGCTGCGAAACACAGCGGGCCCAATGAGGGCATGGTTTTTGAGATAGCCGCAGTGGGTGCTGCCGTCTTTGTCATACATGCCTGCGTTGATCACGAGACAGAGCTTTTGTTTCGCCGCCCACTCCTCCACGGTGAGCATGGGCTGGCCCGCAGAGGAGGAGCACAGACGCAACGGATGGCTGCGTGCATCGACGCGTACAATCTGCATCTGCCCCTGGCCGCCGGGCGCGGGGAAAAGGCCAAGCTCGATGCCGGGAACAAGCTTGCGCCAGCTCGTCCTGGGAGCTGGCGGAGTCTCAGACTGTGCATTCACCGGTGCAGCTGCCAGTGAGAGCATGGCCAGCGTGATTGCAAGAACAGCGCAGTGTGTCATGACACGTCGGCTTCAACGTTTACGCTTCATCTGATCGCTCGCCTGGTCGAGGATGCGGCGTTCCTCGGCGGTGAGGCTGTGCATGCCTTGATGGCTGATTTTGTCGAGGATGTCATCGACGGTGGGAATGTTGCTTTTTTTCGCGGGCTTCCTGGTCTGCGGCGGCGAACGCTTGGGCAGGGATGGGAGCTTCAGCGCGCCTGTTTCGTAGCGGATGAAGGCGTAGGCGGTGCCGACGTTGGCGGCGAGTAGGAAGAGCGAGGACCAGTCGCGGCCGCCAATGCAAACGAGAGCATTGATGCCCACAAAGACGGCGGCGAGCACCCAGGCCTCGACGGCGAGAATGAAGACGTTGAGCTTCGCATTCGGATACAGCGTGGCGAAGGCGATGAAGACGCCGAACTCAAGCTGCGTGATGCCCATGCAGGCGAATCCACGACCACCTGCGAGGGCGATTAATGTGACGAGCAGAGGTGAAACGAGCAGCAGCAAGAGCAGCAGCCAGACAAAGGCGCGACGGCCCAGATGGCGCTCCACTGCTTCGCCGAAATTCCAGAGCAGGAGGCAGCCGACGAGCGTCCAGAGACTGGGAGGATTGACCAGAATGTAGGTCAGCGGCGTCCAGAGATGGAGCTGACGAAAGGCGCTGTCGTAGGTGAAGACAAAGTGCCCCATCAAGTCGTAACCGAGCACTGCGGTGATGATCATGCTCGCAGCTCCTGCGAGTGCGATGATGGCGGCGAGATAGACGGGGTGCGTTTTCCACCACGTCAGCGGGAGTCGATCTTTGGATTCAGGGAGCCAGGAGTTGAACATGAATGTTTGATTCTACTTACGCACACGATCGACAAGGACAGCGCCCAGAATGACGAGGCCGAGGACGATTTTCTGCGTGTTGCTTTCGACATTGGTGAGGTTCATGCCGTTTTGAATGACGGCGATGATGAAGGCACCGATGAGGGTGCCGGGCATGGTGCCTCTGCCGCCGCTGAGGCTGGTGCCGCCGACCACGACGGCGGCGATGACATAGAGCTCATACATCTGGCCGTAGGTGGGGGAGCCGCTTTTGAGCAAGGAGGCGGTGACGACACCGCCGAGGCCGGCAAGCAGTCCGCAAATGACGTAGGCGATGAGGATGACGCGCTGGACGGGCACGCCGGAAAGGTGCGCGGCTTCCACATTGCCGCCGACGGCGTAGAGATTTCTGCCGAGGCGGGTCTGCGTCATCACAATGTGTGCGGCGGCGTAGAGCAGCAGCATGAGGACCACGGCGTTGGGCAGGCCCAGAAGATCGGAGCCACGGCCCAGCCGGGCAAAGGAATCCGGCACCTGGTAGACGGATTGATTTTCGGCGAGTCGATAGGCCAGGCCGCTGCCCACGAGCATCATCGCCAGCGTGACGATGAAGGGCGGCATGCGCAGGCGGGTGATGAAAGCGCCGGAGAGGAGGCCACACGCACCGCACAAAGCGATGCCACCGAGCCCGGCGACGAACATGCCAGCTGCTCCGGCATGCACACCGCCGCAGAAATCACGCACGATGATCGTGGTGATGACGGCGGAGAGAGCGATCAGGCTGCCCACGCTCAGATCGATGCCGGCGGTGATGATGACCAAAGTCATGCCGATGGCGAGAATGGCGATGACGGCGATCTGATTGGCGATGTTGAGCAGGTTGTCGGTCTTGAGGAAGACCGCCCATGCCTGCGATTGGGGCTGCACCACGAGGGTGTCTTTGAGCGCGGGGAAGTCATGGGACAGATCGCTGAACACCAGCCAGGACGCGGTGGCTCTGTTGCAGGCGATCACATCCACGCCTCCCGATGCCGCAGCACGTAACAGCGCAGCACGCGCGTCTTTGGGCTCACCTTGCACGACTTCGAGAACTGAAACCTCATATTTCTTTAGAGATGTTTGCAGCGCTTTTGCAAACGTCACATCATCTGATCGAGGGCGGACGACGATGATTACGCGACCGTCTTTACCGGCTTCGAACAAGACAATCTCTGCTAAATGTTCTGCAGCATCAGTATCTTGAGGATACTGCCGGGTCCAGGTGGCGATGCTGAAGAAGACGCAGAGCAGCAGCAGTGCGATGAGCATGCCGGAGCCGGCGAGGTGGTGGCGGATGAAGGCGGGAAGACGGCTC
>NZ_JBIPNG010000199.1:0-11180 GCF_044373815.1 Prosthecobacter sp. | reverse complement strand
CCTCTTGGCTCACATCAAAAGCATCGCGCGTCTGTGCATTCGTAAGCAGGGACATCGCCTGGGACTCAAATTGATCGAGCGCACCGAGTTCGCCCTCGCGATCAAACGCACGTTCCATCTTGTCGAGGCTGCGACGCAGCGCGACGCGGTCGCTGAGCCGGCGCGTCTCCGCCTCATCCGGCAGGCCAATGTTCGGCACCTCAAAACTCGGGCGATTCGGATCCTCGCTCACCGAAAACGGCGCATAAGATGCACCCAGATACGCTGGCCCACTGTAGGTCGCGTTGATCGGGTTGACACTGACATAGTTTGGCAGCGCCTGCGGGCGCTGCGGATCTTTGGACCGCAGGTAATGCGCCACGGACATCCAGTCCGGCAAACGCGGCACCGGTTTGTCGCGCGTATCGGGGTCACCCGAGAGCATTTGCAGCGTTCCCGCCGGATGCCCGCCCGCCGTTTGACTCATCGAGCGCAGCACCGTGATCTTGTCCGCAATCTTCGCCTGCAACGGCATCAATTCCGTGAAATGCGTGCCCGGAATCTTGGTGGCAATCGTCTTGAAAGGCCCACGATACTCACTGCTAGATTCCGGTTTCGGATCGTAGGTG
The DNA here is from genome assembly GCF_044373815.1 of Prosthecobacter sp. Taxonomy (GTDB): domain Bacteria; phylum Verrucomicrobiota; class Verrucomicrobiia; order Verrucomicrobiales; family Verrucomicrobiaceae; genus Prosthecobacter. The sequence goes on along the minus strand of NZ_JBIPNG010000199.1, from coordinate 10,572 downwards.
TCGATGTGCGACTGCCCGCCCGGCAGCCAGACCATGATGATGGATTTACGCTCACTCTTCGGCAGGGCCGCATTCGCCGCACGCAGTTTGAGCAGGCTCGGCCAGCTCAGAGTCGCCATGCCGGTCAACCCAAACTGCATGAAAGCGCGGCGCTGCATGGGACCGGCGCAACGAACGGGAGAAGGAGGCTGGATGATGGAGGACATGAGAGAAATTCACGAAATAAAGAGCGGCTTTTTCTCCCATAGAAGGAGCTACTTCGCGCCAAACGCCACCATCTCTTTCCCTGCGCCATCCCACACGCGCAGGATGCTGTCTTCACCACCGCCGATGATGGCGCTGCCATTGGGCGCGCTCACGGCGGCCTGCATGAAGTCGGGCAGGTTGGCCATGGCGCGGACTTCGGTTCCATCGTCTGTGACAATGCGGATGCGGTTGTCACCGGCGGAGGTGACGATTTGATTCGTGGCGCCGATGAACTGCAGCGAAGTGACCTCCTTGGTCCAGCCTTCGATCTTTCTCTTCCTCTCGCCGATGATCATGTCCCAGGTCACCACCGTGCCCTCCGCACCTGCCGTGGCAAGCACGCGGCCATCATTGCGGAACGCGACACCCATGACGTGATGGGTGTGGCCTTCGAAGAGGTTCAACTGCTTGCCTGTGGCGATGTCGGTGACACGCGCGATCTTGTCAGCACCACCGGAGGCGAGACGCTTGCCATCCGGCGAGTAGTCCAGGCAGAGCACGGTGTCGGCATGCTTCTCCTTCCAGGTCTTGGTGGCCTTGCCAGTCGCGACGTCAAAGAAGATAATGTCTCCACTGCGTGACAGCTCACCACCTCCCGTGGCGAGTGTTTTGCCATCGGGACTGAAACGCACAGCATTCACGCGATCAGCAAAGAGTCCCTTTTGATCGATTTTGCGCTCCAAGGCCCATTGCTTCGAAGTGCCCACCGACTGCGTCACGGACTTGCTCGCCACAAAAGAACCATCGGGAGAGGAGGTGATGGTCGTGATCGCTGCAGCACTGCCGGCGCTTTCTTCGATCGGCGTACCAGTGGCAGTTCCCCAGACGCGCAGGCTGCCATCATCAAACATCGAGGCCACACGCAGCGCATCGGCGGAAAATGATACGGCGATGGGTTTTGCGGTGGTCTTGGTCAGTGCCAGCTTCGCAGCAGCGAGATCGGCCGTGGCCTTGTCCTGCACAGTTTTCGCGGCAGCGATGGCGGCATTCGCAGTAGCAACGGCCTTGGCATTTGCGGCCTTAGAATCCGTGATGCGCTTCACATCGTCCTCGGCGTCCTTCACATTGCTCTGCGCGGCGGAGACGGCTGCGAGCGCAGAGACTTCCGTCATGTTTGCGGTGATGAATTTCTCCTGCGCAGCCTTGAGCTCTCTGTCGAGCGCTGCATCTGGTTTGCCACCGGAAGCCGCTTTGATTTTGGCAGTGACATCATCGACGGCCTTCTTCGCCGTTGTCTTGGCCTCGGTGGTCGGCGACACGGCTTTCTGCTTCTCAGGCAGCACCTTGTTCATGGCCACGATGGCTTCCTTGGCTTTGCCCAGGAGGATATCAAGCGCCTTGTCCTGCGCTTCGATGCGCGCGATTTCGTTTTTTTGGAATGCCTGTTCCAAGGTCTGCGCCGCAATGACCCAGTCCAGTTCCGCCATCTTCTTTGCCTCCGCCACGCTGCCGCGCAGCTCGATGACAGGCTTCGCAGTCGCCACATCCCACACACGCACCGAGCCATCGCCGCAACCTGTGACGACCTGCTTGCCATCGGCAGACATTGCACTGCTCAGGACAATAACCTTGCCGGCAGTGGCTATCTTTTTGATCAACTCGGCGCTCGCAGGAGCCGAGGACGTTTTCGCGGTACCCGCCGCGGGTTTGGATTCTGCCAGTTTCCAAATCTTCACTTCACGAAAGCTGCCGCTCGCGAGGCGTGTGCCGTCCGGACTGAAGGATAGCGATTGCACCAGCGCGCGGTGTGCTGCGCCATTTTTCTCAGCAAGGTCGCTGATCTGCGCGACGAACTGTCGCGTGGCCATGTCATAAACATAGATGTGGTTCGAACGCCCACAGGCGACGTACCGCCCGTCCTTCGTCATCGCCACGCTGTAAATCGGATCAATGCTGGCGGAAAAAGCCTGCAGCACCACCGCGCGTTCCACCATCACCGAACCCTTCGCACCCTGGTCAATCCAAGCCTTCAAAGTGGCGATCTGCTCAGGGATGAGGTTCACCGCGCCGGACTTGTTGTTCGGCGGCGGCATTTCCATGTCCTTCGTATGCAGCGAAGCCGTGACGATCAGGCTCTCAGCCCCATTCCCCGGGATGATCGACGGCCCGCTTTCGCCACCTTTGATCATCAGCTCCGGTGTCTCCATGTTCAGATCTGCCTTCGTCGTCGTCTTGTTGTGACACGAAATGCAGTTCGCTTTCAAGAACGGATAAACGTCCCGATAGTAGTCGAGATCGGCCGCCAATGAGGCGGTCGTGGTGAACAGGAGAACGAGGAGTGAGTGCGGCTTCATCACTTGCTGGCGGTGGTGGTTGCAGCGGGTTTCACCGAAACGCGAATCGGTTCCGAAATGAGGATCTCCACCGTGTCGGTGGGCGAAGCCGCTGTGGTGATGGCCTTCATGCGGTTGGTGGCCGCAGTCATGGCGGCTTCCGCCAGCTTTTGCTTCTCAGCGGCCTTCTTCGCGGCTTCTGCATCCGTGGCGGCGAGTTTTTTGGCTTCGGCGGCCACCGTGGCGGCAAGCTGCTCGGCCTTTTTCTGCTCAGCCTCGGCCAGCGGCACCGCAGCGGGGTTGTAGCGGTATTTGCAGATGCCCAGGCTCTGGAACGCAAAGGTGTAATCTCCAGGCGCGATCTTCAACGCGGCAAGATCAATCACGGCTTCATAAGTGGCTGCCTTGAGAGGAATGTCGAACTCCTTGATGGCGCTGAAACCGTCGCCGTAGGCCTTCACCTTGATCGAAGTGCCGTTAAATTCGTTGCGCCAGGTGAGCTTGAGCGGGATTTTCAAGGTTTCGCCCACCTTCGCCTCGAAGACCTTGTTTTCTACGGTGGCAATGGTCAGCGGTGCCTGCTCGGAATCGCTGACGGAAACCGGAACGTCGGCCATGAGACGCGGCGCAGGAATCTCACCCTTCGCATCTTTCACCGGCCATTCCATGCTCGCCACACGCACCGGACGCGTCACGACCGCTCCATTGACCGTGGATTTGCCGACGATTTTCGCCAGAGAGAAGCCCCGTTTTGCATCGCCCGAAGCGGTAAGAATCAAATGACCAAAGGGCTTGCCCTTGGCGATTTTCAACCCGGCTGCGCTTACACCCGGCGGCAGATTCTCCATGCCGATCTCAATCTCGCCATCAAAGCCATCACGGCGCTGCACCGCGACCTCAAAGGCACGCGTCTCACCCGCACGCAGAGCCATCGGCTTGGAAAGCGCGGCGCGGTCGCCGTTGCGCAGTGTCATGTGAACAGCCCAGGCAGCGAGGGAGAAATCCGGCGTGGCCTGACGCACGATGAGACGATAAATGTTGTTCGCGTCACTGCGCGTACCGCCGAACAGATCGCGCACCTGCAGGCGATAAGTCCCGTCTTCCTTGACCACAAACTTGCCGTTCACATCCGGTGATCCGGCGTCGTAAGGAGGGCCGTCATACGAGTAGCCGTTGCTGGTGACCTTCATGGGCGGTACGATGTCATAGAGCTCGGCCACGTCGGTCAGCGTTTCTTTTCCACCCGTTGCTTTCACCTGCTGCACGAGCACAAAGGGGTCCGTGTTCAACCCGAAGCGCTCTGAGGCCACTTCCACCCACCAGATCTCGCCTTTTTTGGCCGCGAACTCGAAGGTGTCGACATCCGCCGCTGGAAAAAAGGAACCTGCAATGTCACAGGGCAGAGTGATCTTTTGCGCTTCAGCGGGCTTATTGTTCGGCTCCGTTTCATTGGCCTTCGCGGTAGCAGCGAGACCAGCCGGTGGCCAGGACATCGCGCTCACCGTCTGGGTCAGCGGCTGGCGTGGTGCAGGTCCGGTGCCAGGTGCTTCCTGCAAAGCGAGGCGATAGAACAGGCGCTCGCCACCTTGATAGGTGAGGTCGCTCACCTTGATGAGGTAGGTGCCATCAGCGGGTGGTGTGAAGTCGATCACGCCTCCCGTGCGGTTCACTTTCAAATCGCCGCCTTTGGCGTCCGCCAGGATCAGCACCGGCGTCAGTCGGGAGTCGATGCCCGTCGCGGCGCAATCCACTGCCACGCGTTTCCCCTTCACGCCTTGGAATGCATAAAAATCCACTGACCTCTTGGTCATCGTCGCATTGCAGATGGTGCCCAAGGGCAGCGTCATCGCCGTCTCCACCGTGTTGTTCGCCTTGGTGCGGATTACCTCAGGGAGTTTGTTCACCGAAAAAGCACGCGCCGCTGAGACGCCCAGTCGTGACATCACCCGCGCATCATAAACACCTACCGGTGCATCCGCCGCAATGCTTACGGTGAACTTGTTCTCCGTGCCTGCGACCGGCTTCGCGGTGATCTTTGGCGTCGAGAACATCAACTCGCTGATGTTCTCCGTATTCTCGCCGGTGATCGTGACCTCAACAGTCGTGCCCGCCTGCCCGCCCATGGGCATGACCGTGAGCAGACGTGGCAACGGCAGTGTGACCTGCTGGGCGAGGGCCGAAGCAGCCATCCATGTGAAGACGGCAAGTGTTAGTGTGGATTTCGCGAGCATAGATTAGTGATTGTACAAAAATTCCTTCGTGTTCAGCAGCGCCCAGAGCAGGTCTTCGTAGCCGTTGCGCTTGGCACGCTGGGAATCGAGAGGTTTACCGGCTGCATCGTTGCGCGGCCGAGCGACATAATTTTCACTGATTCGCACTTCATCGGCGGTGGGTTCGCGGGAGAAGGCGGCAAGGTAGAGTTCGCGGATGCGCTTGGGTTCGGGCATCTCGGCCTTGCTCAAGGATTCGGCGCGACCACCGCTGGCGGTGAGCTTGGCCTTCACGTCGGCGGCGTTCATGAGGTGCAGGCTTTGCGCAAGGCTGGCGGACGACACGCGCTCGCACTCGCAGACGCTGGCGCCTTCAGGACGACCGAACACCTTGAGGAAAGGCGCGGCGCGGTTGTAGCTGTTGTCCGGCAGAGAAATGGCACGCGTACCGGCCGGCAGATCGGCAAAGTCGGTCTTGGAGCCGGTGACCATGTCGATGCTGTCGAGCATTACCTCGGCGGTCATGCGTCTTGGGTAATAGTGGGAGTAGGCCTGACGATCGACGGCGTTGTATTGGTTTGGCGTAGAACTGAGCTGATATGCATGGCTTTGCGTCAGCGTGCGCACGAGTGCTTTTAAATCGTAGCCGCTGTCCGTGAAGCTTTTGGCCAGCGCCTCAAAGAGATCAGGGTTGGTCGGCGGATTCGTGTCACGCAGGTCATCCTCGGGCTCGACGAGACCGCGCTTGAAGAAATGCTTCCAGTAGCGGTTCACGAGCGACTTGGCGAAGAAGGGATTGTCCTTCTTGCTCATCCAGTCGACCAGCGCGAGGCGGGGATCATCATCGGGGGCGATGTCGAGTTCAGGCTCGCCAAGACCTGCAGGCTTCAGCATCACGCGAGTTTTACGGTGCTCGGTCTGCGCGGTGCCTCGTTTGTGGAAAATGAGATCCTCACCGGCAATGGCGGTTGGTTTGCGACCGATCTGGCTGAAGAACGCGGCGAGGTGGTAATACTCTGCCTGGGTCCAGCGCTCAAAGGGATGATGATGGCATTGCGCGCATTGCATGCGCACGCCGAGGAAAAGCTGTGCAACATCTTCGAGCTGCGTGGTAGGTTCCTTAACGCGCTTGTACCAAGCTACCGGTGGATTTGAAACGATAGTACCCGTCGAGGCGAGGATCTGCCGCACGATCTGGTCGTACTTGGTATTCGCCAGCAGGCTGTCGCGCATCCATGCGTGGAAAGCGAAGTTCGAGGTGATGTCTGCCGCTTCCGAACGTGTGTTCTTGAGCAGCGAAGTCCATTTATTGGCGAAGTAATCCGCGTAGTCGGGGCTGTTCAGGAGGGCATCGATGGCGCGGTCGCGCTTGTCCGGTGCCTGACTCTCCAGGAAAGCCTTGGTCTCCTCCGCCGTGGGCAGGCGACCACCGATGTCGAGGGAGATGCGGCGCAGAAAGGTCGAGTCATCGCAAATGGGTGAAGGGGGCACACCGATCTGCTTCAGATTGGCAAACACATGCTGGTCGATGAAATTCTTCACCGGGGGCAGCGAGTCAACAGGCGCACCCAGTGGAATTGAGACGCTGCAAACGGAAACACGACCGCCGAAGCGCACCATCACGGCCACGTTGCCGGGAATATCCAAGGTCTTCACCAATCCCTGATCTCCAGCCACCGCCATGGCGCGGTCATTGGCCTCAAAGAGCGCGAGCTTGGTCACATCCCGGCTGCTGCCATCCGAGTAGCGCGCCGTGACTTTGAGCTGCTGCGTGGTTTTAACGTTCATCGTCACGCGCGCTGGTTCCACCAGAATGCTGCTCAGCTTCGCCTCCTCCTTTTGCGCATAGTTCATGCCTTCGGCAATCCAGCGCACGAGTGTCTTGTACTCTTCGGAGCCCGGCTCCAGATGCTTCCCGCCCGTGTGCGGCACGATGGCGGCGCCCTTGGTGATCAGCAGACTTTCCTCCGGTGCTGGCGGAAACACACGCCGCCCCTTCCCCTGCTTCACGATGGCCTCGTAATCTTCTTCAGGTTCAAAACCGAGTACGCTCAGACGGAAGCCGCGCTGCCCTGTGATCGCCTTGGCATGGCACACGCCTGCATTGCAGCCCGCCTTGGTGAGGATGGGCTGAATATCATTGACGAAGCTTAAGGGACGTGACGATTCCGCCGCGAAACTCGTTCCGGCGAGCATCACGATCATCCATGCTTTAAGAGGTGCTTTCATTGTTATCACTTCAAACCTACGGTTTGGCGCACCCCTTTTTCGCATTGAGTAACTTTAGTATTAACTTCAATCACAATGAGACAGCTTGCATTTGCCGCTCTTTTAACCCTTGCAACTCCCTCCTTCGTCTTGGGCTGGGGTGAGCCTCACCATGCCATCACACGTGCGGCGCTGGAGGTTTTGCCGGCGTGGCAAAAGGAGGTGCTGAGTGGTGAATTGACGCAACTTGGCGACAACTACTGCATGATTCCGGACAATGTCTTCACGGACAAGGAAAACGCAAAGTACGCCAAAATGGAGTCAGCGCCCAATGAGGTGTATTTGAAGATCCTGCACCTGCCGACGCAGCAGCCGGAATATCTTGAAGTGATACGTTTCTTCATGGAGCAGGCGGTTGCATCTTTGCGCAACGGGAAGCTTGGCGATGCAGCGCGTTACATGGGCACGGTCTGCCATCAGATCGAAGATTATGGCAGTCCTTCGCACACGGTGCCCGGAGACAATATGTTTACGCTGCTGCAGCAGTTCCTGCCGCCTTCGGATGCCATGAAAGGCCAGCTCATGCATGGACCGATTGAAAATGGGGACTTCAAGGTGAGCATTGAGGGGTACCAGCCACGGCTGCTTGGCACCACGGTGAATGAAGCTGCATGGAGGCTCATGCACCGGGTGCATGATGAGATTCTCAATGCGCGCAGCACCACGGTGCCGATCATCCAGGCGCTATATAAGGAGGACAAGGAGGGCGTGGTGAAGCATCAACTGCGAGCGGCGACGATGGATGCGCAGGTGGTGGCGGATGCGGTTTATACAATTCTTTGCCTCGGGAAGCAGAAGTTTGAAGCGGAAGAGCAGGCGGCGCTCAAGCAGGTACAGATTGGCGCTTTCTTTCCACTGGAGGCGGCCAGTTGCTACTATCCGCAGTCGCAGTTTTTCAGTTCTCCGAACTGGGGGCATGCGCGCAGCGGGGTCATATTGGCGGGTGGAAACACGGACATGCCGCTCAAACTTTGTGTCGGATCCAGCAATCAGGAGTTCAAAAATGGGATCAGCGCGGGCATGGGGAAGCCGCTGACTTTTTTGCTGCCAAAGGATGTTTATGCGCGTTTCACGGTCCTGGCGGGATTGCATCCGGAATTGGGGGCCAAGGGGAGGGTGGAATTCACGGTGAGCGGGGATGGCAGGGTGCTGAGCACGATTATTCTCAATGGGACTGATCCGGCGAAGTTGCTGGAGTGTGATGTCACGGGGGTGAGGGAGCTTCAGCTTACGCTCACTTCGCGTGGGGTTGATTCCAAGAGCAACTATGCGATCTGGGCGGAGCCTACTTTGGTGAAACCTTGAGGATGCTGTCCAGCCACTCGTAGGCTGCCTTGCGTTCGGCTTCGGGGAAGTCGTGGGGGGCGTCGGGGGTGACGAGGGTGAGGTTTTTTTCGGCTTTGAGGAGCGTGTAGATTTCGGTGGCTTTGGTGAAGGCTTTGCGGACGCCGGTGATTTCGAAGTTGCTGTCTTTGATGGGGGAGTTGGAGAAGACGGCGCGGGGGGCGATGGCTGCGAGGATTTCGTAGAAGTCGAAGGGGATTTTGTCGGTGTTGTTGTCGTAGACATCGCGGATGCGGGGCATGTAGCGGTCGCTGGTCCAGCCGGCGACTTTGCCGCCGTAGTAGTCGTGGAAGGGGGTGAAGCCGCAGCTGGTGACGACGGCTTTTATGCGATCATCGAAGACGGCGGTGAAGAGGGAGTTGTGGCCGCCGAGGGAGTGGCCGATGACGCCGATGCGGTCTTTGTTTACCTGGGGGAGCGATTGCAGGAGATCGACGGCGCGCATGTTGTTCCAGATGGCTTTCATGGAACCGCTGGCGCGGTGAGCGCCCTGGGTTTTGAAGTCGTAGGGGTATTCGCCGAAGGAGGGGTAGTCGGGGACGAGGCAGATGTAGCCGCGTTCGGCGAGTTCGTGGGCGTAGTGGAGCGAGGGCTTGCCGCCGAGGCCGGCGGGTTCGTCTTTGCCGATGTTGGTGGTTTGATGGAGGCAGAGCATGGCGGGTGCTTTGGTGACATCGTTTGGGATGAGCAGCCATGCGGGGACGTGATCGCCGAGTTCGGGGGTGAAGTGGATTTTGCGGCGGAGGTATTTCTCTGTTTTTTCTTCGGAGATGATTTGGACGTTGAGAGGAGACCAGCGGGAGGTGTCGTGGAGAGGGCCCATGACTTGCTGCATGTTCGCTTTGATGTGAGTGACGCGCTCGGCCCAGTCGGCGGGGGTTTGGACGGGGCGTTCGGTGCCTTTGGAGTCGCGGACGACGAGGAGGTTGGAGCGGTCGGGGTAAGTGATGGCTGACGGTGCTTCGGCGGGCTTGATCTGGTCCGGGCGGGTGAGGAATTCTTTGGGAGTGACTTCATGCACTGCGGTCATGATGCGGTCTTCGACATCGGGGGCGAACTTGGTGGGGCGGTCATAATAGACCATGGCACCGGCGCCTTCGTAGCCGCCTTCTTCGAGGACGCGGCGGGAGGGGACGTAGCAGGGGACGTCGTTGGAGTAGCCGTTGACCCACATGCGTGAGCGGTCGAACTCGCGCTTGATGCGGAGGGAGTAATCGACGGTGATTTCGCCGGGGAGGAAGACCATGGCCATGTCGTTGCCGAAGCTCCAGCGCTGGACGAGGTAAGGCAGTTGAGTGGGGAGTTTTTCGCCGCGATCGAGACGGGCGAGATTCTTCTGCGCGTGATAGGCGATGGCGGGGGTTTTGGAGGCGGCGAGGGTTTGCCATTCTTCGCGAGTGGGGAGGGTGTCGAAAGCGAGATCGATTTGTTTTGCTTCGCAGGCGAGCGGGCCGGTGAGGGGTTTGAGTTCGCTGGTGGCGATGCGTTTGGCTTCGGTGCCGAGGTCTTCGCCGTATTGTTTGACGAGTTCCATGGTGCGGCGGGGATTGGGATTTTGATCGGCGCCGCAACCGAGGGCGGTGAGGGCGATGGCGCCGGGGAATTCGCGCTGGAGGGCTTCTTGAGCGACGCCGGCCCAGTCGCCGTGGATTTCATCGATGCCGATGGTGGTGCAGTGGCAGGCGTAGCTGGTGAAGATGGCGCGCACTTTGCCATCGGAGTTGGTGACGCGGAGGACGGGGAGATCGTGATCGATGGGCTTCAGGGGGAAGAGGCGGCGGTTGGCGGCGAAGCCGACTTTGCCGATGCCCCAGGCGAGGGAGGAGGGTTTGCGATCGGCGAGAGCGGCGCGGGCGGCTTTTTCGATGTTGTCGGTGAGTTCGCGGGTGTAGCGCTCGATGGCGGGGAGGTGCTCGGCGGGGATGTCCATGCCGAAGAGATTGGGAAGCACGCCGATGAGCATGGGAGCGCAATGGGTGTGGCTGGAGCAGATGGCGAAGCGGGCGTCGGTGGCTTTGTTGTCTGTTTGGAGACGGCGCAGGACTTCGGCGCGCATGGAGGCGGGGATACCGACGTTGTCGACGGTGACGAGAATGGCGGGGCCTTCGGCATCGCTGCCGAGGGCGAGGGCTTTGGCGAAGATGTGCTGGGAGACGCCGGTGTTGGGGGCGCGGCGGTTGCCGTAGCCGCTGAGGCGAACAGGGTAGTCGGGGGTGATGTCGACGGAGGCG
>NZ_JBIPNG010000621.1:0-3257 GCF_044373815.1 Prosthecobacter sp. | reverse complement strand
GCCGAGATCAAGGAGTTCTGCTCTCTGAAGTATAAGGTGACCTTCCCAATGTTCGACAAACTCGTGGTGAAGGGTGCCGACAAGAGCCCGCTTTACCAAGTGCTCAGCGGCCCAACCTCTCCCTTCCCAGGCGACGTGAAGTGGAACTTCGGCAAGTTCCTCGTAGGCCGTGATGGCAAAATCCTGAAGCGCTTCGAGCCCGGTGACAAACCCGATGCACCAGCCGTGGTGGCCGCGATCAAAGAAGCCCTCGCAGCGAAGTAAGGAAGAAACTACTCACTAGTTCCATTCATTCAAGCGGCGATGACTCACTGAGTTGTCGCCGCTTTTTTGTAGTCCCTGTATAGCATATGCAGGGCCAGGACGTGTGCGCTGGGAGCGGGGCTTTTGGAAAGGGGGCATGCGATGAGGCCGCAGCCCACGAAGGGACGAAGTCTTCCAGGGACGCGCACAGCGCATCCCTACCATCCAGAGTAGCGCGTGCCGCAGGGCTGGTAGGGAACCGCTGTGCGGGTCCGAAGCTTCGGGTCTGTAGCTTCGCGGGCGCTCAAAAAGGTACGCCGTCCATGGAGTGTGGAAAGGCAGGAATGACGCTCTAGTTTGAAAGTAGCACCCCCAAAACCAGCCTACGCCGAAGTCGTCTGCGCTTTAACCGGCGGCAAGGCTGGAGCGTTACCACCTCCAGCAGGCGCAGGATTGCCCGGCGCATCCATGCCCGGACGGGGATGAATCTCGATGCGGACGCCGCCGTTCGGGCCATCCATCATGCGCAGTTTGTCGCGAAACTCCTGCGGCACGGCCTCGCGCTCTTGGTCATTGTTGATCGGCCAGGACTGTTCCTGACCGTTTTTCGGACGGGCGATGAAGGTCTTTTTGCCGTCTTCGTTCTTGAGGGTGTACTCGCCGGTATCGTCACGCCGCGTCACGTTGGCCGCCGATTGGGACTGAGAGAAATGAAAGCGCTGCAGGTCGGGGCCGGGTGGAATGGAGAGGCCGGTTTGCGGCTGATGGCCCCTGGTGCGTCCGCCGCCTTCAGGCTGCTGTCCATGACCGGGCAGATTAAGCGTGGGCGCTTGCGGTATGGGGCCCTTGCTGCCGCCCTTCGACCACTCCTGAATGCGCTCCTGATATTCGCGCAGTTCCTGCTGAAGATGACGAAGGCGTTCGAATTGCTCATGAATCGCATTGTTCTGATTCTGGAAGCCGCGCTGCTCACCACCGTGAAACGATTCCCCATTGAAGGGATGCATCCCTCCAGCCAATCCGTCGTGATGCTGACGGTGGTCTTTGGCCGCGACCAGATGCTCGCCCAGCGTGACTGACACCGGGGTTTCCTTGCCACCGGTGATGACCTGGAGCTGCACCACATCGCCCTTCTTTTTCGCCCGCACCAGCGCCATGAACTGCTCCATGTTCACAAGCTGCTGATCCTCAAACTTCACCAGCACATCATACACTTTCAATCCGGCCGTCTTGGCGGGAGAGTCTGGCAGCACTTCTTCAACCAGCAGGCCAAAGCCTTCAGGCAGGGAGAACTGCGCCCGCAGCTCCGCCGGCACCTCACGGGTGAGCACACCGATGTAGGCCACTGGCTTCTGCTCCGGCTGTGCACTCGCATGCGAGTGACGATGGCCCTGCTGAGTGTTCGGGTTTTGACCTTCTGCTTTAACCCTACCGTTGGCACCAACCCCTTCAGCAGGGGCCGTTTTGGGAGCTTCCGTTTTAGGTTCCACCTGCTGGGCACACAGCGGTGCAGCGCCGAGACAGGCGATGAGTAATGTGTGGGGGAGTTTCATGGTTGGGAAGGGTGGAGCTGAGGCTGGTTGGAGCCTTGGCTTTACCTGAAAGAGACAGGCTGCAGAAGCTGCTGCCGGCTGGAGATGTCCACGGTCATCTGCGAGCTGTAACGGGGATCCACCCATGTTCCGAGCTCGCGGGACACGACGAGAGCGAGCTTGTCATCATTGAGGCTGCGGCCACGGTGGAGGCTGTTTCCATGCTCGTTATCCCATTCACGAATGGTGGCGGGCGCATTGGCCAGAGCGGCTGCACCACCTTCGCCTTGCTGCGTTGGCAGGTAGCTCATCACGGCAAAGGCCGCGGCGGCGCCCATCGCGGCCCAGCCTGCAGACATGAGCCAGCGCGGCTGCTGCCGGGGTTTCGGGCGACTGGTGCTGAGCCAGCTCATGTCCAGTTTCAGTTCATCATCCACCCGCTGCACCAGGGCAGGGGAGGCTGCTGCTGGCGCGAGACCGCGCAGCAGGTTTTCGAGTTCTTGTTCATTGATTTCGTTGTTCATGACATGGCCTCCGTGGTGGGTGAAAAGGGTAGAATGTTGATGGCGGGGGAGTTGGATTCGCCGAGCAGATCGGCGCGCAGGTGCCCGAGCTTCTTGTGCAGCGCTTGAAGTGCGTAGCGGTAACGACCGGCGATGGTGTTGATCGAGCTGCCGGTCATTGCGGCGATTTCGTTGAAGGTGAGGTCGCCCCAGAGCTTCAGCGTGATGACTTCGCGCTGATCTTCGGGCAGGGTCTGCAGCGCCTTGTCGACGATGGCGGCGGTCTCTTTCTGTTCGGGCTTGGGATCAAAGGCGGGCGCGTTTTCACCTGCCACGGCGATCTCGGACTTCGCCTCCCGGTTCACCCGGCGGTGGTCGGAGCGGCGCTGATCCAGGGCGATGGTGCGGACGGCGGCGTAGAGCAGGGGAATGTGGCTGGAGTCCCCCTCGGGAAAGCGCCGCCACCAGCGCACAAAGGCCTGCTGGACGACGTCCTCGGCATCGGCTTTGGAGTCGACCAGTTGGCGCGCATATAGCACCAGCTGAGGTGCTAGGTGATCAAACGTGCTTTTCCAGTCAAAGGTGGTTTCCATGCGTGAGCAAGGTACTATACGACCACCCTAACGCCACCGAGTTCCGCTTTTGTATAGCCTTGCTGAAAAATCAAGCTTTGGCCGCAGCAGGCCCGGGCTGGCTTTTGCCCCAGATCAGTCCGTAGCCGATGAAAAGGCCACCGACGATGAACATGAAGGTGGAGTAAAACTGCCCCTTCGTCAGGCCCAGAATCATCTCAGAGCCGCTGTCCGGCTGCCGCAGATACTCCATCGCGATGCGGGCAATGGCATAGAGGATGAAGAACAGGCCGGCGATGATGCCCTGGCGCAGCCGTGGGAAGCGCAGGCGGATGAAGATCAGGATGGCGCTGAGCAGCAGCCCTTCACAGAATGCCTCATAAAGCTGGGAGGGGTGGCGCGGATGC
>NZ_JBIPNG010000198.1:0-11255 GCF_044373815.1 Prosthecobacter sp. | reverse complement strand
CCGTTGCTCCGGTGCAGCCGATGGTGATCGGAGCCCAGTCTGGCGAGTGATTTTCTGCGAGCGTGAGATCGTGGCAATTTCATGCGGATGCGACCGTATGAATCAGCCCCCCTGAATGTCTTTTCTCGCCTCGCATCCTGTACTTCGTCTTCTCGCCTCGCCCCAGCACCTGTGGCGCACTCTCTCGCTGGGGATCAAGACCATCTGGCTGCACAAGCTGCGCTCCTTCCTGACGGCGCTCGGCGTGGTGTTTGGCGTGGCCTCCGTGGTGGCCATGCTGGCCATTGGTGAAGGCGCGAGCCACGAGGCGCAGGAGCAGATCCGCAAACTGGGCAGCCAGAACATCATCCTGCACAGCGTCAAACCACCCGATGGGCAGGGCTCCAGCGGTGAGTCGCGCAGCATGATCAGTGAATACGGCATCACCCTGCGCGACATCGAGCAGATCCGCCAGACCGTGCCCGGCATCCGCATCGTCGTCCCCAGCCGCTACATTTCGGAAAACATCTGGAATCTGGACCGCAGCGTGGACGGTCACGTCATGGGTGTGCTGCCCGTGTACCCCGAGATGCGCAACCGCCGCATCGTGCAGGGGCGCTTTTTCAACGACATGGAAATGAAGGACAACCTCGCCGTCTGTGTCATCAATGAATCCGTCGCCGCGCGCCTCTTCCAGCTCTCCACGCCCGTCGGCAAATCCGTGCGGGTGAAGGGCTTTTACTACAAGGTCATCGGCATCATTCAGGATGAAGGTGCCGCCGTCGGCGCGGATGCTTCCAGTGGCGACCACTCGGCCCAGGCCCAGGCGCAGATCATGATCCCGTTCACCACTCTGACGGATCAATACGGCGAGGTCTTCTACCGCTTCCGCACCGGCAGCTTTGAGGCCGAGAAGGTGCAGTTTCATGAGGCCGTGATGCGCGTCGATGACGTGAACTTGGTGGAAAGCCGCGCCGAGGCCATCCGTCATCTCATGACCAGCAATCATAAGAAGGAAGACTGGCGCATCATCGTCCCCGTGGAGCTGCTGAAGCAGGCGGAGCGCACCAAGCAGATCTTCAGCATCGTGCTCGGCAGCATCGCCGCCATTTCACTTCTCGTCGGCGGCATCGGCATCATGAACATCATGCTCGCCAGCGTCACCGAACGCACCCGCGAGATCGGCATCCGCCGCGCCCTCGGCGCACGGCAGAACGACATCGTCGTGCAGTTCCTCATCGAGACCGTCCTCCTCGCCGGTGTCGGCGGCGTCCTCGGCGTCGTCCTCGGCCTCAGCATCCCTCTTGCCGTGACCAAATTCGCCGGCGTCACCACCGTCATCAAGATGTGGTCACCCATCCTCGCCTTCTCCATCTCCGTCCTCACCGGCATCGCCTTTGGGATTTATCCTGCAAGACGCGCGGCCATGATGAATCCGGTGGAGGCGCTGAGGCATAATTAGCTCACACCCGCTCCGCCTTGTGCTTCGCAAAGATGGCGAGGCAGCGGTCGCGTTCGGTGTGGTGATCGACCATGGGAAGGGGATAGCCTTTGGCCAAAGGCAGGCCGGGCGCGGGGGGCTTGTGGAGGAGTTCGGCGGGGACGTGCTTGAGCTCCGGCACCCACTGCTTGATGTAGGTGCCTTCGGGATCAAAGCGGACGCTTTGCAGCCAGGGATTCTGGATGCGGAAGTAGGGGGCGGCATCGGCGCCGGTGCCGGCGGACCATTGCCAGCCGCCGTTGTTGCTGGCGTTGTCGCCATCCACAAGCTGCTGCATGAAGAAGGCTTCGCCCAGGCGCCAGTCGCAGTGCAGATCCTTGGTGAGGAACATGGCGGTGATCATGCGCAGGCGGTTGTGCATGAGGCCGGTTTGCAGGAGCTGGCGCATGCCGGCATCCACGATGGGGAAGCCGGTGGTGCCGGTGGCCCAGCGCTGGAAATCAGCCGCGCTGCCGGGCCAGGGGAGCCCCTGCCAGTCGGGGGCGAATTCCTGCTCAAAGACGTGCGGGTAGTGCCAGAGGATGGCGACGTAGAATTCACGCCACGCGAGTTCTTTGACATAGGTCTGGACGGAGGGCTGCGCGGCGGTGGTGCAGGCCATGCAGCGCTGGTAGATCTCGCGGATGCTGAGCAGGCCAAAGCGCAGATCCTGGCTGAGCAGGGAGGTGGTCTGGCCAGCGGGGATGTTGCGCTGCGGGCCGTAGCCGTTGAGGATGCCGGACTCGATGAAGAGCTTCAGGCGATCACGTGCGGCGCGTTCACCCGGGGTGGGGATCTCGGCGGTGCAGGGGGGCAGGTTCCAATGCGCGAGCGTGGGGGGCGGCAGGCTGCTGATGGCGGCGTCCGCTGGCGGGCCGAGTGAGGTGATGCGGCCCTGAGGTGCGGTCTTGGGCAGATTGAGCCAGTTCTTGGAGTAGGGCGTGTAAACGCGGTAGGGCTGCCCGCCGCCGGTGAGGACGGTTTCAGGTTCATGCAGCACGCTGTCCTGGTAGGAGTGACACTCGATGCCAAGGCGTGCGCAGAGCGCGTGGATCTTGGCCTCCATGGCGCGGCCGAAGATGTCGTAGTCGCGATTGAAATACACGGCTTCGGCGCGGGTCTCGCGGATGAGGCGCTCCAGCTCGGCATCGGCGCTGCCGCTGCGCAGGATGAGGCGGCTGCCGAGGGTGGTCAGATTTTTGGACAGGGACTCAAGACAGCCGCAGAGGAACTGCTGGCGGTTCGGGCCGGTCCAGCCGTGCTTCTGTTTCCAATTGCTGAGAATACAAACGGGAATGACCTGGTCTGCGGCCTGGGCGGCGTGTTGCAGGGCGGTGTTGTCTGTGAGGCGGAGATCGCGGCGAAACCAGTGAAGTACAGTGCGGGGCATGCAAAAAGGAGGGGAGGGAAGCTCAAGATACGGTCAGGATCGGACAAAGGGCGGGTTGAATCTTCGTAGCATCGACCCTCAGGTTCATGATGAATATTCCGCTGGGCTGCCGTTACTAGAAGCGCCATATCACATCTTCCCCCCAACCCCGAACCTTATCCCATGTCTTCGAATTCGCCTGACACCGACGAACCGAAATCTTTAACCGCCGCCTGGATCGCCACGATACTGCTCATCGTGGTGTATGTGGTGGGTCTGCTGATCTTCCCGCCGCTGTATGATGCACCCAAGGGGGAGGCCTCCAGCTTTGTGCTCTTCATCGGCCGCTTCCACCCCATCTTTCTGCATCTGCCGGTGGGCATCTTGGTGCTGCTGGTCTTCTTTGAACTGATCTGCTCCACCCGGCGCGGCGAGATCAAGTTTGGCGAAGCCTCCCTGCTGATGCTGATCCTCGGCTCGGCGGGCTCGGTGCTGGCGGTGTTTGCCGGCATCATGCTGTCACGCGAAGGCGGCTATGTGGGTGGCAATTTCAGCCTGCATCAGACCATGGGCCTGCTGGGCACTGCGGGTGTTTTGATCTCGCTGGTGGTGCGTCTCATGGGCATGGCCCGTGGCAGCAT
Organism: Prosthecobacter sp.; assembly: GCF_044373815.1. Lineage (GTDB taxonomy): Bacteria > Verrucomicrobiota > Verrucomicrobiia > Verrucomicrobiales > Verrucomicrobiaceae > Prosthecobacter. The sequence continues at coordinate 7,786 of NZ_JBIPNG010000198.1, read as the reverse complement.
GGAACTGCTGAACGCCTACCGCGCGGTTTACTTCGTCAGCTTTGGCATCATGGGCCTCGGCGCCCACTTCGGTGGCAACATGAGCCACGGAAACAAATTCCTCATCGAACATGCGCCTGAGTGGTTCAAAGCTCCGATGGTGGCCACCGAGAAGCTGCTGCTGAGTTTTGTGGAAAAACCCAAGCCGGCAAAAGCCGCGCCTCCGGCCGACACCGCGCCAGCAGTCACACCCGTGCCCCCTGCGGAAGTGAAGCCCGAGGTCAAACCTGTGGCGATGGACAAAGGCACCGCGCCTCCGCCAGCCCCCACACCTCCACCGCCCGCTCCTGGCGGCAATGAAAAACTCGTCTTCCAGCACGTCATTCTCCCGGTCCTCACCGCGAAGTGCAACAAATGCCACAGCGAGGAGAAATCGAAGGGCGACCTGCGCATGGACACCTACGAGATGGCCATCAAAGGCGGCGAGAACGGCAAGAATTTCGTGGCTGGCAATTTGAAGGACAGCCTCAGCATCGTGCGCATCCTGCTGCCTGACAGCGATGACGAACACATGCCGCCGGAAGGTAAGGACCAGCTCACGCCGGAGGAGATCGCGCTCCTGAAGTGGTGGGTGGAGCAGGGGGCCAGCGGCACCCAGACGGTCAAAGATGCGAAATTCCCAGCCGAGCTTCAGGCCACTGTTGATGGAATTCTGAAAGGCTAGTCCAATTCACACCTTTTGTTGCCTGTACCATTTCTGCTGAAAATCTGTCTCATTCATGAAACCAACCTCCCTCCTCTTCGCCCTGGCTCTGGCCTTCACCGCGCATGCCGCCGATGACAAAGCCGCCGCAGATCCCGCTGTCGCCGCTGCGATGCAGAAAGTGAACGCCACCGGCGCTTCGCTGATGCCCGTCGCCGCTGACGCGAAGACCTTCCGTTTCACCGCACTCAATGTGGCCAAGGAGTTCGGGGATGCCGGGCTCGAACCACTGGTGCCCATCGCCGACAAAATCGCTTCGCTCGACATCGCGCGCAGCAAAGTGACGGACGGCGGCCTCAAGGCCCTGGCCGGCATGAAAAACCTCAAGGAGCTGCACCTCGAAGGCACGGCCATCAGCGATGCCGGGATCGATCAGCTCAAGGGCCTCGCGGAGCTCGAATACATCAACCTCTACAACACCAAGGTCACGGATGCGGGCCTCGCCAAGCTCGCCTCCCTCGGCAAGCTCAAGGCCATCTACCTCTGGCAGAGCGGTGTGACCAAGGCCGGCGTGGCCGCTTTGAAAGCGAAGCTGCCCAAGGCCCACATCAACACCGGCTGGACCGCCGAGGACGATGCCAAGCCCACCGCCGTGGTCGCGGCTGCCGCACCGGCCGCTGCACCTGCAAAGCCCGCTGCCACACCGGCACCTGCCGCCGCCAAACCCGCTGCTCCTGCAGCCGCACCTGCTGCGGGTGGCAAACTGGATCCCGCCATCGCCGCGAAGGCCCTTATTTATAAGGACGTTGTCGCTTCGATCATGAGCGCGAAGTGCATCGCCTGCCACGGCGTGGAAAAGAAGAAGGGCAAACTTCAGCTGCATGACTACGCCTCCATTTTGAAAGGCGGCAGCGATGGTGCGACGACCGTGATCGCCAAGAACATCAAGGACAGCCTCCTGCTTGTCCGCGCCAATCTGCCGAAGGACGACGACGACCACATGCCGCCGAGCGATGAGCCGCAGCTCACGAAGGAAGAGATCGCCGTGCTCAAGTGGTGGATCGAAACCGGTGCCTCCGAAACCGCCACCGTGGCCTCCTTGAAAGCTCCGGCTGATGTCGAAGGCGCGCTGGCTGTGCTGCTTGCCAAAGGCCTGCCAAAAACCGAGGCCGTGGCCAAGGTGACCAAGCCCAAAGCCAAGCCGCTCACCGATGCCGAGAAGAAGCAGGTGGCGGACATTTCTGCCAAGATGCAGGCCCTCAACGCCTCGCTCATGCCGCTGGCACAGGACACCGAGCAGCTTCGCCTTGGCGTGATCAATGCCGCTGATAAATTCGGCGACAAAGAACTCGCACTGCTGGCCCCCATCGCCACGCAGATTCTCTGGGTCGATCTCTCCCGCAGCCAGGTCACCGATGCCGCCGTGGAAACACTGGCGAAGATGACCAACCTTGAGCGCCTCCATCTTGAAAACACCAAGATCACCGATGCGGGGATCGCCAAACTCGGCGCGCTGCCGAACCTCGAATACCTCAATCTCTACGGCACCAAGACCACGGATGGCGGCATCGCCAAGCTGGCTTCCGCCAAGGGTTTGAAGAAGCTGTTTGTGTGGGAAACCGGAGTGACGCAGGCCGGAGCCAAGGCGCTCGAAGGCCAGGTGCCCGGCCTCAAGGTGAACGTGGGCCTCTCGGCGGAAGAAATCGCCAAACTCACCGCTCCTCCTCCTGCGCCGCCCGCACCACCAGCGAAACCCGCAGCCGCCCCGGCAAAACCTGCCGCCGCACCCGCAAAGCCCGCTGCCGCTCCTGCGACGCCTCCAGCCACTCCTGCGAAACCCGCCGCTGCTCCTGCGGCAGGCAGCGACGTCATCAAGACAGTCATGAAGCAGTTCCACAAAGGCGATGACGCCCTCTGCAAAAAGGTGGGCACCACTGCCACCGATGCGGAACTGGCCACGCTGCTCAAAGCCTACCAGGACATGTGCGCCGCCACGCCGCCGAAAGGTGACAAGGCCGCTTGGGTCACCAAATGTCAGGCACTCATCGGTGCGGTGAAAAAGGTGCAGGCGAAAGACGCCGCCGGAGCCGCCGCCTACAAGGCTGCGGTGAACTGCAAAGCCTGCCACACCGACCACAAGGGCGCGTGAGCTGCGTCTCATGGAGCGTGGAATTGATTCCGCAGCACTCCGCGTGCGCCCTCGGCTCTGCGCTGTTCCTACGGTGTCTCGATAACGCCTGGGCCAGCGCCTACGCGTGCGCGAAGCGTCTTGGAGTGCGTGCGGCAAGCCTCGGCGCGACGCCGCCTTCGCAGGCCGGATGGTGCGCTCAAGACGAAGATCGTGCTTCACCCCGCGCAAGCGGTGTTGCCGATGCAGGTTCCCAGACTCACGCGCGGCTCGTATAACTTCAGACTCCCAACTCTGAGAGCAACACCCTCCATCAAGCGCCCTTCATCCCTGCCTGTTTATCTCCGCGTTCCTGCGCATCTTCGTGGCAATCACGAAGGATGCTGCTAATCATTTCGCCCCCTCATGCGTTCCCTGACGATGACATTCCCCCAACCATCCTGCGCGTTGCTCGCGTGCAGTCTTTTCATGACTTCCTGCGATCGTTTGCAGGAGCGTGAAGCCATCACCGAAACGCGTGATATTTCCAGTCATGCCCCGAAGCCGCATGCGGACATTCCCAGCTCCACACGCTTCTATGATGATGCGAAAGAGCAGCCCCAGCAGCGGCCCAATTTCCGCGAACTGCTCACCTGGACCCTGCCTGAAGGCTGGAAGGAATCCGCCACGCCAGACCCCATGGGCATGCGTCTGCTTGATCTGAGATTTGGCCCGAATCAGGAAGGTGAATGCTACATCTCCCTCATGCCCGGACCCGCAGGTGGTCTGGAGGCCAACGTGAACCGCTGGCGCACGCAGATGGGGCAGACGCCCTACACGGCGGATGAGATCGCCAAGCTGCCGAAGAAGCCCTTCTTCAACCGCGACGCAACGTTTGTGGCCTTCGATGGCGACTTCAAAGGCTTCGGTGCTGAGGCCGCCAAAACCGGCTACCGCATGCTCGGCCTCATTCATTCCGCCGATCAGGCCACCATCTTCGTCAAGCTCACCGGACCCAAGGCGCTCGTGGATCAAAACACCGCCGCCTTTGATGCTTTCTGCCTGTCGATCAAACCGAACCTGCCCAAGCAAGAATAGTGTCGGCTGAAGCGCCTGCGCTCGTCGTTCATTGTTTTTGATTTCGTCATTCCCCAGCCCCCGCACCTCCGTCGTGTCCGACTCATCCAAATCTCTTCCCGCGAAAGTCTTCGCCTTCCTCTCCAGCTTCGGCCTCGCCACCTCGGTGCTGGTCATGCTGCTGGTGCTCACCTTTCTCGGCACGCTGGAGCAGGCGGAGCACGGACTCGTCGCCAGTCAGGCGCGCTACTTTGAGTCCGCGTTCATTGATCGCATCGACATCGGCGCCTGCTGGCGCGCACTCGCATTCAATGCCTACTGGGACATCGGCAATGTGTCCCTGCCGCTCTACATCGTGCCCGGCGGTTACACGCTCATGGCGATCCTTTTCGTGAATCTGCTGTGCGGCGGCATCATGCGCATCCGCAAGTCGCCCAAGACCATCGGCGTCATCATTTCCCACTTCGCCATCCTGTTCATGATCGCCGCCGGTGCGGTGACGCATCACTTCGCCAAAGAGGGCAACATGAACCTGCGTGAAGGCCAGACGGCGGACGAGTTTCTCAGCTTCCATGACCGCGTGATCGAGATCGAAAAAGTGCAGACGGATCCCAAGGCCAAGCGCAACGTATTGGTGATCGACGAAGCGAAGTATCGTGATCTGACCGATGGCAAGGGGCGCACCTTCACCAGCGAGAGCCTGCCGTTTGATCTTATGATCACCAGTTGGAGGAAGAACGCCCAGCCCAAGCGCGATGCCGAAGGCAGTCGTGCGGATGCCGTGGACGGCTACTTCATTCAGGAGCTGCCTCAGCTCGATGAAGCCGGTGCCGCGATGGCGGACGAGCAGCTTGGCAGCGCCTGCGTGGCCATCGCGAAGATCAAAAAGGGCGACGAAAAGCAGACCGGCATCCTGTGGGAGTTTGCCGCCGCGCCCTGGACGGTCACCGTCGGTGCGGACAAGTACCTCATCTCGCTGGTGCACCGCACCTACAAGCTGCCCTTCGCCGTGCGTCTGGACGAGACGAAAGAGGAAAAACATCCCGGCACCGAGCGTGCACGTCTCTTCAGCAGCAAGGTCACCAAAATCAGCGGCGACCATGAGGAGAAGCGTTACATCACCATGAACGAGCCCGTGCGCAGCGAAGGCTACGCCGTGTTCCAGAGCACCTTCAGCTCAGGTGAAAAGGAAGGCACTGGCGTGAAAAGCTCCGGCTTCATGATCGTCGAAAATCCTGCGGATCACTGGCCGCTCATCTCCTGCATCATCGTGGCGGAAGGTCTGCTGCTGCACTTCCTCATGATGCTGGCCCGCTTCATCAAGGTGAACCCCTGGGCTTTCTCCCTCAGCCTCATCGCCGCCTTCAATGCCGCCTTCGCCCTCGCGATGTGGAAGCTGCTCTAACCGCCCTCCGGCCCACGTATTTCTCTGCATGAAAACTCTTCGTTCTACCCTGCTCGCGCTGTTCACGCTCAGCGGCTTTGCTGCCGCTGCTGAACTGCCGCCGCTCGATCTGTTCCGTGACAAGGAGGTCGTGGAGACCTTCGCGTCCATCCCGGTGCAGGAGTCCGGCCGCATCAAGCCGCTCGAAAACGTCGCCAGCTATCGCCTGCTGCGCTTTCGTGCCCGCCGCAGCATCTGGCTGACGGACAGCGGTGAAATGGATGGCAAGCCGCTCGTGGACCCCGCGACGCAGAAGCCGATCACCAAAGAAGGCGACAAGCCGGTGAAGCTCAGCTCCGTGGAATGGATGCTCATGAGCTGGTTCCGTCCGGACATCGGCAGGACGGTGCCGCTGTTCAAGGTGGACAACTCTTCCGCCATCACGGAGCTCGGTCTGACGGCCAAGGCCAAGCGCGACCAGTACACCTACGCTGAGGTCGAGCCCGCACGGCAGGTCATGATGAAGAAGATGGGCGAGTATCGTGAGATTCCACCCCGGAAACAGACGCCTGAACAGCGCATGATCGTGCAGCTTGCGGCCAACTTCCTCGACTATGAAATGATCATGGGGCATTTCGATTTCATCCGCGAGCCCCTGGGTGAAAAGCCGAAAGGACTGCCCGCCGGAGTGACCCTGCCGGTTCGTTTGTCGAAGAGTCTCAACGCCTTCGTTGCAGCCATCCGTGCCAACAACGGACCGCCGATGCAGATCCCCTGGTTCAGGGCCTTTGCACAGGGTGCGTTGGGTGCCATGATGAGCGGCAACCCTGAGCAGCAGTTCCGCATCTTCCCACCTGCCCCCGGAGCAAACAATGTCTGGAATGGTCCCGGCGAGATGGTCTTCGGCGCGATCAACAGCGACAAAGACGTGACGGCGGATCAGCTTGCCTGGCTGGCGCAGTATGAAGACGTTTACCTGGCTCTGCCAGACGCGGCGAAGTTCAAGACGGCCTCCAAGGCGCTGCTGACCAAAATTCAAGACGCCGCCAAAGCACGCGGGGAAGGGCAGTCCATCGCCCTGGAGCGTCACTCCATGCGGGCAGACTACTTCTTCTATTCGCAGTGGATTTTCCTCGTGGGATTCATCGCCGTGGCGCTCACCTGGGTTTCACCGGGGTCACGCTTTGAAAAAGGAGCCCGGCTCTGCGCATGGCTGCTGCTGGGTGCTGCCACAGCCCTGGCGGTGACGGGTGTGGTGATCCGCTGCATCATCATGCAGCGCCCGCCGATCACCACCTTGTATGAGACCATTCTCTTCATCGGCGCCTCCTGCGCCTTGCTCGGATTGATGGCGGAGTGGCTCACAAAACGCGGGCTGGGACTGCTCGTGACGGCCATCGGCGGCACGGCCTGCATGTTCCTCTCCATCCAGTTTGAGGCCTCCGAAGCCACCGACACCCTGCAGCAGCTGCAGGCCGTGCTGATCACGAACTTCTGGCTCTCGACCCACGTGCCAATGATCAATCTCGGCTACGCGGCCTGCATGGTGGCTGCTTTGATCTCGATGATCTACTTCATTCAGCGCCTCTTTGGCGTGTTCAAAACCGGGGAAGGGGACTCGCGCCTGCTGACCCGCGTCGCCTATGGCTTCATCGCCACGGGCCTGTTTCTCTCGCTGGTGGGCACGGTGCTGGGCGGCATCTGGGCGAACTACAGCTGGGGCCGCTTCTGGGGCTGGGATCCGAAGGAAAACGGCGCGCTCATGATCGTGCTGATGTGCCTCGTCATTCTGCATGCGCGCCTCGGCGGTTACATCCGCGAGATCGGCCTGCACTGCTGCAATCTCATCCTCGGCTGCATCGTGATCTTCTCATGGTTCGGTGTGAACCAGCTCGGCGTCGGCCTGCATGCCTATGGCTTCACGGACGGCATCTGGCCCAAGATTTACGGCTACTGGCTCAGCCAGCTGCTGCTGATGGGCTACGGTGTGTATCTGTCGCTCAGCGAGCGCCGGGTCAAGACACCCAAGGTGGAGAACGTCGAGGACGTGAAGCTGGCAAAGTCCCCGGCGCACTGAGAGTGGCACTGTGAGGTCGCCACCTAGCGTGGCGGCTTTTCGTGCTGAGAACCGTAAAACACCAGCGTTCACGCGGGCGCGACAGCGTCTTGGAGTGCGTGCGGCAAGCCTGGGCGCGCCGCCGCTTTCGCAATCTGGACGGCGGGCTCACGACGAAGAGCTTACTACGCTTAGCGAAAGCAGAGTCGCCGTTGCAGGCTTACGCCGTGGGAAGTGGGCGATGGTTCAGCGCAGGCTTGGCAACTATTGCAAACGACTGCCAACAACGCCAACCGTCACTTTCCAAGGAGCGCCCCTTACTTCGACTTCCGGAAAGCAATGATGCCCTGGGCAATGCCTTCGGCGATCTTGGCGCGAAACTCACCGGTCAGCATGCGGGCGCGTTCGGTGGAGTTGCTGACGAAGCCGCATTCCACCAGCACCGCCGGGTTCTTGTTGGTGGCACGGATGACGTGGAAG
>NZ_JBIPNG010000620.1:0-3265 GCF_044373815.1 Prosthecobacter sp. | reverse complement strand
GGCCTGCAGCGCGGAGCCCGAAACTGAAACCGGCGCCATCTACAATGATAATTCACTGCCTCCATCGCTTCGCCTAGGTGCGTGGCCACCACAAAAGCCTGAGCCCACCGGTCCAATCAACGTTCAAGCGCCTGCTCCATCTGCGCCTGAGTTTCACTTCCCCCCAGATTTGCAGTCGGCCTGCGTCCAAATGTGCGAAATCAAATCTGACAAGCGATCCGCAGACAAGAAGCGGTCAGACTTTTCAAAATTCATATCCACGATAGAAAAAACTCTAACGGATATCGAAAATACGGAATGGGGGACGGAAACTAGGAAATTCATTAAAAATCCGATTTCAAGGGTTTGCAAGGAATCGTCATCTTCCCGTATCTGGAAGGTCAATGGATTATTGCGCCACCATCAGGAAGTGGCATTCAATACATATTACACTGAACAGGTGGATCGCGGACACGACTGGGGAAAGGGGCCGTTGAGTATCAACATTGGGATGGGGTTCACCAACACATTCAATCACTTTGTTGCGATTAAAACATCTATCGCCACCCTCGGCAGCGCTGATCTACGCATTTGGTCAAATGACGAAGATTTGCTTAAAGACAAAGAATTCATTTCATACGCCGAAAGACTCGAAAATGGATTAATTTTCACAAATCATGTAGAGAAAGAAATTGACTTTAATGATATCGGGATATTTGAATATGGCGATATTCAAAAATATCTGGAAATATTTGAGTCCGTAAAAATAAAGTGGCTTTGGAGCGGAGCTGAAAAAATACACTACTGCGCCCTGGCGTATAGGATTGGCCCATCTGCATCCGAGGCGCTGCAGAGCATTGCCAAAGCGGGAGATGAGCATGCACTCGGTTGCCTGTCGCACCTTAATGCGGAATCCTTGGCCTCCTTCATGGCTGAAACCCTTAGCCAGCCTGGAAGAGCCAAACACGTGCAAGCCTGGTTCAGGCTCTTCCATGAAACCACCGTTACCGGGTTGTTAAAATGCTCCTTTGGAAGCGATTTGAATGAGCGGAGCAATGCTCAGCAGGCCCTCCGCTTGCTTGCTGAGAATGGTTCGAGGCAGCAGATAATCGACTGCGCCCTGAAGTTTGGCCAGGAAGCGCAAGCGGTAGCGATTGAGTTTCTGGGATACGACTCCCGGGCTGATTTTTTGCCGAAAAAAATGCCGAAACTGCCAGCATACTTCACCGCCAGCGCACACCCCGCGCCTACACTCAAGGGTTCCGGCGAAGCTTTGCCCCCACACGCTGTCGAAACTCTCGTCCGGATGATGCTGGTATCGACTTGCCATCTGCAAAACTCGGCCTTGCAAGAAGTCATTGAAGCCTGTGACCGGCATTCGCTGGCAGAGTTTGCGCTCAGCACATTCGACGTTTGGAGCAGGAATGGTTCCAAAAAGGATGGCATTGGTTTCCTATATGCGTTGGCATACTTGGGGAATAACAGAGCCGCGGCCCTACTTGGCAAATCCTACAGGAATGCTCCTCCAACGGCCGCTACACCGGTCATTGATGTGCTCGCGGCTATGGGCAGCAGCACAGCGATCGCAGGACTTCAGGCGATCGCTCGCTCCAGTTCAAATGACAAATCGAGAAAAATAGCTCAAGAAGTGCTGGATGACGTCGCTAGAGATCGTGGGTTGACGCCGGCGATGCTGGAGGACCTGTCCGTTCCGGATCTTGGACTGGACTCCAATGGGCAAATGTCGCTGGACTTTGGCCCACGCAGGTTTGTGGTCACAATTAATGCGAACCTCGAAGCATTCCTCACGGACGGTGACGGCAATGCCCAGAAGACATTGCCAAAGCCGGTTAAGGCCGACAACGCCCACAAGGCCAAGACAGCGACTGCCCAGTGGACGGAGTTTAAGGCGGCCCTGAAGGGGCAGGCAACAGATCAGAAAAAACGGTTCGAGCAGGCCATGCTTCTCCGGCGAGAATGGGATAGCGCAACTTTCAAGGAGATTGTGGCAATTCACCCGCTGCTCTCGAAGATGGTCTGCACTCTCGTTTGGGCAACTGTGAAAGGCGATAAGCCCGATACGGCCTTCAGGATCGATACTGATGGACGCTATGTCACCTCAGATGGTGCCGAACTCACTCTCGACGATGAAGCGATGGTTACTCTGCCTCACCCGCTACTTCTCGGAGATAAGGTCGATACCTGGCTTCATATCTTTGCTGATAACAAACTCACCCAGCCATTCCCTCAACTTGCACGAAAGTGGTTTGCCGAGGGGCCTGAAACCGAGGACCTGATCAGGGCCAGAGACGGCACAAAGGTTCCGCTCGGCTCTCTTCGGGGCCTCAAGGCCAAGGGATGGGAATTCGAAGAGGGCGGCGCCGGTATGATATGGAGCGTTTACAAGCGCACGGAAGGCGCTCGAGCCTCTATTGATGTCGAGCCCGGCTGGTCCCTTTCCGGCTACGACTTCGAGGACTTCGGCGGTGATCAAACGGTCAAGCTGGACGTCAGCGGCAGCGATCCCATCACCTACAGTGAACTGGTCCGCGAATTACTCTCGCTACCAGTTACGGAGGGCTGATGAAGTTAGATGAGGCAGCCGATCCAGATCTGACCAGCCTATCAGCAACTGCTCTCGACAAGATGGTTGGAGCTTCTGACAGACTGGATAGCCAAATCGCTCAACACAGCCATGTATCCAGTTCGACGCTAGCAAAACTGGGGCAATCCCGTTCGTCATCGGTTTTGCGCAATGTGGTACTGAATCCCGCTTGCCCAAAAGACACCTTGCTGAAACTTGCACCTAAATTCCCGAATGAGTTTTTTGCCAACCCCGCGATTCTCCTGCAGTTACTGGAAGACCCAGACCTATTTTTGCGGTTGCCGGTAACAGCCATCAAATCCGTGCTAAAATCGCCGGATTGCCCCCAATCTATAATCGCATGGGCAATGCGCTCTGGCGGCAGTTCTCATGCCCTTGCACTGGCTGGAAGGGCTGACAGTTCTGTCGCGATGCTCAGGCAGATCGCAAGTGGCCACCATATCAAGGCAGCAGAACTCGCGACAACTCGGCTCATGTCCATGGGAGAGCCGCTTAAGGAGAAGCCCCTATGACCAAGACCTCCTTAAAGCCTGGCAGCACATCTCATGGCACGGTGAAAACTCCTCAGGTGCTAGCCAGTTCACTGGCTGCAGTTCTGTCCAACGACGTCAAGCTGAGTCTAATGATCTGGGGACCTCCTGGCGTTGGCAAATCGAGCATTGTTGCGCAATGCGCCGACCA
>NZ_JBIPNG010000197.1:0-11287 GCF_044373815.1 Prosthecobacter sp. | reverse complement strand
CTACACGCGCAGCGGTGTGATGGTGCAGGCGCAGTCGAAGCCCTCGCAGGTCTTTGCCAAGCTCTTCCTCGATGGAACTCCGGGAGAGATCAGCAACCAGATGCGCAAGCTCAAGGAAGGGCGCAGCATCATGGACACGGTGCAGGCGGAAGCGAAGCGCTTTGAGCGCCGAGTAGGTGCGGCGGACAAAGAGAAGCTGGATGAGTACTACACCTCTGTGCGTGAGATGGAGGAGCGCATGCTCAAGTCTGAAGCGTGGGTGCAGAAGCCGAAGCCGAAGGTGGATGCGAAGCCGCCGACGGATGTCGAAAATGAAGCGGATCTCATCGCACGGATGAAACTGCTGTTTGATCTGATCCCGCTGGCGCTGCAAACGGACAGTACGCGGGCGATTACGGTGCTGGTGCAGGGGCGGGGAGATGTGCCTCTGATCAATGGGGTGACCATGGCGCATCACAATCTATCTCATCACGGCCAGGACCCGATGAAGATCGAACAGTTGCAGCGGATTGAGCGCGCGGAGTTTGAAGCGTTGAATGGTTTGTTTACTTCGCTCAAGGCGAAGAAAGAGAGCAACGGCAGTCTGCTGGACAACACGATGGTTTTGTTTGGCAGCAATCTGGGGAATGCCAACAGCCATGACTGGCACAACCTGCCGCTGGTGTTTGCGGGTGGCGGATTCAAGCATGGGCAGCACCTGGCGTTTGATGCGAAGAACAATCAGCCGATGTGCAATCTTTTCGTGCAGATGCTGCAGCGCATGGGGATTGAGGCGGATGAGTTTGGGTCGAGCTCGGGGACGAGTTTGCCGGGGCTGGTGGTGTAGTTTGGGACAATGAGGTTCGCGGTGGGAGGTGCGACAGACACTCTTGTCTGTCGATCAGCGCCACCGCAATCTCCCGGGTTTGCGGGTTGGCAGACCCTGCAGCAGCGGGGCGAGAGGTGACTCGTGGATTGTTGGTGCTGGTGAAGGCGCTGGCCGACAGACAGGAGTGTCTGTCGTACTTCAGTGGCTACTCCTCGACGGCATCAAACACATCGGGCACGGGCGCGTGTTCGGCCACCCAGGCGAGGGCTTCTTCTTTGGTCTTGAGGGTGCCTTCGAGCTGGAGGGTTTGAAGGGTGGTGAGGAGTTTGCCGAGGGCTTTGCCGGCGTGCCAGCCTTGGGCGATGAGATCGGCGCCGGTGATGATGCGCGGCGGGAGCATGGGTTCGCTGGCGAGTTCTTCGCGCTTGGCGAGGAGGAACTCGTAGTTGTCCAGCCAGCCGTTGGAACCGAGGCAATCAACGCGGTGCAGGGCGAGTTCGTCATCGAAGGAGGGGCGGGCCATGAAGCGGCGCAGCTTGGCGGTGCGCATCTTTTTCACGTCCTTGAAGACCATGTGGTTTTCCACGGCGACGACGGTGGGCTCGATCACGTCGTTGGAAAATTTCATGCGGCGCATGATCTCGCCGGTTTTTTCGGCACCGAGTTTGTCGTGACCGTTGAAGCGGATGCGGCCCGTGTCGGCATCACGCGTCTGTGTGGCCGGTTTGGCGATGTCATGGAGGAGCACGCTCATGACCAGCGGTAGTGAGACTTCGGCGGGCAGCAGGCTGAGCATGAGGCGGGTGTGGATGAAGACATCGCCCTCGGGGTGGAATTGCGGCGGCTGCTCGCAGCCTTGGAGAACGAGGATCTCGGGAAGGAACTGCTCCATGAGGCCGCTGTTGACGAGGAGATCGAAGCCGCGCACGCGGTTGGGGCTGAGCATCGTTTTGACGAACTCCTCGCGGATGCGCTCGATGCTGACGCTTTTGATCTTGGGGGCGAGGCCGCAGATGGATTCCCAAGTGGCGTGTTCGATATCGAAGCCAAGCACGGTGGCGAAGCGGACGGCGCGCAGCATGCGGAGGTGGTCTTCTTCAAAGCGGTCTTTGGCGACGCCGATGGCACGCAGCAGGCCCATGCGCAGATCCACCTGGCCGTCCACGTAGTCGATGACCTGGTTTGTGAGCGGGTCGAAGAAGAGGCCGTTGATGGTGAAATCGCGGCGCTGGGCATCGAGCTCCGGGGTGGAGTAGGTGACGCTGTCGGGGCGGCGGCCATCGCTGTAGCTGCCGTCGCTGCGGAAGGTGGCGACCTCGACGTGCTGGTGGTTCAACCGCACGATGACGACGCCGAAGTGGGCACCCACGGTTTGGGCACCGGGGAAGAGCTTCACCACCTGCTCGGGCGTGGCGCTGGTGGCCACGTCGAAGTCTTTGGCCTCGCGACCCAGCAGCATGTCCCGCACGCAGCCGCCCGCCAGCAGGGCTTTGTGACCGGCCTGGGTGAGTTTTTCGATGATCTGGATGGCAGTGGCGCGCATGCCCGGATGTTCCATGGCCGGGTTGAATGTTCAATGTTGATTCTGCTTTCCGCTGTTCAAATCGGGGACTGGCGTTACACTCGCGACCCTTAATATGGACCCGCTCATCGAACTGCTCCGCAATAACTCCAACCGCAGCCCCAAAGAGATCGCTCTCGCCCTGGGGCTCGCCGAATCCGAAGTCACCGCCCGCATTGCCGCGGCGGAGGCGGATGGCACGATCCTGGGGTATAGCGCCGTGGTGGACCGCCTGAAGGCGGGGGACCGCCGCGTGACGGCCCTGATCGAGGTGCGCATCTCGCCGGAGCGTGATGGCGGCTTTGACCGTCTGGCACGCCGGATTTCGAAATTTGACCAGGTGCGCGACTGCTTTCTCATGAGCGGTGGTTATGATCTGGCCGTGATCGTGGAGGGCAAGGACCTCCTGGATGTGGCGACTTTTGTGTCCGAAAAACTCAGCACCCTGGGAGGCGTGCTGTCCACGGCCACGCGCTTTGAATTGAAAGCGTACAAGGAGAACGGGTTCCTCGCGAACGGTGGCGGCGATGAAGAGCGTCTGCCAGTGAGTCCATGATCTGAGAGGAACCTGAGGCCATGGAATACGACAACAAAATTTCAAACATCATTCGCGATCTGCCGCGCTCCGGCATCCGCGATTTCTTCGAACTCGTCATCGGTCGCACCGATGTCATTTCGCTCGGCGTCGGTGAACCCGACAAACCGACCCCGTGGCCGATTCGCGAGGCGGTGATCCGCTCGCTGGAAAAAGGCCAGACGAGCTACACCTCGAACCTCGGTCTCGAATCGCTACGCATTGGCATCAGCGAGTACGTGACGAAGCATTTCCGCACCACGTATGATCCTAAGACGGAGATTCTGGTGACGGTGGGCGTGTCCGAGGCGCTCGACATCGCCTTCCGTGCGGTGTTGAATCCGGGTGACGAAGTGATCTATCATGAGCCGTGCTATGTGAGCTACTCACCGAGCATCAAGATGGCCTACGGCGTGCCCGTGGTGGTGCAGACTCGTGAAGAAAATGAGTTTGCGCTGATGGCGGAGGATGTGGAGAAAGCGATCACACCGAGGACGAAAGTCATTGCGCTGAACTTCCCCACGAATCCGACCGGCGGCATCATGCCGCATGAGGAGCTGGCGAAGATCGCCGCGCTGGCGGTGAAGCATGACCTGCTGGTCTTCACCGATGAGATCTACAGCGAGCTGCTTTATGACGGCCGCAAGCACAAGAGCATCGTGGAGTTTCCTGGCATGCGTGAGCGTACCATTTTGCTGCACGGCTTCAGCAAGGCCTTTGCCATGACTGGCTGGCGTCTCGGCTATGCATGTGCTCCGGCACCGCTGCGTGAGGCGATGATGAAGATCCACCAATACTGCATGCTATGCGCTCCGATCATGAGCCAGATGGCCGGCATCGAAGCGCTCAAGATGGGTGAGACTGCGTATGAGGACATGCGTCAAAGCTATGAGCAGCGCCGCAATCTCATCGTGAGCCGACTCAACGGGATGGGGCTGCATTGCTTTAATCCCGGGGGGGCGTTTTACGTCTTTCCTGAGATCCGCAGCACGGGGCTGACCAGCAAGGAATTCGCCATTCAGCTGCTGGAGAAGAAGAGTGTGGCCGTTGTCCCTGGCAGTGCTTTCAGCAGTGCAGGTGAAGGCTTTGTGCGCTGCTGCTACGCGACGGCTCCCGAACTCATCGCGAAGGCGATGGATTTGATGGAAGAGTTTGTGAACGAGGTGCGCGGGAAGAAATGAACTTCATGCCAGGCGGGAATGCGTTCCCGTCTGGCGATTTTCCTGGCGGGTGGTGTACGGGCGCTTTCGTCGATCTGCACTTCCTCGGGGGTGAGGTTGACGTTGAGCTGCGAGGGATTGGTTTCTTTGCGCCTGCGATGGGCCTCGTGAATGACGGCCTCGGGCACTTCGACGCGCAGCGCGTGCCAGCCTTGGTGGACGAGGCGGGTGTCTTCAGAACGGTCGTAGGCTTCGAACGCCTTCATTGCTGGCAGGTACATGGCGATCCTGCCGAGGTTCACATTGACCATGCTGGAGTCGCATTTGCCAACGAGCGGGCAAACGACGACGGCGCAGCCGAGCTCGATGGCGCGGGCGGAAGCGCAGCGGGTGACGCGCTCGCTGCCGTAGAGGGGCTCCGTGGCGCTGGGGACGAGGAGGAGGTCGATGTTGAGTCCGCGCAGCCGGGAGCTGAGCTCCGGCACCTCAATGTCGAGGCAGATGATGACGGCGACGCGGAGGCCGGACATTTCGAAGACGAACAGTTCGCGGCCTGCTCTGAACTCATGCTCCCATGGGGTGAGGAAAAGTTTGTCCTGATGCAGGACGCGGCTGTCACTGAAGATGAGGGCGCGATTGTAGAGGTGTTTGGTCGCCGGATCGAGATAGGGGGCGGTGCCGACGACGGCGCGCTTGCCCTTGATGCAGAGGCGCTGCCTGAGCTTGGGCATGAGGTCCACCCAGACGACTTTGGCGATGTCTTCCATGTCTGCGTCCGGAGGCAGCAGGGGCTCCAAGGCGGCCCAGAGGTATTCTGGGAGAAGGACGATGTTCACGCCACCAGACCAGGCGGTCTCGACGCGGTGCATGACTTCCTCTGCAAAGGCGTCCACGTTTTTTCCTGCATCTCCCACGTCGAAGGTCCAGGCTTCGACTTTGACATTGGTCTTGCTGGGATCGGTGTCAGGCATGGCTGGTGCATAACGGGGCCAGCAGCCTGAAAGATGCAAGCGGCCAGTCCCAGGCTAGGACGGTTTCACCTCAGCATCCACGCTGGGGAAGTATCGCGGCATGCACTTGGGGCACAGGCCGTGCGTGAAAGTGATGGCTGAATACTGCCAGAGATATTCTTCGATGGGATGCCACTCGCCGGTGGCGATCTGGATGTCTTTACAATTGGCGCAGATGGGCAGCCATTCGTGTAACCGGGTCTGTGAGGGCAGTTCCGTGGCATGAGTTGAAAAGCCACGCACCACGTCTTCCACCACATCCGGGGTATAGGTGGCGAGAAAACGCTGCGTGGCACCGGAGGAGTCTGTGAGGTGCCGTTCAAAGATCTGCTTTTCTCCCCGCAATGCCCCTTGGATGTGCGTGCGGTTCAGTTCATAGAGTGACGGGCCCAGAAGCTCCTGCAGGGAGATTCCCGCCAATTCTTCCTGGGATTTGTCAAACCAGCGCTGATAGGCACGGTTTGAAAAAGTACAGCGTTCGTCGGCGGTCCAGTAGGCAACCATGGCGTGCATTTGGTTGACGATGCTGAATGCCGCCTGGCAGAGATCAAGAGACATGGCGAAAACAGGGCGGGGTTAATGATTGTCGATGGCAAGCTTTTAGCCGCCTTCTTCGCGTTACTGACACCCGATCTTTAATAATGTTCGAATGCGAACTTTATCAGTTTTAAAGAAATATATTAACTGGGCCGAGTGGGCTCGACCTGATCTCATTTTGGATCTCCAACTCGCGCCTTAGTGAGCTGTTTTGGGTTGGGAAAAAGCACCCGGGATGTCATTCGGCATGGCGCGGAAAGACTAGATAAAAGATGGGAGGACTTAAGCCAACCGGAATAGCTTGCGGGAGTTTTCGAAGAGGATTTTGCGCTCGACTGCTTTGCTGGGGGCGAGCTTGCGGATGGCGGCAAGGGTCTGGGCGCCCTGGCAGCCGGGGCCGCGGCCGAGGTGGTCGGCGCAGTCGCTGCCGTAGAGGATCTTGTCCTGATGGCGGTCGAAGAATTTGGTGGTGTGCTCTTCATCGCGGGTGAGGGCTAGCAGGCCGCTGCCTGCGGACATGTCGGCAAACATGTTGGGATAATCGGCGAGGTATCGGTCCGTGATGCCGCCGGGTGTGATCTTGCCTTTGGGGTAGTTTACTTTTTGATCGTGCTGCTTGTCGATGTTGCCCCAGAAGGCCTGAGCATGGCCGATGAAGTTGGTCTTGGGAAACTTCTCCAGCATGGTGTGGAAGCGGTCGTAGCCGAGATTGTAGGTCTGGTGCTGGAAGTGCAGGAGAATTGGCACGTTGTAGGCGGCGGCGAGGGCGTAGAGTTTCTGGCTCTCGGGGGAGTCACACTGAACCATGAATTTCTGCTCGCCGATCATGCAGGCACCCTGCTTGAGCCATTTTTCGATCTCGGCGGGTGCGGTGTCGAGGTCGGTGACCTCATTGGCGGCCCAGAGGTAGGCATCGGCATGAGCTTTGGCGAAGTCTCGCGCGGCCTCGGTGGTGGCGCATTGGGCGGCGAGGCCGTTGGATTTGCCGTTGTGGGTGGAAGGGCGGTCCAAGTAGGTTCCGGCGGGAAGGATGATCGAGGTGGTGATCCCCATCGCCACCTGATGCGCGAGGAGATGCTCATCCGCGCGCTTGTGGTAATTCATGTGCTGATGGATGTCGATGACAGGCTCAGCGGTGGATGGCGTTTGCGCGAGGGCGCGGGAGGTGAGTGCGGCGAGACCCGTGGACAAAAAAGTGCGGCGTGATGGCATGAAACCACTACGCCGCATGGAAGGCTATGTTGCTTGTCAGCTATGCAGCTGCGCGAATCAGCTCAGTTTTTTCAGGCCCTGTGTGTCGGCCAGAATGGCGCCGGTGTAAATCATGCCGGTTTGCACAGTGCCGTTGAGGTTTGCGGCGATCAGGTCCGCATCAGTGAAGTCGGCATTGGTCAGATCGGCACCTTCCAGGTTGGCACCAGAAAGATCCGCGCCACGGACGTTGGCGTTGCTGAGGTTGGCATGACGGAGGGAGACGCCGCCGAGGTCGGCTCCGCTGAGATCTGCGCCGCTGAGATTGGCGCTGTCCAGATTCGCGCCACTGAAGTCGCCGCCGGAGAGATTGGTGCCTGCCAGATTGGCCTTGGTGAGGGTGGTGCCGACAAACTGGCACTTGGCCAGATTGAGGTCATTGAGCGTCGCACCTGCGAGGTTCATGCCGGTTTCGTCGATCTTGCGGCCGCTTTTGCCGCCGCTTTCAAGCCATTGAGTGTGCGCGAGGAGTTCTTCGGTTGTGATGCTAGCCATGGTGCACAAATGAAAACCCGATTTACGAGGCCGTAAATCGGGTTTTCAAACTTGTTTAGGGGATTTAGATGGTCCCTAAAAGCCTATCGGTGGGTGCTTAATCAGCCTTTCACCTCAGCGACGATCTTCTGCGCTGCGTCGGTCAGATCGGCGGCGCTGGTGATCTTCAGGCCGCTGGCGGCGAGGGTGGCCTTGCCGGCTTCGACGTTGTTGCCTTCGAGGCGGACAACGAGCGGGATGTTCAGGGAGACTTCCTGCGCCGCGGCGATGATGCCGGTGGCGATGATGTTGCAGTCCATGATGCCGCCAAAGATGTTCACCAGGATGCCCTTCACATTGGGGTCGCCAAGAATGATTTTGAAGGCTGCGGTGACCTGTTCCTTGGTGGCGCCGCCGCCGACGTCGAGGAAGTTGGCTGGCTCGCCGCCGTGGAATTTGATGATGTCCATGGTGGACATGGCAAGGCCGGCGCCGTTGACGAGGCAGGCGATGTTGCCGTCGAGACCGATGTAGTTGAGGCCGAATTCGCTGGCGGCGACTTCACGCGGGTCTTCTTCCGTGGTGTCACGCATGGCGACGACGTCCTTCTGGCGGTAGAGGGCGTTGTCGTCGAAGTTGAACTTGGCATCGAGAGCCACGACTTTGCCATCGTCGGTGATGGCGAGAGGATTGATTTCCACGAGGGAGCAGTCGCTCTTGAGGTAAAGATTCCAGAGGGCGGTGAAAAGCTTCACGGCCTGGTTGGCGAGAGGACCGGTCAGACCGAGGGACGCAGCGACCTTGCGGCACTGGAAGGGCTGCAGGCCGAGGGCGGGATTGACGAATTCTTTGGAGATCTTCTCGGGAGTCTTCTCGGCGACTTCTTCGATGTTCATGCCGCCTTCGGTGGATGCGATGATGGCGTGGCTGCTGGAGACGCGATCAAACAGGATGGCGAAGTAGTATTCCTTCGTGATGTTTACGGATTTGGCGATGAGCACCTTGCTCACGAGCTTGCCTTCCGGGCCGGTCTGGTGGGTGACGAGGGTCTGGCCGAGCATCTTGCCTGCGATGTCCTCCGCTTCTTCCGGGGTGTTCACGAGATGCACACCGCCTTTGAAACCGTTTTTAAATGTGCCTTTGCCACGGCCACCGGCATGTACCTGGGCTTTCACCACGAGTCCTGCTTCACCGATTTCGCGAGCCGCGGCTCCTGCTTCTGCCGCTGTGCTGGCGACGATTCCTTTGGGACTGGCGACGCCGAATTTGTCGAACAGTTGCTTGGCTTGATACTCGTGGATGTTCATGGAGAAAAAATGGGGGAACCCGATAGTAGAAGTGCGGCCCAAAGCGTCAAGGCGCATTCCCGGTGAAGGTGAGAATGCCGGGCTTGCCGTGCCTGCAAGGCTGCGGCATAGCCCCAGAATGCGAATTGATGTGGTGACGTTGTTTCCCGAACTGGTCTCGGTGCCTATGGGCCTGAGCATGATGGGCCGTGCGCAGGAGAAGGGCATTTTGGACCTGCGGGTGCATGATTTGCGTGAGCAGGGGATGGGAAAGCACCGCCATGTGGATGACACTCCGTATGGCGGGGGGCAGGGGATGGTGATCCGCCCGGAGCCGGTGTTTGAATCGCTGGACCGCATCGACACACCGGAAGCGCGCATCATTTACATGTCGCCTGCTGGGAAGCGGTTTGATCAGGCCATGGCGCGGCGGCTGTCCGCTGAGCCGCATTTGATCTTCATCTCGGGCCATTACGAAGGCATCGACCACCGCATCATTGAGCATTGGGTGGATGAGGAGATCAGCCTGGGGGACTACGTGCTGACGAACGGGGCCATCGCAGCCGTGGTGGTGATGGATGCCATCGTGCGCCTGCTGCCCGGGGTGCTGGGGGATGAAATGAGCGCGGTGGAGGAGAGCTTTGGCGCCAGCGGCCTGCTGGAGGCACCGCAGTACACCAAGCCGGCGGAATACCGTGGCCTGAAGGTGCCGGACATGCTGCTGAGCGGGAATCACGCGAAGATCGCCGCATGGCGGGAGCAGCAGGCGCTGGAGCGCACGCGGGCGAACCGCCCTGATTTAATCGACTGAGATGCATTACGGCATGACATTTCGTTTGACGATCTGCCGGGCTGCACGCTAAATAAGCACTCCGCTGGCTGACCACCTGCGGGACAAATTCAATGAATGGTGAGGTGGCTGAGTGGTCGAAAGCACATCTTTGCTAAAGATGCGTAGCCTTAACAGCTACCGAGGGTTCGAATCCCTCCCTCACCGCCATTTCGCTCGCCAGCCCTTGAGAGTCAAAGGATTGTAAAAACCGCTCCGCCTGCATTCTGAGAATGGGACACCACCATGAGACACCAGAAGAATTGCAAAAAGTGCCGGGACACACCAGACTCCACCGCAGAGGCAACCGCTATTACATACGTGCGAAGGTGCCGAAAGACCTTCAAACCGTGATGAAGCGGAAGGAACTCAAGAAAGCCCTCAAGACCTCCGATTACCGGGAGGCGGTGCGGCTTGTGAAACTCGAATGCGCCCGATTTGATGCTCTTTTTGACGATGCGCGGGATGTTGTGCACCGTGATGCACAAGGAGGGAAGCGGCTTTCATCCATGAGCGAAGCACAGGCCATGCAGCTTGTGAGGCGCTGGTTTGTGGATGTGGAAAAGAAGTCCGAAGACTGGTATGACCGCGAGTTGAGGAAGCTTACGACACCTGAAAAGGAGGATGTTTTAGCCGATTTGAGGTTGGAGGAGGCGATTTACAGCGGTTCATATCGTGGGGAAGAGGGGCCAGACGATGGAGATGGAACGACGGAATTGAGGCGTATCCTCAAAGAGCATGATCTCGTCATTGAGCCTAAAGACCCGCTCTTTGCAAAGCTGGCTGCGCTCATTCGGAAGGGCAGGCTGGAAAACGTTCATCGCAATATGGAACGGCTGGCGGGGGATGTCCCCACAGAGAAAGACAGCCGTGTTTGGAGGATGGTAAAGCAGGAGGCGCAAACACCCGCCAAGGCTGAATCAATGCCGTTGGGCGAGATGTTGAAACGGTTTGAGGATGATCTCTCGAAACAGAAACGTTCCGAGGCAACGAAGCGTGCCTACCAAATCCCGATTCGAATTCTCAAGGAAACGATTGGCGAAAAAAGACCTCTCGAAAGCATCGCTAGAGAAGACGTGGAGAAGGTGCGGGACTTCCTGCGAGAAATTCCAGTGAACGCCGCTCAGCGATACAAGGGGAAAACGCTGGCGCAGGCTGTGAAGGCGGCAGATTCCAAGCCGAATGTGCGGAGGCTCAATCCAAGAACCGCGCTCAACTACCTCACCACCATCTCCACGATCTTCAATTTTGCGGTGGACGTTTGCGGGATGGAGAAAAACCCGGCAAGTGACCACAGATTGAAAGCTGGCTTCAAGACAAAGAAACCCAAGAAAGCTGTTTTCACTGCGGAAGAGTTAAACAAAATGTTCAAGGCCCCGCTTTACACGGGCTGCGTTGATGATGAAAACGGCTATGCCAAACCCGGACCATGCAAGAAAAGGCGCGGGAGGTTTTGGGTGCCTCTCCTTGCCCTGTTTCATGGCCTTCGCTCAAATGAGGCATGCCAGCTTTACACGGAAGACGTGCGTGAAGTGGACGGCGTGCAATGTCTGATGATTCGGGATGATGTGGATGATGGGAAGCCCACAGAAAAGCGCCTCAAAACCGCAGCCAGTGAGCGAACGATTCCGATTCATGCGGAGCTTTTGAAAATGGGCTTTCTCGATTATGTGGCACTCAGGCGGAAGGACAGCAAAGATGCCGTTCTTTTCTATGAACTGACAAAAGGCAAGTCGGGCAAGTTCAGTGATCCGTTTGGAAAATGGTTTGGCCGATTTTTGAAAGGTGCTCTCGGCT
>NZ_JBIPNG010000619.1:0-3275 GCF_044373815.1 Prosthecobacter sp. | reverse complement strand
CAGCATTTGCGGTCCGGGATCCACTTCCACTTTGACTGCTTCGTCTCCGGCTTGCGGCACAGGCGGCGCTATTGGGCGCAGGGCTTCTTCGCTTTTGTTGCGGGCTAGATTGGCGGCGGTGGAGACTCGATAAGCCTCCAGCAGCTCGCTTTCATAGGGGCGGAAGAGGGCGCGCAAGTCTTCGGCCTGCATGCCTGGCTGCATCCATGCAAGGGCTGCTTCGCCCTCAAGAATGAGCGGACTGCGGTCGTGAAACTTGGCCATGTAACGCCCCGGTGGCGTTGTGACGACACTCATGGAAGTGATGACAGCTCCGCTTTCGAAATCTTCCGGGCTGCGGCTTTCCCACACATCCCAGATGCCAGCCAACAAGACGGGCGCATCATCCGAGCGATGGATGAAGTAGGGAGTGGTGCGATCGGGCCATTCATGCCAGCCCTGCACAGGAATGACGCAGCGCTGGCGCAGGATGGGGCCGCGGTAGGAGGCTAGGTCAAAGATACTCTCACACCGCGCATTGAACGTGAGTCCGAACTTCTTCGCGACCTCCCTCTTGCTGCCTTTGGCCCACGATGGCACAAGGCCAAAGCGCATGCGCTCGATGCCGATCTCGTCAGCCTGCATGGTCAGCACGTCCGCGTAATCCGTGGGGCAGATGTTGTGGAACACCGGCACCTCGGACTTCATGTCCTCGTCCTTTTTCTTCGGTCGTCGTTCGATCCGCAGCTTCTTCCCCGCGAGGGAAAGCGCGGGGATCTTCGCGAACTGGTTCAGACGGCCACACATGATGGCAGGAAAGCGCACTCATGCGCAGAGGCAAATCAGAACTCGTGTGGCGAATGTTTCAGGAAATGCCGTTTGGCAATGCCCCTCCAAGTGAAACCAAGTTCCAGCCATGTAGCAAGCTGGTGCGCCCGCCAGGAATCGAACCTGGATATGCGGCTTCGGAGACCGTAAACCATTCTGATAAATCAAGGCTTCCATTTCGAAGTAATGGTTTTGTAATGGTTTTTGGCTGGCATTTGATGCAATTCCCTGCATCATCATGCAATCATGGCTCGCCAGCTTATCACGCTCAAGAAGGTTAAACATCCGCGCTACAAGTTCCGCGTCACATTTCGACAGGGTGACGATTACACACAGAAATACTTCACGGCACGCACGGGGCCGGACGGCGCGGATGCATTCGTGAATGAGAAAAAGGTAGAGCTTTTAAACGAGGGCCGGAAGCATGCTGATTTCACCGATGCCGAGAGGAAGGCGGTCATTCGCTCCCGTGAGCTTGCTGAAAAATTCTCCGCCGATGGCGTGAAGGGCTTTACCATGGATGCGGCTCTGACCTTCTATGCCGAGCATCTGCACTTGCGCCGTCGCTCTGTGAATGTGCTGTCCGCGTATGATGAGTTTGTAGAATCGCGCCGCAAGGAAGGCGTGAGCGCTGTTCATCTTCGGGACTTCACCTATCGACTGGAGCGGTTTGCCAAAAAGCATGCCAAACGCCTCATTGCTGAGATTACCACGAAAGACGTGAACTCATGGGTTTTCGGCCTCAAGAATGCTGCTCAATCCAAGGACAAGCACCGGCGATTGCTGCACAACTTCTTTGGCTACTGCGTTGGCCGTGGCTACACAGAAGAAAATCCTGTGGCCCGTGCGGACAAAGTAAAGGTGCTTCGGAAGCCTCCCGGCATCCTTTCGACTGCGGACACTGCCGCCCTTCTTGTCGCTGCTTCTGCGGAAATCGTCCCGGCGCTTGCAATCGGCTTTTTTGCGGGACTCCGCACGGCTGAAATTCAGCGGTTGGACTGGCAGCAGATTGACCTTCGACGCAACTTTATCGAGGTCACTGCCGAAAATGCCAAGAGCAGTCAACGCCGCCTTGTGGACATTACGCCAAATCTTCGCGCATGGTTGGAGCCGCATGCTCGCCCATCTGGCCCTGTGCGTCTGACTGAAATGCGCCACCACGACCGTTTCGACATCGCCCGAAAAACTGCGGGCATTGGCTGGCCTCCAAATGCCTGCCGTCATTCTTACGCCAGCTATCATCTGGCGCTCCATCAAGACGCCGCAAAGACTTCTCTTCAACTCGGACACACAAACACCACCGTTCTCTTTCAGCACTACCGCGAACTTGCCACCCGTGAGGATGCAGCGGCTTTCTTTGAGATCACGCCCGACAACGTTCAGCCGAAGAATATAATCCACATCAAGGCGGCAGCATGAGCACAGCAAACCTGAAACTCACACAGAAGAAAAACTCAGGCCGAAAACGTGGCCGAGTGAAGGGAGCTAGGACACTAGATGAGGCCGGATATGGAGACTTCCACGATGAGGCTGTCATGCTTGTCCATGAAAACGCACTACGGCTTGCGAAGATTCCCAAGGACTCAGAGGAGCGCGATCCACAGCAAGAGGGAAATCTTCACGACTGGCTGCTTTTTTTGGGCCAGCGAGTCGCGAATGCCCTGCAACGACGGGACGCCTCGCTTTTTGAAGGCATTGCCGAAATTTTACTCAAGAATCCACCGTCAGACAACGGAGACTGGTCTCCTGTTGATCCTGCACGCACAGAGGCTGCCATCATTGCAATGCGACAAGAGGAAAAGGGGCCAAAATGGCAGCTTCCTCCTCTGACTACTGAGGAATTCGCTGCAAGTCTCGCTCCTCATCAGGCCGCACACGGCAGCAAACGAGACACGAACAAAAGGATTGCGAAGGAAATGGGAGTGAAGATTATCAAAAGGAAGGGCGGCAGGAAACCTGAGAAGAAGCGCCTATAAACTGGCGCAATTCTTTGGATTTGGTGCGCATATTAAGCGCTCGCAGTGAGGTGCATCATAACGCTCTTCCATGAGCAACGACGCCACACCCCACACCGGTTCCAGCCTTCCCGCTGAGAAGAAAACACGTAAACAAACCGCCATTCACTGCGGTCTATCACTGCGAACAATTGACGAACTCACCCGCAACGGAACGCTCCCGTTCTTCAAAATCGGGAAAAGTGTTCGCTACGATCTTAACGAGGTGGACGCTGTGATGCGCCAGCGGTTCCACATCCAAGCGAAGGCTCGCAAACTCAACGCCTGAACAAAACGGCAAGTAACGAAGCAGGCCGCTAATTGTCTTCCTCCTTCAGAATTCGAGGAGACGCGAACCGCCGCCAGCGCACCAACAATTGCGAATGAATCAGCCCGAAACCGAATCGCCAGCGTGCCAAAGCACCGCCAGTGATGACCATGAATTAATCTGCCGCTGCGACCTGCGGGAAACCA
>NZ_JBIPNG010000196.1:0-11303 GCF_044373815.1 Prosthecobacter sp. | reverse complement strand
TCATGACCTTCCCAAATGTCCTCATCACCGCGCATCAGGCCTTCCTGACGCACGAAGCGCTCGTGCAGATCGCTGGAAGCACGCTCGACAACCTCCTCCGCATGCAAAGCAACTCGTCGTGGCGCGAAGGGACTCAGCTTTAAGCCCCCTGAAACCTCATCCGTTTGCTGATTGCCGCTCACTCATTCCTCTCTGATTTCTCCATTCTTGACTGCCACCACTGCCCACAATCTTGCCACCTGTGATGCTCTCAGGCTCACGGGGGGCTCCCTCGAAACCGGACTCACCAGCGCGGAGGTTTCAGAAAGGCTGGAACGCTATGGCGAGAACCGCGTGAAGCCTCGCGGTGGCACGCCGGGGTGGAAGCGGCTGCTGCGGCAGTTCATGGCACCGCTCGTGCTGGTGCTCATCGCTGCTGGGATGGTGACTGGATTCCTGGGCGAGTGGGTGGATGCAAGCGTGATTTTCATCGTCGTTGTGGTGAATGCCGTCATCGGCTTCCTCCAGGAGTCGAAGGCTGAGAATGCGCTGGAGGCTCTCATGAAGATGGTCGTGGCCGAAGCGGTGGTGAAGCGTGATGGCAAAAAGATCCGCGTGAACAGCATCGAGCTGGTTCCTGGCGACATCGTGATGCTAGCGGGTGGTGATCGTGTGCCTGCGGACATCCGCCTGCTGGAAACGAAGAGCCTGCAAATCGACGAATCCTCTCTCACCGGTGAATCCGTGCCTGCCAGCAAACGCCCGGACCCGCTGCAAGCGGACACCGTTCTCGCGGATCGGGTGAACATGGCCTACGCGGGTTCTCTCGTCACCGCGGGCACCGGCACCGGTGTGGTATGGGCCACGGGCGACCGCACAGAGACGGGGCGCGTGGCTTTTCTCATCGCGGAGGCGGTGGACCTTACCACGCCGCTCACGCGAAAGATCGCACACTTCAGCGGCATGTTGCTGTGGATCATCCTGGCGCTAGCAACGGCCCTGTTTGCCTATGGCGTGCTGGTGCGTGGTGGCAGCGTCATTGAGATGCTGATGGCGAGCGTGGCGTTGGCCGTGGGTGTCATTCCGGAAGGGCTGCCTGCGGCCATCACCATCGTGCTCGCCATCGGTGTCAGCCGCATGGCAAAGCGCCGTGCCATCATCCGCAAGCTGCCCGCCGTGGAGACACTCGGCTGCACCACCGTCATCTGCTCGGACAAAACCGGCACGCTCACACAGAACAAGATGACCGTGCAGCGCATCCATGCTGGAGGCGAGACCTTCACGCTCACCGGCACCGGTTACGAGCCGCGCGGAGTGCTGATTGATGCATCATACAACAAAATCAACGCCTCCGCGAAGCCCGCGCTGTATGAGTGCCTTCATGCCGGGATGCTCTGCAATGATGCCGCCATCATCGAAAAAAACGGACAGTGGAGCATTGCGGGTGACCCTACCGAGGGTGCCCTGCTCGTGTCTGCGGAGAAAGCCGGGCTGAGCCATGCCGCCATCCATGCTGGCTCGCCGCGAGTGGACATGATCCCCTTTGAGAGCGCCCACATGTTTCGCGCAACGTTGCATGATCACGCGGAAGGCCGCCGGATCTACAAAGCAGGAGCCTTGGAGCGTTTGCTGGACCGCTGCACGCATATGCTCGATGCGCGTGGCGAGGTGGTGAATCTCAACGCGGATGCCATCCGCGATGCAGCGCAGTCCTTCGGTGGCCAAGGCATGCGCGTGATCGCCTTTGCCCGGCGTGACGGTTCACACGTCACCTCGGACCTTAGCCATCATCATGTGAGTGAGGGGCTGATTTTTCTGGGCATGCAGGGCATGATTGATCCGCCGCGTGAGGAGGCCGTCTCCGCTATCTCACGCTGTCAGGCCGCTGGCATCCGCGTGAAGATGATCACTGGTGACCACGCCGCGACCGCCCAGGCCATCGCCAAACTAATCGGCATCGCCGGAGCCGATACCGCACCGGCCATATCTGGTCGTGAGCTGGCCGACATCAGCGATGCTGATCTTCCTGAGATCGCCGACCGTACCTTCGTGTTTGCCCGCGTGGCTCCTGAGCAGAAACTGCGGCTCGTGCGTGCCTTGCAGAGCTGCGGGCACATCCTGGCCATGACCGGAGATGGCGTGAATGACGGCCCTGCTTTAAAACAAGCCGACATCGGCATCGCCATGGGCATCACCGGCACGGATGTGGCGAAGGGTGCCGCAAGCATGGTACTCACGGACGACAACTTCGCCACCATAGCCGCCGCCGTTGAGGAGGGGCGTGGCGTCTATGACAACCTCATCAAGTTCCTCGTCTGGACGCTGCCAGTCAGTGTCGGCTTCGCGCTCATCTTGCTCACCAGCGTCGTGCTCGGCCTTACGCTGCCGGCTTTGCCCGTGCATTTGCTTTGGGTGAATCTCACCACCGCAATCCTGCTCGGCCTCATGCTCGTCTTTGAGCCACCGGAAGCCGACATCATGCAAAGACCGCCGCGCGATCAAAAGACGCCGATCTTTGATTTCGCCATGTTCACCCGCACCGGACTCGTTTCGGTGATCATGCTCGCCGGGAGCTATTGGGTGTTCTTTTATGAGCAAAACAACGGAGCCAGCATCGCGCAAACACGCACCGCCGTGGTGAACATGGTCGTCGCTGTCGCCAGCGCCTATCTCATCAACTGCCGCAGCCTCCGGCACAGTGTGCTCTCGCTAGGTTTTTTCACGAATCCGAGAATGCTGCACGGCATTGCACTCACTGGCTTCCTCCAACTGGTCTTCACTTACGCGCCGGTGATGAACCGCTTGCTCCATACTGCGCCGATTGATGCAACCGCCTGGCTGCGCATTCTCGGCGTGGCTGTTGCAGCGCTCGTGGTGGTGGAGCTCGAGAAAAAGATCCGATGCGTGCGATGAAGCGTACTCTGTCAGCAATCCACCCCTACCCCCAATGAAAAAGCACCTCACAATCCTCTTCTTCGCCTCCACACTGACCCTCTCAGCACAGACCGAGCCTGCCGCCGCAGCTCGCTCGGTGGATCTAATTGATCCGGCCGCGTTTGGCTTTGGAAGGCCGGGCTACATGGTGGACACGACCTTTATCGACACGCAGGACTTTGCGAACCGGCCTGGTGGCCTCGATTTCATGGAGGTGCGAACCATTCTGCCTCTGTGGACTAAGAAGGTGAACTCGCTGCGCATGAGCGCCTCGCTGAGCTACAATCTAAGCGAGCTGGACTTCAATGGCTTCCTCGGCTTGCAACGTGAGACACTGCACACGCTGGAGGCGCAGCTAAGCCTCTTCTGGCGGCCAGAGCAGTCGCGCTGGTGGGGCCTGGGCTTTGTGACGCCGGGCATCGGCACGGATTTCCAAGGCTTGTCATGGGATGACTTTGAAGTCTCCGGCCTCGGGCTGCTCGGTTATCGTTTCACAGACAGCTTCAGCCTCGCGGGAGGCCTCTTCGCGCAATACGGCGCGCAGGAGGGCATGATCGTTCCCGCACTCGGTTTCATCTGGAAGCCGGGTCCCTTCATCGTGCAGGTCACGCCGCCGTTTGTTGTGCTCGGCTGGCGTGCCACGGATCGCGTGACGCTGAGCCTCAGCGCCTATCCGAGCGGTGGTTCGTGGGATGTCGAAGACCCAGCGGTGAATCGTGTGGAACTGAATGGCTGGCAGACCGCCGCCTCGGTGATTTATCAGGCCACGGACCGCTTTTCGATCTCCATGCGAGTCGGTATGAATGTCGGAGGCGAGCTTGAGTTGCGCGACACCAACAATAATGTGCTTGCCAATGAAACGCTCGAGTCCGCGCCCTTCAGTGCGCTAAACCTGCGCTGGCAGTTCTGATTCGGTTCCTATGCGTTTATGACTCCCCCCCTCCCAGATCCGGCTCGCTTTCGACTCCTTGTTGAGAACATCGGCGACGTGCTGTGGTTCAAGGAACTCGATCCACCACGCTTTTCGTATGTGAGTCCCGCTTTTGAGCGTATCTGGGGTTATGGCGTGGATGAACTGCAACATAGACCGGGACTATGGGAGGAGGGCATTCATCCAGAGGACCGCAAGGCGGTTCGGGAAGCACTGAAGCAGTGGTTCGATGGCAGCAAGGACGACTATGTGGCGCATTACCGTATCATCGGTCGTGACGGCCGGGTCAGCTGGCTCGCGGATCGCGGTATCATTCTCGGACGCAAGGATGGTAAGCCGTATCAGATCGGCGGAATCGCCCACGACATCACCGAGCGCGAGGCGGCAGATTCGGCAAGCAGGAGGCTTGCCGCCGTCGTCGAATCTTCTGACGACGCCATCATCACACTTGATCTCGATGGCGTGATTAAGACGTGGAATGCCGGAGCGGAGCGGATTTTTCAATATTCGGACGAGGAAGCCGTCGGGAAGCCGGTGTCTTTTTTGCGTCCGCCGGAAGCAGCGGATGACGAGGCCGTCTTTCGCCGCTACATCCGCCGGGGGAAGCGCATCGAGCACTACGAGACTCGGCGCATTCGCAAAGATGGGCGCATCATCGACATCTCTCTTTCTATCTCGCCACTGTTGGACGCGGCGGGCCGTCTCAGCGGCTTCTCCAAAATCTCACGCGACATCACGCAGCAAAACGTGGAACGCCGCATGTTTGACCGCCTGCTGGAGGCTGCGCCGGATGGATTTGTCATCCTTGATGAACAAGGGCGCGTGTGGATGGCGAATGCGCGTGCAGAAAGCCTTTTCGGCATCCCTCGCAAGAGGATGCTCGGCACGGGATTTGAGATATTGCTCGCCCTGCGGGAACGTTACCGCTTTGGTGAAGTGCGGAAGGACTTTTTGACAAACCCAGAGCAAGCTGAGCGATTTCGTGGCATGGAGCTGGCGGGGCTGCGCAAAGACAGAAGCGAGTTCCCGATGGAGATCAGCCTCAGCCAGGTGGAGACGCCCGAGGGGACACTCATCATCATCGACATCACGGACATCACCGAGCGCAAAACCGCCGAACAGACAATCCGTACGCTCAATGCCGAACTGGAGCAACGTGTGCAGCAACGCACTGCGGAGCTAATGGAGCAGATTGTGGCGCGGCGGCAGCTTGAGGAGGAAATTTTGCATATCAGCGAACGCGAACAGCGCCGCATCGGCCAGGACTTACATGATGATCTGGGCCAGCAGCTCGCAGGCGCGTGGATGATGGCGGAAGTGCTTCAGCGCACCCTGGATGCCGAAAAATCACCACAGAGCGTCGGCGCCAAAAAGTTGGGTGAGCTGCTGCAGAAGGCACTCGCCCAGACTCGCGGTCTCGCACGCGGCCTGCACCCCGTGGCACCGGAGCAGGGTGGATTTGCCCGTGCGCTGGAAAACCTCGCCGCACAGTCCAGCGAGCTGTTTGGCTTGCGATGCAACTTTGAATGCCGTGAGAGCGTGCTAATCGAAGACGAAACCGCGATGATGCATTTCTACCGCATCACCCAGGAAGCCGTTAGCAACGCCGTGAAGCACGGTAGAGCCAAAAACATCCGCATTCGCCTCACCAAGGCCAATTTGACCATCACCGATGACGGAACCGGCCTGCAAGCTCCAGTGAAGAAAGAAGGCATGGGCCTTCGCATCATGCGCTACCGCGCCGAAATGACTGGCGGCACGCTGAAAGTCGAAAATGGCCGAAGAAAAGGTGTCGTGGTCACCTGTCAATTCCCATCAACACTCGACCATGCCAAAAAAAACCAACGCAGATCCCACTCCTAAAAAACGCGTCCTCATCGTCGATGATCACCCGATCTTCCGCGCCGGATTGACCGGACTGGTCAATCTGGAAACCGATCTCATTGTGTGCGGCGAGGCCCACGATGCTCCGCAAGCA
The DNA here is from genome assembly GCF_044373815.1 of Prosthecobacter sp. GTDB lineage: Bacteria > Verrucomicrobiota > Verrucomicrobiia > Verrucomicrobiales > Verrucomicrobiaceae > Prosthecobacter. The sequence goes on along the minus strand of NZ_JBIPNG010000196.1, from coordinate 5,481 downwards.
TTGGCCGCACTCGAAGATCTCAAACCCCATCTCATGCTCATGGACATGAGCCTTCCCGGCAAAAGCGGCCTGGAACTGCTCAAGGACATGCGCGCGCTCAGCCCGCAAACACCCGTGCTCATCATCTCCATGCACGACGAGACGATGTATGCCGAGCGTGTCATCCGCGCAGGTGGACGCGGTTACATCATGAAGCAGGAAGGTCCGGGAAAAATCATCCACGCCATCCGCAAAGTGCTCACCGGCGGCATTGCCGTGAGCGAGCGCATGGCCGCTTTCATCCTCGATGAGCTGTCCGGCACCAGAAGTGGAGCATCTTCCGTTTCCACACTCTCAGATCGTGAGTTCGAGGTGTATAATCTTCTCGGTCAGGGCAAGGAGCCGCATGAGATCGCCAGAATGCTGAACCTTAGCATCAAGACCGTGGACACACACCGCATGCACATCCGCCAAAAGCTCAGCCTGCGTAACGCCACCGAACTCATCCACCACGCCACGCGCTGGACGGCGGAGCATGGCTGAAATGGATTCAGCCGGTTGCTGAAAATCAGAGGGTAAGTTTGCCAATTGAGGGGGGGAGCATGGCAGGACATAATCTTGCTAATGGAAAACAATGAACAAACCATAAGCACAGCGCCACGGGGCAGTGATGGCACTGTCGCCCGTTTTTCCGTCATCGCCATTCATGATGGCTACCATTCCGAAATGCAGGTGAATCACGCTTTCAGATGGCTTCATCAGTCCTTTCGGGCTGATCTACGGATGTCTTTCAATGCATGGGCTTTTGAAAAGCTGGTAGCCGCGCCCGACATCCGCGCGATGTCCGTCCGTATCGGCACAAAGGCGGACATGATCATCATCGCAACTTCAAGCGACGAGCCTTTGCCAGACCATATCAAGCGATGGCTGGATTCCATCATCTGGCAGCAGCGCAAGGGCAGAGCCATGATCCTCGCCTTGGAACCAGATGGCCACTCACCCTGCGCCCACATTAACACATTCTGCAGGGATCTACAGCAGTGGGCAGAGCGGTGGCAGGCCGAACTCATCTGCTGTGCAGACATCCATCATCCGCCTAGCCGCCAATCCACTCTGCGTCTCATCAACGAACGGCTTCATCAGAATCTGCCCGCTTATTCTGACGATTCTTACATGGAACCAGACGCAAGCAAGCCACGCAACATTCATCAAACCATGAATAAAAGCCAGCACACCATGCCCCCGGAACAGATTCAAGAAGTTCGTGGACTCGCCTACCATCTTTGGCTCCAGGCAGACCGCCCTCTGGGCAAGGAAATCGACTTCTGGCTTCGCGCCGAACAGCAGGTCATCCAGGCCGCTGCTGAGAAAGCAGCACATGAATCCACTTTGAAAACAGCACCTGTCGCAAAATCAGCCACCAAGAAACCCAAACCATAGGCCAAACCCACCAAATGAAAACTCGCCTCGTCTTCCATCTTCTCCTCCTCACCGGCCAGCTTGCCTCATGCAGCAGCTATGAAATTAAGTCGGCGCAAACCGAGGAGCACCCCTGTTACAGCACCTGGCATTTTTATCCCAAAAATTCCTGATGCTGTCACAACCGCTGGCAGGAGCCTTCCGCGCCAAACCCACCGTGAAAAAAAAAACCTCGGAGGCTCCTGTCGGCACCCTTTTCTCCACTTTTTAACAACAAACACACTCATGATCATCCATCTCGACTGGTTCGGCTGCGATCCGCGCGCCCAATGGGAATCCCAGATCCATCAGACGCTCGAGCAGTTCGCCACGCTCAAGCAAATATCCCGCGCCGTTGTGCGTGTGGAGCAGCAGCGGGAGAAAACGCCTCGCTACCACCTCTCCATGATGCTGAGCATTCCAGGGCCTGATGTGCTGGCGCGCAGTGCTGGGCACACCTTTGACGAGGCGCTGCTGAAGCTTCACGCCACGGTGCGGAAAACACTCGCCACACGTCTTCTAAACGCGCGGCGGCTCACTGGCGCGGCGCGTGGCGTGAAACCCGCGCACCGTGGCTGATAATTTTATCCCGCTTACTCAACTACCAACCACCACCATGACTTCCAACCATCTCCTCACCGGCCTCAATCTAGCCACCGCAGTCACCTTGCTATCTGCGGTGTTGGTTGCGGGCAATGAAAACGTCAGTTCAGCAAAAACGCAATCATCCACCGCTTCTCAGAGTGCGCCGCCTGCCAAGAGCTATGCAGCGCGAGCGCTGAGCCGTGCCGAATTGCTGCCGCTCGAAGCCATCGCCAAACGTGTCCAATCCATGATGTCCGTGGCCTCATTCACACCCACCCGGGTCTGGCCCCACGGCGTGCGCGATCAGCAGGGCCGTCTCGGCATCTTCCTGAGCAGCAAACGGTTCTTGTTCGATGATCCAACGCCTGCCATCGTCCAAGCAAAGGAGGCGTGGGTCGTCTTTGGCCTGGTGGCCGCAGTGAAGTACTCGGAAGGCAGCCAGGTGGGACATGTCGCTTTTACCGACAGCAACGGTGAGACTGGCGAACGCTGGTACTATGACATCAGCATGGCGGAGGCACGGGAGATTCACGAGATGCTCATCCGTGGCATCGTGCGTCCTGAAAATGCCTACAGACTAATTGAGGCGGCCTGGCAGAAAATCACTCCGCACCATGAATACGCCGTGAATTGAAATACTTGTCCGTACTTTTATACCAGGCCAAATAATCGTAAGTCTCCTCCTTTTCAACCAGCTATGAGATCCCTCCTAATCATCATCTGCTTCGCCTCGAACGCGCTTGCGTCCAACTACGAACCAGCCTGGGCCAGCAGTGTCCCAAAGCGGGTGATCCCGCATACCAATCCAAGCGGGACTTCGCTTGTGAAAGCGGTGGAAGCATTAAAGCCCGGCGACAAGCTTGAAATAAGCTCCGGCACTTACAGCGTTGAGCGGATGTGGGATCTGTTGGTGAGCGGCACAGCAGACGCGCCGATCTGGATCGTCGCAGCCGAGGGAGCGCAGGTCGTCATCACGCGACCTGATGCCAAGCAAAACGTGCTCAATGTCGGCCAGGGCGGTCCGGTGAAGTTCCTGTGCCTGCGCGGCATCGAGTTCACCGGTGGCAGTCACGGGTTGCGGCTCGGCCATTGCTCCGACGTGTGGATCGATCAATGCCACATTCATAACACCGGTCAGGTCTGTCTAAGCGCCAACAGCGCCGACACCCAGCGCCTCTTTTTGACCCGTAATCACATCCATCACGGCGCGGGCCATGCCGAGGGTATGTATCTCGGCGCAAACAACGGCGATCACATCATGAGCGAGAGCGTCATCGCGCTGAACCACATTCATGATTGTCGCGGCGATCAAGGCGATGGCATCGAGGTTAAGCAAGGCTCCTGGGGCAATCTGATCGCCGAGAACCATGTGCATGACACGCAGTATCCCTGCATCACCGTGTATGGCACCGCCGGAAAGCCGGTGAACATCATCGAGCGCAACCTCTGCTACAACAGCGCCGACAACATCATGCAGGTGCAGGGCGAGGCCATCGTGCGCAACAACATCCTCATCAACGGCGCGGGCGCAGGCTTCGCCAGCACCGACCACCAAGGCAAGACGCTGAACCTCCAAGTCATCCACAACACCATTCTTAACAGCGCCCACGCCTTTCGCGGCGGCTCTTGGAATGGCCGCGAAGGCATGGTCCTCGCCAACAACATCCTCTACTCCCGCGATGCCAATGCCCTCCACTACGCCAACGGCAACGCAGGCGTCCTCAGCAGCGGCAACATGGTCTTTGGCGATGGTCCCAAAGACGGCTGTGTCAAAGGTCGCGGCTTTGAGGACTTCCCGGGCGTCACCCTCGACGGCACCCGGCACGACGCTACCCCCGCCAGCGATGCCAGGCTTGACCACGCCGATGCAAAGCACCTCCTGCCCACCGACATCCACGGCAAACCCCGCACCCAAAAAGTGAGCGGAGCCATCTCACCTTAACCAGCCATGAAAGCAACCGCGCTACTTTTCTTTTCATTCACCCTCAGTGCCCTCGCCCAGCAGCCACAGCTCAAAACGGGACCCAATGCCGACCTCGGCGGCGCTTTGCTCATGCCTGCCGATGACGAATGGAATCGCAATGTGTCGAAGGACGAGGTAGATCCGCTCAGCGATGCGATCATCGCGTCCATCGGCGCGGAGACGGGTCTGCATGAAGACTTTGGCGTCGTGTGGAAGGGGCAGCCGGGCGGCATTCCGTATTACGTCGTGAGCGGTGATCAACCGAAGGTGCCGATCCATTTTAATGAAGGCAAAGATGAGAGCGATCCAGGCCCGTATCCTGTTCCGCCGGATGCCTGGATCGAAGGCGGCGCTCAAAGCGACGGCGACCGCCATGTGCTAGTGCTCGATAAGGACAACTGGAAGCTCTACGAGATCTACCACGCCTTTCCACTCTTCGGTGGCAAAGCATGGAAGGCCTACAGCGGCAGCGTCTTTGATCTGAAAGCGCCAAAGCCCCGCCCCGCAGGCTGGACCAGCGCCGATGCTGCGGGTTTGCTCATCTTGCCCGGACTGGCCCGCTACGATGAGATCTGCGGCACGAAGAAGCTCACGCACGCACTGCGCTTCACCGTCAAAAAGAGCCGTCACGCCAATGTGCCGCCCGCCACTCACTTCGCCAGTCCACACAAGGACGCGAACCTGCCGCCAATGGGCATGCGCGTGCGGTTGAAGGCCAGCTTTGACACCTCGAAGTTCACCGGCGCGGCCAATGTGATCCTCGAAGGTCTCAAGACGCACGGCATGATCCTCGCCGACAATGGCGGCGACTGGTTCATCAGCGGCGCGCCCGATGATCGCTGGGTGCATGAGGAACTCCTGCCCATCCGCAAGGTGAAGGGCAGAGACCTTGAAGTCGTGAAGATGGGACCGATAACGACGCGATGATGCGTTGAGGTTGGCAAGGAGATTGATGGGCAAGAAAATTGGGCCAAGCCTCTGACTCCTATTTTCTTGCCCTGAAATTTTCCTGCCAAAAAGTAAGCCGCATGAATACCAGCCGTGCCCCTCGCCCTCGCGTGCAGCTTTGGATGCTCCGCCTCCTGATCGCCCTCATGCTGACCGGCCTTCCGGGTGCTTTGTTGCCAGGCGTCGCGTTCCGAAAGTTCTGTTGGTTGATGGCCTACACTGCCCCGCTCCTTTCCCCGCTGGTCGTCTATAGCAAATCGCAAAACTCATTTCCGGATCGAGCAGATGGAGGTGGTCTGAGTGGCCGATGACATGAAGTGGTTGAGGGCATGGCAAAGGCGGTCTTCGAGCTCTGCGCCGCTGCGTGCGATCCAGTCGGCAAAGAAGTCGGCCTTCAGGCGCAGCCACAGCCGTTCAATGGGGTTGAAGTCAGGGCTGTAAGGCGGCAGGAACAGTGCTTCGAAGTGGTGCCAGTTGAGCGTTTTGACCTTGTGCCAGGAGGCGTTGTCGAGCACCAGCACCCGGCGCAGACCCGGTTTCGCTGGCAC
>NZ_JBIPNG010000618.1:0-3281 GCF_044373815.1 Prosthecobacter sp. | reverse complement strand
ACGGCAAAACCATCGGCGACGGCAAATGTGGCATGATCGTGACCCTCTGCCGCCATGAGGACGGACGCCCCGTGGCCATGATCCCCGCCAGCGGCAAAAAGGAAGACTGCGAAGCCTGATCTTTGCGGCCTGCTCTCCGCAGGCAGCGGCGTGAAAGTCCGACGCGAATGGCGGGCCAAAACAGAGCAGGAAAGCGAGGCGCGTGTTCACATCCGCCACTTCATCTCCAGCCTGCCCCCAGAAAATCCGGTGCATCTCGGCCGGGCTGTGCGCGGGCATTGGAGCGTGGAAAACCGTAACCACCACAAGCGCGACGACTCCGTCTGGCAGGAAGACCGTCATCGGCACCGTCGCCCGCGCGTTGCCCAGAACCTCGCGCTGACCCGCAATGCCCTGCTGGCGGTCATCCCCTTTGATGAGAAACGCAATTTACCCTCCCTGATCGCCCACTATCAGCAAAACCCGAAACTTGCCATCGAGCTCATCTTCCACGCCAGGGCGTTTGGCTTGAACCGAGCAATCCCTTTTCACTACTTGGTTTGAATTCGCGCTAGACAAAAGAGCCTGAAAATGCTGGTTTCGACTTGTGCATTCCAAACGACCATCTGCTGCCAGCGCGGAGTCTCCGGCCCGCGAACCACTTCACATCCGTCTTGCCGCCACGTCGGCGGACTGGGAAATCGCCCATCAGATGCTCGACGAAGAGCATTTCCTCGGGGCCGGTCGCGAGGCTGGCGACCGACTCGGCCAGTTCGTCATGGAGGAAGGAAAAGTGGTGGCGGTGTTGATTTGGTGCGCGGCAGCCTGGCACCTCAAAGACCGAGACCAGATCATCGGCTGGGACCCTGTCACCCGCTCGAACCGTCTCAAACTCGTCGTGCAACTGCGGCGTTTCCTCGTCCCGGAAACAGCGCGCCGCCCCAATCTTGCCTCCCAGTGTCTCGGACTTGCCCTACGCGAGCTTCCCGCCCAATGGCTCGCCGAGCACGAATACCGTCCGCTTTTGGCCGAGAGTTTCAGTGATCCGGAAAGTCACCACGGCACGGTTTATAAAGCCACCAACTGGACCTTCGCCGGGGACACCGCCGGGTTCTCCCAAGACCACACCGATTACTACCTGCCCAATGACCGGCCCAAGAAACTCTGGCTAAAACCCCTTGATCCACATGCTTTTCAACGGATGTGTGCCAAGGATCTGCCCGACGATTGCCAGCAGGCCGTGGTCGTCAGCGGCGGAGCACGCAGCCCGCTCAAGCTCAAGGAACTCACCAGTTTGCGCAGCGCCTTCCTGCAGGTGCCCGATCCCCGTCGCGCCCAAAGCCGTCGTCACCCGCTCTCTGCCATGCTCACCCTCATTGCGCTGGGCCTGCTCATGGGCGGGCGCGACATGCTCAACATTTGGAGAAAAGTCGCCCCGCTCGACCAGCGCCAGCGAGCCGCCATCGGCTTGAGCGTGCGCGACAAGCAGAGCGGGCGGCTCATTGTGCCCGGCTACGACGCCTTCAATGACCTCATGAACGCACTCGATCCCCACGCCTACGCCGCCGCTCTAACGAATTGGTTGCAAGCTAACTCCGGCATCCTGCCCCGCAGCCTCGCCTTGGACGGAAAAACCATAGGCGACGGCAAATGCGGCATGATCGTGACCCTTTGCCGCCATGAAGACGGCCGCCCCGTGGCCATGATTCCCGCCAGCGGTAAAAAGGAAGACTGTGAAGTCAGCGAGGCCCGAGCCCTGTTAGAGAGCCCGCAGGTCCGCCTTGAAAACGCGCTCGTCACACTCGATCCCCTTCACAACAAACAGGACACCCTGCGCGTCATCGTCGAAAAAGGCGGCGACTACCTTGTAGGCACCAAAGCCAACACCTCCAAGCGTCTTGAGGGTGTGGAAAAAGCCCTCGATGACACCCCTTTTTTGAGTTGAGCGTGGATGGCGACCACGGTCGCATCGACATCCGCAGCGCTGCCGTGTGCGCGATTGCTCCGGTGGATGTCGGCCTGCTCTCCGCAGGCAGCGGGGTGAAAGTCCGTCGCGAATGGCGGGCCAAAACAGAGCAGAAAAGCGAGGCGTGTGTTCACATCCGGCACTTCATCTCCAGCCTGCCACCCGACAATCCGGCGCATCTCGGCCGCTCTGTGCGCGGGCATTGGAGCGTGGAAAACCGCAACCACCACAAGCGCGACGACTCCGTCTGGCAGGAAGACCGCCATCGTCACCGTCGCCCGCGCGTTGCCCAGAATCTCGCGCTGACTCGCAACGCCCTGCTGGCAATCATCCCCTTTGATGAGAAAAGTAACTTACCCTCCCTGATCGCTCACTATCAGCAAAACCCGAAACTTGCCATCAACCTCATCCTAAACGCCCGCCCTCAAATATGAACCTTCAAGCCAAACGCCCTGCCAAAAGCAATTCCTTAGCAGTAATTTACTTGAACCAAATTCGGATTCGCCCATAATTGGAAGCGTGGCCAATCATCTTTGCAGTCCTACTAATCCACCCTGAAATACGCCCCATCCTTATGAACATGACATCAAATCCAAATCCTTCTCCACTGAGCGCCCGCCTCGTCAAACATTTTGCCGCTTGTGCCTTGGCACCTGTCGCAGCTGTTGCGGTGGTTGTGGCTGCTGCTGCCCCCGCCAGTGCAGCCGTTGTTTACAGTGGCCTCATCAATTTTTCCTGTGCCGCCGACATCGATGGCGCATACCTCAACGCCGAAACCGGGGTGCTGTCCAACGGCCCAGGTGGCGGCGTTCCGGGTTGGGACGTCAATCCATACTCCACCTCTGGCGGCATGAACTTCTTCAACTCCACCGGTGGCGGCCAGATGCGCAGACCGGGCGTGACGACTGGCACCGCTGGCAACCTCGTCCCCGGCACTGAGGTCGGCTCCGCGGGCTCCTTCAACACCGGTACCGGCAATGTTTATGGCACGACTGCCGCCACTGGTCTGAATGGTGGTTGGACACTTGGCGCGCAAAACATCATCGGCTTCAGGTTTGTGGCCGCGGCCGGGACGACGCACTATGGCTGGATGCGTTTTGATATGGGCCTGGCTGGCAGTGCGGGCACCTCGATGACCCGCACCATGAAAGACTACTCTTGGGAGACGACTCCTGGTGCTTCGATATTTGTTACTGCTGGTGCACCGGATGCAGTCCCTGAACCAACGTCGATGCTCTACACACTCCTCACCCTCTCCAGCGGCTTGCTGCTGCGCAGACGGGGCAAGGTTTCCGTTTGATTCATTTTCGGCAATAAATGTGCCCAAAATCCTGTC
>NZ_JBIPNG010000195.1:0-11328 GCF_044373815.1 Prosthecobacter sp. | reverse complement strand
ATCACCCTGCAAAACCACAAGGACGCTGTGGAGTTCCGCCACATCTTCATCAAGGAGCTGTAGCACTGAGCTCCCTCACCACCGCCATTACCGTATGAAGCTGTTCGTTTCCCTTCTCCTCCTCTCCACCAGCCTGCAGGCTGCAGACTCTCTCGACACCTTCATCGAAGAACAACGGCCCTCGTTGATCCAGCTTTATGAGCATCTGCATACGCATCCCGAGCTTTCGTTTCATGAAGAGAAAACGAGCGCTCGCATGGCGGGCGAAATAAGAAAGGCGGGCTTTGAGGTGACAGAAAAGGTGGGCGGTTTTGGTGTGGTGGCCGTGTTGAAAAACGGGCTGGGGCGGACGGTGCTCGTGCGTACGGATCTGGACGGATTGCCAGTGCGCGAGATCGGCTCGGTGCCTTACGCCAGCAAGACGACCACCAAGGATGACGCGGGCAATGAGGTCTCCGTCATGCATGCCTGCGGACACGACATGCACATGACATGCTGGATCGGCGCGGCACGGGCGCTCGCAGCTTCGAAAGATCAGTGGAAAGGCACGCTCGTCTTCATCGCGCAACCGGCGGAGGAGCGCGGCATGGGTGCGCTGGCGATGATCGAGGACGGCCTGTTTCAACGCTTTCCCAAGCCCGATGTCTGCCTCGCACTGCATTGCGATTCAAGTCTCGCTACCGGCACCTTCGGCTTCACCAGCGGTCCGGCCACGGCGAGCACCGACACCGTGGATATCGTCGTGAAAGGCATCGGCGGTCACGGCGCGATGCCAAACTTGACCAAGGATCCCATCGTGCTCGCCTCGCAGATCGTATTGGCGTTGCAAACGATCGACAGCCGTGAATTGCATCCGGTGGAGCCCGTCGTGATCACAGTGGGCAAGTTCATCGGCGGCACCAAGAGCAACATCATCCCCGACAAAGTGGAACTCGGCCTCACCGTGCGCACCACCAGCCCCGAGACACGCAAACAAGTGCTGGATTCGATCAAGCGCATATGCCGTGGTCTCGGCATCGCCGCCGGACTGCCGGAAAATTTGCTTCCGGAAATCTCGCTGGTCGGCCCCGGCACCCCCTCCCTGCACAATGATCCAGCGCTCACCACGCGCGTGACCCAAGTCTGGGCGGATGCCTTTGGCAAAACCAGCCTCGTCGAACGCAAGCCCACGATGGCCGGAGAGGATTTCTCCCGCTACACAATGACAGCTGACAAGATCCCCGTCTTCCTCGCCTGGCTCGGCACCGTCGCACCCGAAAAAATCGAGCAGGCTAAAGCCACCGGCGAAATCCTGCCTAGCCTGCACTCCCCGTTCTATCGTCCCGAACCAGCGCCCTCGATCAGCTTTGGCGTCAAAGCCATGACGCTTGCGGTGCTGAACGAGCTCAAGCGTGAGTAACCGTTGCCGGCCCAATGTTTCGTTTCTTCGCTGCATTCCTCATCCTGCAAAGCCTCGCGCTCGCCGAGTTCCAACAACCGGCGCCTGACGTTTTTCTCTGGCAGGACACCTGCAATGTGTATGTGCTGAAGCATGGCGAGAGCGCCCTGCTCATCAATCTGGGCGATGGCAGTGTGCTGGAGCACCTGGCGGAAATCGGCGTGAAGCGGGTCGAATGGGTTCTCTTCACCGATCATCATCGTGAGCAATGCCAGGGGGCATCGAAGCTTGACCGCCAAACGACCCAAGTCGCCGCACCAAAGGAGGAGCAGGCTTTCTTCGAAACCCCGAATGAGTTTCGCCACTGGAACCCGCGCCTTGGCGACAAATTCACCGTACATGGCTCCAGCTACCTCCGCCCACCTGCCCAGCCGGTGAAGATCGACAAGGGACTCGTGGATGGCGACACCTTCAACTGGAACGGCCTCACGCTCACCTGCCTGAGCACTCCGGGCCATTCCCCGGGCGGGATGAGTTTCATGCTGAAGCAAGGCGAACGCACGCTGGCATTCACCGGCGGCGTCATGCACGACGGTGCCAAGATGACGAACTGGTTCGACACTGAGTGGGACTACGGCTTTGCCAAAGGACTCGATGCGCTCATCTCCACAGTGGACAAGCTGATCACACTCAAGCCGGACATCGCCTTGGCGTCACAAGGCCCGGTCATTGCGCATGCCACGGCGCAGCTCAAGACCTACAAGGACAGACTGACACAATTCCGCCCGGATTACGTGCGTGGTTATCCTGTGGAATCCTTTGGCAAACGTCCGCAGCACCCGGCAACAAAAACCACGAAAGCCCACTACATCGTGCAGGTGACGCCGCACCTCTACATGTTTGGCCCGGAGATGGCGGGGAAGAACTTTGCCATCATCATCGCCGACAGCGGTCACGCTTTGCTGCTGGACTGCGGCCTGTTTCCGAAGCTCGTGCTCGAACGCATCATCAGCGACATGAAGGAATTTCTGGGGCTAAAGCAAATCGACGCCTGCTGGATTTCCCATTCGCATGGCGATCACTTCACGCTCTTCCCTGCGCTCAAGGACCATGGCGTGAAATTCTGGACGATGGACACCATCGCCGACAAATGCGAAAACCCGCGGTACTACGACTACCCCGCGATGATCGGCGCCTACAACGCCGGATTTGAGCAGGCCAAGATCGACCGTATCCTCAAAGCAGGTGAAGTGATCGAATGGGAAGGCTACAAACTTCACATCGACTGGATGCCCGGCCAGACCGAGTTCGGCAATGCCCTCTGGCTGGAACTCGACGGTAAAAAGGTCGTTTTTACCGGAGACAACCTCTTCGGCGATCCGGCCGACGCATCGCAAAACGGCCACGAATGCGTCAACGCACGCAACAGCGCCATCATCGATGAGGGCTACCTCGTCGCCGCCAAATACCTGCAAAAGCTCCAACCCGACATCATCATGGGCGCGCACGGTGTGCTCATGACCGAGCCTGAGGCTTTCATCGAGCGCTATCATGACTGGGCGCAGCGCATTATCCGCGAATACAAGGAGCTGCTACCCGACGCGAACTATGAGTATCTCTACGATCCCTACTGGGTCAGCGCCTATCCGTATCGTGTGGACCTCCAGAAGCAAAGCACGCAGGAAGTCAGTATCACCGTGCGTAATTTCCGCGACACTGTGCAGCAGCATCGCATCGTGCTTCAGCTTCCTCCCGGCATCACCGCAAATCCCGCTTTCCTCGAAGGCTCTGTCCCTGCGAAATCACGCCAGAGCTTTAAGATCAAACTCACCGCCAATCCCGCCCAGGTCCCCGCTGGCGTGCAAATGGTGCCCATGGACATCACGCTCGACGGCAAGCATTACGGCCAGCTTTTTGATTTCATCATCCAGGCCAAAGAACCCGCAAAAAAAGAAACTGCTCAATGAACCGCCGCTCCATCCTTACCTTGCTGACCGGCCTCGCGGCGACGAAAAGCCACAGCACCACTCCTGACCGCATGCAAGCCGCCGCCCAGATCATCCAGCAAAAAGTCGATGCCGACATTCTCGAATCCGCCGTGCTGCATGTGAGGCAAGGCAAAGACACGTTTCAGCAAGCCTTTGGCAAAGCAGGAAATGCAGATGCTGTTTTCCTTCTCGCCTCGATCACGAAAACGCTGACAGCAGCTGGCGTGATGGTGCTGGCGGATCGCGGAGAACTGCGGCTCTCTGATCCCGCGATGAAATTCATCCCGGAGTTCAACGAAGGTGAACGCAAACGAATCACCATCGAGCAACTGCTGGCGCACACCTCCGGTCTGCCGGATCAGTTGGAGAACAACACCGAGTTACGTTCCCGCCACACACCCCTCGCAGAATTCGTGCAAGGTGCGGTCCGCACGCCGCTGCTGTTCGCTCCGGGGACGAAGTATCACTATCAAAGCATGGGCATCCTGCTTGCGGCGGAAATTGTGGAGCGCATCACCAAGACGCCACTGCCTGATTTTTTGGCAACGGAGGTTTTCACCCCCCTCGGCATGACTCACACCGCTCTGGGCCTTGGTCGCTTCAAACTGGCAGACACAATCCGTTGCCAGACGGAACACGCCGCGCCCGAATCCGGTGCAGGAGATCCGCAAGCCGCCTCCTGGGACTGGAACAGCCCCTATTGGCGCAATCTCGCGGCCCCATGGGGTGGTGCGCATGGCTCCGCCACCGATGTGGCGCGCTTTCTTGGAGCCTTCATGCACCCTTCAGGCCAGGTGCTGCGCAAAAAGACGACACACCTGATGCTGCAAAACCACACCCCAGGCCTCGCCGCCCGTCGCGGCATTGGTTTCGCCTTGGGGCCAGAAGGATTCGGTAGAAACTGCTCACAGCAAAGCTTCGGCCACAGCGGATCGACCGGCACCCTGGCCTGGGCTGATCCGGCGACCGACACGACCTGCGTCATCCTCACTTCCCTGCCCTCGCGCATTTCAGCAGAGACGATTTTGCATCCGGTCTCGGATGTGGTGGCAAAGACTCACTAGCTGCATCAGCGTACGGGGGATTTTTCGCAAGATATGTGCTCCTGAGGCAATTCAGGCGTCAATATCGCGTTCTGTGGGCGCGTATTCCTTTCCGACCGTTTATGACCAAAACAACCTGTCTTCTTCTGCTTGCCACACTCGGCCTCCACGCCGCCGAGCCGCCAGTCCCGGCCAAGATCGAGTTCAATCGCGATGTGCAGCCGATCCTGTCGGACAACTGCTTCTACTGCCATGGCAACGATCCCAAGCACCGGGAGGCTGACCTTCGGCTGGACATCCGCGACGAAGCCGTGAAAGCAGAGGCTTTCATTCCTGGCAAGGCTGCGAAGAGCGAACTCGTCTCGCGCATCTTCACCGCTGACGCGGATGATCTCATGCCTCCGCCGGATTCGCACAAGAAGCTCACGCAGCGGCAGAAGGACATTTTGAAAAAATGGATCGATCAGGGCGCGGCCTATCAGCAGCACTGGTCCTATGAGAAACCGGTGAAGGCAGCGATCCCGGCTGGCAAGAACGGCGTAGACGTGCTGGTGCAGCAGCGTCTCGCGCAGATCGGTCTCAAGCCTTCGCCGCAGGCCGATGCTCGGACTTTGATCCGCAGGCTTTACCTGGATCTGATCGGCTTGCCGCCCAAGCCGGAGGAAGTGGCCGCCTTTGAAAAGGACGCATCTCCTGCCGCCTATGCAAAGCTGGTCGAAAGCCTGCTCAAAAACCCGCACTACGGAGAACGCATGGCCATCGGCTGGCTCGATGTCGTGCGCTTCGCCGACACCATCGGCTACCACAGTGACAATCCGCACAACGTGTGGCCTTACCGCGATTACGTCATCCAGTCCTTCAACAGCAACAAACACTTCGACCGCTTCACCCTCGAACAAATCGCCGGCGACCTGCTGCCGGACGCCACTCAGGAGACACGCGTCGGCTCCGCTTTCAACCGGCTGCTGCTTTCCACCGAAGAAGGCGGCGCACAGGCCAAGGACTACGAGCAGCGCATGCTCACCGACCGCGTTCGTGCCGTCGGCAATGCTTGGATGGGCCAGACCACCGGCTGCTGCCAGTGTCACGATCACAAGTTCGACCCGTGGACCCAGCGCGATTTCTACTCGCTGGGCGCTTTCTTCGCCGACATCAAGGAGCCGATTCTCGGCCGCCGTGAACCCGGCATAATGGTGCTCGATGAAGCAGGTCGGAAACGCCAAGCCGACATTGCAGAGCGGTTGACCACACTGCAGGCCGAATTTGCCAAACCGCGCCCCGAACTCGCCCCCGCGCAGGCGAAGTGGGAAAAGCAGGCACTGGAGGCCGTGACCGCCAGCGGAATGTGGCAGCCATTGAAGCAAGTCACCGCGTCATCAGCCAAGAAAAACGTGGCCCTCAAGGCCGACAAAGAAGGCGTGGTGCGTGGCACCATTGATGCCAAACGCAACGAGCGTAAGCAGAACGACGGCACCGACGCCTACACTTTAATCACCAAGCTGCCGCTGGGCACCACAGGCATCCGCCTTGAAGCGCTCAAGGAAAAGCTGCCCGGCATCGGCCTCGCCTCGAATGGCAACTTCGTCCTCAGCGAAGTCACTCTCACAGGTGGAAAGAACAAGCTCCCCATCGCTTTTGCCAGCGCCACCTTTGAGCAAAAAACCTTTCCCGCCGCCACTGCTATTGATGGCATCGCGGACAAGAAAGAAAATGGCTGGGGCGTTCTGGGTGCCACGGGAGCCGATCAGTCGCTCTACCTCGAACTCGCCGCACCTGTCACGGAAGCCAATGCCGCAGTCACATTGACACTCACCTTTGGCTGGGGAGAAAATAACGAGATCGCCAATCTGCGTCTCAGCTCCACCAACTCACCCAAGCCCATCCGTGCGCCCGGCACCTCCCTCCCGGCGGCTGAGATCGCCGGCATCCTCAAGGCAGCGCCGGATAAGCGTACCCCTGAGCAAAAGCAGAAACTCACCGCCGCCTACAAGCAGATCGCCCCCGAACTCAACGACCTCCGCGCCAAGATCGCGACCGTCGAAAAGGAGAAGGCGGATTTCGAAAACAATGCACCCAAGTGCATCGTCTCCATCAGCGATACCAACAAGCGCACGGTGCGCATCCTGCCGCGTGGCAACTGGATGGATGAAAGTGGCGAAGTCGTGAAAGCCGCCCTGCCCGGCTATCTGCCGAAACCTAAAATCGAAGGCCGTGATCTCACCCGCCTCGACCTCGCCCAGTGGCTCGTTTCCAAGGACAATCCACTCACCGCCCGTACGGTGATGAACCGCCTGTGGAAGCAGTTCTTCGGCACCGGATTGAGCAAGGTGCTCGACGATCTCGGCGCACAGGGCGAACCACCGGTAAATCCCGCTCTCCTCGACTGGCTGGCCTGTGAATTCATGGACAGCGGCTGGGACATGCAGCACATGATCCGTATCATTGCGAACAGCGCGACTTATCAGCAGGCCTCCACCTCCACGAAGGAACTCACCGCCGCTGATCCCTACAACCGCGAGTGCGCCCGCCAGAGCCCCTTCCGCCTGGATGCCGAACTCGTGCGCGACAATGCGCTCACCATCTCCGGCCTGCTCGTCCCCAAAATCGGCGGCCCGAGTGTGAAGCCCTACCAGCCCGCCAAATACTGGGAAAACCTGAACTTCCCCACACGCGAGTGGCAGAACGACAGCGGCGAAAGCCTGTATCGACGCGGCCTCTACACCTGGTGGCAGCGCAGTTTCACGCATCCATCCATGCTCGCCTTCGACGCGCCAAGTCGTGAGGAATGTGTGGCCGAGCGCAACCGCTCCAACATCCCGCAACAGGCCCTTGTTCTGCTGAACGATCCGACCTATGTCGAAGCCGCCCGCGTCTTTGCCGCACGCATCCTGACCGAATCAAGCGGCGATGCCAGCCAGCGCATCACCTGGGCCGTACAGCAGGCCTTGCAGCGCAAGCCAAGTGCGGACGAACTCAAAACGCTCTCGGCATTGTTTGCCCAGCAGCTCGCCGATTACCAAAAAGATCCCGCTGCGGCGGCGGAACTGCTCAAAACCGGTGCGGCGCCAGTCTCACCCAATTTGAATTCAAGTGAACTCGCGGCGTGGGCGCACGTCGCGCGCGTGATTTTGAACCTGCACGAAACCATTACGAGGAGCTGAACCATGCACTCGACCTCCGCCCAAACCCGCCGCGCCTTCCTCGGCCGCACCACCCAAGGTCTCGGCAGCGTAGCTCTGGCATCGCTTTTGCAGCCGCAGCTTTTGCAGGCCGCATCTCGCGGAGTCCTCGGCACCCTGCCGTTGCCACAAAAAGCCAAGCGCGTCATCTGGCTCACCATGGCCGGTGGCCCCTCGCAGCTGGAACTTTTCGACCACAAACCCAAGCTGGCGGAGATGGACGGCAAGCCGATGCCGGAGTCGTTCACGAAAGGGCAGCAGCTTGCGCAGCTCCAGGGCCAGAAGCTCGTGTGCAAAGGACCGATGTTCCGTTTTCAAAAGTATGGCAAATGCCAGACGGAGCTGTCAGAACTGCTGCCACACATCGGCGGAGTCGCAGATGACATCTGCCTCGTGCGCTCCATGACGACGGACGCGATCAATCACGATCCGGCTCACATGTTCATGAACACCGGAGCACAGATCGCCGGACGTCCCAGCATGGGATCATGGGTGACCTATGGCCTCGGCTGCGAGGCGGATGATCTTCCAGGCTTTGTCGTGATGATGTCCACCGGCAAAGGCCGGAATCCGCAGCCCATCGCCGCACGGCAGTGGAACAGCGGCTTCCTGCCTTCCAAGTATCAAGGCGTGCAGCTGCGCTCGCTCGGCGATCCCGTGCTCTACCTCACCAGCCCAAACGGCGTTACACGCGAGCGCCAGGGCCGCGATTTCGCCGCCATCAATGCGCTCAACAAACAGCACGCCGCACTCTGCGATGATCCCGAAATCGCCACCCGCATCGCCCAGTATGAGATGGCCTTCCAAATGCAGGCCAGCGTGCCTGAGCTGATGGACATCCGCGGCGAAGGTGCCAAAACGCTCGAACTCTACGGCTGTCAGCCCGGCGATGGCTCCTTCGCCTCGAACTGCCTTCTTGCCCGTCGTCTCGCCGAGCGCGGCACCCGCTTCATCCAGCTCTACCATCGTGACTGGGACCACCACAGCCTGCTGAAGGAAGAACTACCGCTGCGTGCAAAAGAAGTGGATCAGGCCTGCGCGGCACTGATCAAAGATCTCAAGCAGCGCGGCATGTTTGATGACACGCTCATTGTCTTCAGCGGCGAATTCGGCCGCACCCCGATGGCGCAGGGCAACAAAGGCCCCATCGGCCGCGATCATCACAACAAGGCCATGTCCATGTGGCTCGCCGGTGCGGGCATCCAGCGCGGCGTCACCTTCGGCAGCACCGATGACCTCGGCTATGCCGCGCAGGAAAACATCACCACCGTGCACGACCTCCACGCCACGATGCTCCACCAGCTCGGCATCCAGCACGACGCCTTCAGCTTCAAATTCCAAGGCCTCGACGCCAGGCTCTCCGGCGTCGAAGGTGCCAAAGTCATTCAAAAAATTCTCGCATGAAACCCACCGCTCTCATCCTTCTCGCTCTAGCACTCAACGCCGCCGCCTTCGAGATCACGGTCGCGGAAAAAGACCACGTCGATATTTCAAACGGCGGCAAAGTCGTCGCCCGGCTCATGATGGCAAATGATCTGAGCACGCCTGATCGCCATCACGACACCTACAAACCGTATCTGCACGTCTTCGATTCCACCGGAGCCACCCGTCTTACCAAAGGTCCGAAATTCAACTTCACCCATCATCGCGGCATCTTCCTCGGCTTCAGCAAGATCAGCTACGGTGGCAAATCATACGACCGCTGGCATATGAAAGGCGGCGATCAGGTCGTGACCAAAATCGAACCCGGCGATTCCAGCTTCACCGCCGCCATCGACTGGCAGGGAGATACCAAAGATGCGTTTTTGACGGAAGAACGCCGCTTCACCTTCTCCACCCCCGCGAAGCCCTTTTATCTCGGCATCGACATGACCAGCGCCATCAAGCCCGTCAGCGGCGAAGCCGAGATGAGTGGCGATCCCGAACACGCAGGTGCGCAGTTCCGCCCCTCCGAACTGGTGGACACCAAAACGACGACCTACCTCTTCCCCGGTGAAAACATTGACGCGCACAAGGTCAGGGACCTGCCATGGGCCGCTGAGGTCTTCACCGTAGAAGGCAAGACCTTCACCGTCGTGATTCTCAACCATCCCGACAATCCGAAAGACACCGCCACCTCCGCCTATCGTGATTACGGCCGCTTCGGCATGTTCCCGAAGGGTAAAGCCAGCGCCGAAGCCCCATTCAAGCTGCACTACCAATGGCTCGTCGCCGAAGGTGATGTGCGCGATGCCGCCGTGTTTCAGCAGGCATGGAATGCCTTCGCAGGCAAGGACGAGCCCGTGCCAACACTGACCATCAAAGGCTCTGAGCAGCCGAAGCCGAAAAAGGAGAAATGAGGCGAAAACCACGACGTCAGAAATACCAAGATTGGTCATTGAGCGACTAGGATTTCGCCCGGCATATGGTTTGGTGATTGCCCCCTCAAAACCAAAAAACCGCACCTCAATGCCTCCCCAAAGGTTCCCCTCATTCATGCTGCGTTCGTCGCTGTTTATTCTAGCGTCGTCGTTCCTGCCTTCTGCACAGGCCGTTCATCAAAAAAACGCCGGACCCGAGAAGGTCGAACTGAAATTCAAGCTGCCGCCGCCCGCGCCATTGTCTCCGGAGGAGGCGATGAAGACCTTCAAGGTCGAAAAAGGTTTCCATGTCGAACTCGTCGCCAGCGAGCCGATGATCGAATCGCCAGTGGCGATGAGCTTTGATGACCAGGGGCGGCTCTACGTCGTCGAGATGCGCGGCTACATGCACGACCTTGAGGGGGGAGGCGAAAAAGAACCCACCGGCCGTGTTTCCCTGCTCGAAGACACCGACGGCGATGGCCGCATGGACAAAGCGACGCCGTTTCTCGACAACCTTGTCATGCCACGCGCCGTGCTGGCCGTGAATGGCGGAGCTTTGATCGCCGTGCCGCCAAATCTGTACTTCTGCAAAGACACGGATGGCGATGGCAAAGCCGATGTAAAAGATGTCGTTGCAACTGACTTCGGCACACAAGGCGGTCAGCCGGAGCACATGGCCAACACTCCGATCTGGGCCATGGACAATGCCATCTGGAGCGCGGGTTACTCCACCCGTTTCAAACTTCGCGGTGGCGTATGGCAAAAGGACACCGGCCTCGGTCGCGGCCAGTGGGGACTGTGCCAGGACGACTTCGGCAGGCTCTACTTTAACTACAACTCCGACATGCTCCGTGCCGACCTTCTTCCCACGGAAGCTTTCACCCGCAACCCGCTGCTGCGCAACGCAACGAGCATCAATGCCAAAGTGGCTGCGGATCAGACTCTCTACCCTTCCCATCCCACACCTGGCGTGAATCGTGGTTACGAGGCGAAATCACTCCGCGCCGACGGCACCCTGCCAAAACCGACTGGCACTTGCGGCGCACTGATCTATCGCGGCGATGCTTTTCCCGCCGCCTACCGCGGCAACGCCTTCGTGCCTGAGCCCTGCGCGAACCTGGTGAAGCGATTCACCATGAGCGAAACGGACGGCATCGTGAAGGCCACCAACACGGCCAAGACCACCGAATTCCTCACCTCCACCGACGAGCGTTTCCGCCCCGTGCAGGCCGCCAATGGCCCTGATGGCGCACTTTACCTCGTGGACATGTATCGCGGCATCATCCAGCACCAGAGCTTCCTGACGCACTACCTCATCGCGAACATCAAGGATCGCAAACTGGAGACGCCGTTCAATCAGGGCCGCATCTGGCGCATCGTGCCTGACTCAAAAGAGCG
>NZ_JBIPNG010000616.1:0-3292 GCF_044373815.1 Prosthecobacter sp. | reverse complement strand
ACGCAAGGCCTTTCCGCTCGCCGCCGCTCTCGCTCGTGAGTTTGATGCGCGGCTGTTCCTGGCCAATGTGCAGCCCGCCATCGCGATGACGGGCGAGATTCCGCTGGTCTTTACAGAGCAGGAACTCGCCTCCCGGCACGTCAAGATCGAGGCTGAGCTGCGCAGGTGCCGCAGCGAGCACTTCAGCACGGAAATCGACAGCACCACCGTCGTGCTGGAAGGCATTCCTCATCAGGCGCTTTGTGAGATGGCGAAAGCGGTGGACCCAGGACTCATCGTCATCGCCACGCACGGTCACACCGGCTGGGAGCACGCGCTCATCGGCAGCACGGCGGAGCGTGTGGTGCGTCACGCGCACCGTCCTGTGCTCGTGGTGCGCTGAGCAGGTTTCTTCTTCAATCACCCACCCAACAACCACTATGCAAACCATGCTCGCCACCGTGTTTCACGGCGTTAATGACATCCGCGTCGATTCCGTGCCCAGGCCGTCTGCCGGTCCGGGCGAGGCCGTCTTGCGCATCACCGCCACCACCATCTGCGGAACAGATCTTCACATCGTTCGCGGCGAGTATCCGGTAAAGCCGGGACTTATCATCGGCCACGAGCCGGTGGGCGTGATCGAAGAACTCGGCGCGGGCGTGACGGGTTACAACATCGGCGACCGCGTGCTCGTCGGGGCCATCACGCCTTGCGGACAATGCCGTGCCTGTCTTTCCGGCCAGCACTCGCAGTGCGGCCACGGCTCTGGTTGTCAGGCGATGGGTGGCTGGCGTTTTGGCAACACGATCAATGGTGCTCAGGCGGAATATCTGCTGGTGCCGTATGCGCAGGCGAATCTGGCAAAGATACCTGATGAAGTGACCGACGAACAGGTGGTCATGCTCGCGGACATTGCCTCCACCGGTTTCGGCGGCGCGGAGAGTGGCGGCATCAAGATCGGGGACACTGTGGTCGTCTTTGCTCAAGGACCCATCGGGCTGTGCGCCACCGTGGGTGCAAAACTGATGGGAGCCACGTTGATCATCGGCGTGGATGGTGATGAGAACCGTCTGGCGATGGCGCGCAAGATGGGGGCCGATGTCACACTCAACTATCATGAGTGCAATGTCGTCGAGGAGGTGCTGAAGCTCACTGGCGGCGGAGTGGATGTGGCCATCGAAGCGCTCGGCACGCAGGCAACGTTTGAATCCTGCCTGCGCTGTCTGCGTCCGGGCGGCACGCTGTCCAGCCTCGGCGTTTATTCAGGCAAGCTCCAGATTCCGTATGAAGCCTATGCCGCAGGGCTGGGAGATCACCGCATCATCACCACGCTTTGCCCCGGTGGGAAGGAGCGCATGCGCCGCCTCATCAACGTGGTTCAGTCTGGCAGGTTTGATCCCACAATGCTCGTGACTCACCGTTTCTCGCTGGCGGACATCAAGCAAGGTTACGAGGTCTTCGGTAATCGGGCGGAAGGCGTGCTCAAAGTGCTGATCACGCCCTGATGCTCCGCTGCCCGGTCCCGTTCCAAAACACATCACCATGAACACCATCAAAACCATCCTCGTCCCCGTGGATTTCTCCACGGGATCAAGCTCGGCACTCGAACAAGCCTCACGTCTCGCCGGGCTCAACGGAGCCAGCCTTCACGTCCTGCATGTGGTGGACACCGCCGCCGTGACCTCACAGGCGGACAGCCGCAACACGAGCTTTGAGCGCCAGGCCGCCATTCTCTCTGAGGGAGCACGGGATGCACTCGTGCGCTGGCTGGCGCAGGCTGGAGCACCTCTTGGCTGCCAGAGCACCATTGTCGTGGGGGTGCCGCTGCATGAGATTCTGGAACACGTCAAAACGCAGAGCCCCGATTTGGTCGTGGCCGGTATCACTGGCGCTGGCGAATCCAAAGCGGGTGCCGGATCACTGGCTCACCGCCTGGCTCGCCAAGTTCCAGGCAAGATCTTGCTTGTCAGAACCTATCATCCGAATGCGTTTCAGAAAATCGTCGCCTGCATTGATTTTTCCGAGACCTCGCGCGAGGTCGCCTCGCAAGCGCATCGTATTGCCATTCAGGATGGCGCGAAGGTGGACTTCCTGCATGTATGGCAAGAGCCGTGGTTATCGACGCCTTACGCCTACTTGGCGGCGGTGACGACCGAGTTCATCGAGCACCGGCGGCAGCTTCTCAGCACCACACTCCAAAAGTTCGTGTCGGAAACCGCGCCGGGCATCGAATCCAACGAGGTGCTGATGAACGAACCGAACTACGCCAACGCCATCGCCGCGCATGCCGAGCAGATTGGAGCTGACTTGATCGTGATAGGTGCCCGAGGACAAACCAACCTGCGCTACGCACTCATGGGATCGACGGCTGAGCGCCTGCTGACGAGGCTGCCGTGCTCCGTGCTCGTAGTGAAACCAGCGGTGTCATGAATATCCAGTCGCATAAATATATCGGCCTTTGGCCATCCCCTATCATGCCCCCGATCACCCTCGCCTTCTACGACACCAAGCCCTACGACCGTGACTATTTCGGGCGCGCGGCTGATGGTGCCGATGTCATTCTGCACCATCACGATTTCCGACTCACAGCAGAGACGGCCAGTTCCGCCCAAGGCGCAGATGCGGTGTGCGTGTTCGTCAACGACCGTCTGGATCGTGACTGCCTGACGACGCTGGCCGGACTCGGCGTGAGGCTGGTGGCGCTGCGTTGCGCGGGTTTTAACAACGTGGATCGTGCAGCGGCGGGAGAGTTGGGCATCACCGTGGTGCGGGTGCCTGCGTATTCACCCCATGCCGTCGCAGAGCATACCGTGGCGCTGCTGCTGGCGCTGAACCGGAAGATTCATCGCGCTTACAATCGGGTGCGGGAACAAAATTTCTCCCTCAGCGGCCTCGTGGGTTTTGATCTGCATGGCAAGACCATCGGCATCGTCGGCACCGGCAGGATCGGGCGCGTGACAGCGCAGATTTTTCGCGGCTTCGGCTGTCATGTCCTCGCGCATGATCCGATGCCTATGCTCGAATGGGCAGCGGAGCACGGCATCAGCTACACCAGTGTGGAATCGCTGCTGAGTGAGAGTGATGTGGTCAGCCTGCATCTGCCGCTGACGCCAGAGACGCATCACCTGCTCAATGTGGCCAGCATTGCCCTGATGAAGCCAGGAGCCTATCTGGTGAACACCAGCCGTGGCAAACTCGTTGATAGCTCGGCACTGATCGAGTCGCTCAAATCCGGCCATCTCGGCGGAGTGGCCCTGGATGTGTATGAGGAAGAGGAAGGCATCTTCTTCGAGGATCACTCCGGCACGGTGCT
>NZ_JBIPNG010000617.1:0-3292 GCF_044373815.1 Prosthecobacter sp. | reverse complement strand
CGGCTGCCGCTTCTGCATCGGAAAGCTGTCGATGGGAAACTCCCCCACCGCGATGGCATCAGGATGATTTCGCTCAGAAGTTAGCCCTGGCTGTTCGGTGATGTTCCTCTCACTCAGAGTGAACTCACCCACGAGCCGGCGTCCTTCTCTGACGTAGAGCTGAAAAGGAAAGTGATCATATTCAGGAAACTCATCGCGGCATGGCTGATACTTGAGCGCCGTCTCATGCGCATTCTCCGGCACCTCACTGTCATGCTGGAGAAACCACAGCAGCCCCAGCGAAAGATCGCGAATCTTCGCGGTGATGCGTTCACGCTCCGCCCATCCGGCTTCGATGTATCCCGCGTTTTCCTCCGCAAAGACAAAACCCAGCGGCAGCGGTTTCATGTTCAGCTCCACCTTGTCATTCGGCAGCTTGCGCACCGTGAAAGCAATGGTGGTCAGGTTCTTCCCAAATCTGCCGCCCTTGAGGTCATCGAAATAACCCAGATAACGCGTTCGATCATAACCCGCCGCTGGCGATGTCAGCGGCACCTGGTTCGCCGGATTCGACGAAAGCGGAATCCGAAAGGTGAAGGCCTGCATCCGCTTGTCTCCCGCACCTGTTCCGCCGATGCGTTCACCTCCGGGAATATTATAAATATGCCCCGCATGCGGTTCACCAAAGTCGTCCCGCCCTTCACGCCCCAGTCGAAATTCCGCACCCGCCGCCGCAATCAAATCCCCTTCATAGGTCGCATCCACAAACACCTTCGCACTCAGCTTCTGCTCCGCCTTTGTGGAGCGGTTCAGGATCGTCACCGCCACAACCCGCCCATTTTTCACCTCGGCGTTTAGGAGTTGGTGATGTTTCAGCACCGTGATCTTCGGCTGCTCCGCGACGATACTCTCAAACACCTTCTCTGCCACCGACGGCTCATACCAGTAGCCATCCTTGCACAGTTTCACCGCCTCGGATTTTTCACCGTAAACACCGACATAGTGCGCCTTCACACGATCCACGAACTCACGAAAAAATCCCTGAATCATCGCCCGGTTCTCAATGTCGCTCGCCCCGAGTCCGCTGGCGCTCATGCCGCCGATCCGTTGGTGATACTCCACCAAGGTCACCCGATGACCCAGCCGCGCCGCTGTCACCGCCGTGGCGATGCCTCCCGGTGTTCCACCCACGATCACCACCTCCTGCGCATGCAAAGCCGTTGCGAAAAGAACGATCAAAAAGTACAGAAGTCTCATGGCTTGGTTTGTAGTTTTTTGCTGGGCACCAAAAACATGCGCCCGGCCTCATTGCAGATCAGCAGATTCGGTCCGTTGCCGCCGAGTATCGTTCCCACGGCACCCGTTTCATGCGCACCGCCGGGCTGCACAACGTTGCCGTCCTCATCCTGAAAAGTAAGAGGGCGCGCAAATTTCATCTTCGCATTCGTGCCCATGTTCAGCATCACCAGTGGAGTGCCCAGAGATTTCTTCAGCTTGGTCGGCAGCGCAGAATCCACCAGCCGGCCGATCAATCCGCCCACCACCGGATTTTGCCCCAGCGCCGCCATCGGGTAGCCCGTCGTGCGATCTGGAATCGAACAAACCCGTCCGGTGCCAATGACGAAATCCAGCTTCCCATCCTGATTCCAGTCAAAGAAGTCCAGCTTGCAGCGCCCGCTCATGCCTCCTACACCGCCGCTAGCGCCAATGGGTTTGCCATCATCCAGCAGGAGCTTGCCGCCGTCCTCCACATTGTAGTCATCGATCCGCCAGTAGAGATGGAAATGGTCATCACCATCCACGATGGCCAGCGCCACCCGCTCACCGATCTGCGCCAGCGCGGGCCGGCAGCGCCACATGCCATGCAGATCAACGCCATCGCAGTAGATCGGATGCGCGGGCTCAAGCTTCGCCTCTGTCTTGGTCCCGCGATTGAAATAGATCAGGTAATTGCCCGTGATGTCACCCGTGATGAGATCCGGAAGTCCATCCCCATTCCAGTCGATCACATTCGGCGAGAGATACCCCCAGCGCGCTTCCTGCAAACCCTGCAAGCTGCCCGCATAACCCGCCTGCACCTGAATCTCACGCCCGCCCGCCCGCACTCGTGTCGCAGGTAGAAACTTCGGCTCATCACTGCTGCCGATGTTTTTGAAGAACAGCACAAAGCCCTCCGAATTCCCCGCCAGAATGTCCAGAACCCCATCGCCATCCCAATCCACCGTCGTGGGTGTTGGCAGCGTCCCCGCGTAAAGGTCCGCGTTGTCCTGCAGCACGGAGACCGGCTCCTTGCAAACAGGCGCGCCCGCTTTCGTGAACTTCCCAGTGAATCGATAAAAGTAGAGCGATCCTTCACCGCACGCGATCAAGCCGCCACCATAAGCACACACGCTGGGATTGATGCTCGGGTGCCGCAGCGCATTGCCATCCTCGCCCGCAATCAGACGCTTCGCTTCAAGATCAAAGCCGCTCCCTGCCTTGTTGTGATAGTACACGAGATTCCCCTGTCGCGATCCCGTCACCAGATCGCGTTCATGACCGGCACCAAGGTTCACGCTCGTGATGCCATGCATGGAAAAATAAACCTCGTTCCGCGTCTTCGTGATCTGCTTCGCTTCGACTTGGGCGCTGACTCCCATGAGGTAGCGATAGCGCATCTCCCCCACCGCGATGCCGGAGGAGTTAAACGGCCGCCACTCCTCCGTGTTCGGACTTCCCTCCGCTCCCTTGCCACCATTCGACATCTCAAACGCCAGATCATAACTGCCGTCTACATTCACCAGCACCCCAAGACTGCTCGGCGACTTCACCGCCTTCGGCAGTTTCTCACGCTTCGTTTCACGAAACTCCAGCTTCTCACGATCAAACTCCGTGGTCACCAGTTCATCCTTGTCGATCCACAGGCCGGCGATGCTGCCATCCTTCCGCTGAAACACGCTGCCCTTGTCCTTGAAGGCGCATTTCACCTCCACCGGCTGCGCAAAAACCGGCGCGCCCGTTTCCGCCGAGTCCACCCATCGGAACAAATGCACTGCCTGCGGCCCGCCAAAGCCCGCCACAAACAAATCGTCCTCCTTGCCGCCAAACACCCGCGCATGCCCGAGTACGTGATGATTCAGATTCACCAGCGCCAGCGGTCCGCGTCCATTCACTGCCGCCGAAGGCAGCGCCTTCGTGCCCGGCGGCAGATGGGGCTCAACAGCAAGGCCACCCGCAGCGAAGAGCAAAATGCCAAGAGTGAGCTTCGCCTTCATGCAGAAAATATTACTTCGCGGGTGGCGGTGTCAGCTTGCACGACTGCCAGGCCAGGAAG
>NZ_JBIPNG010000615.1:0-3298 GCF_044373815.1 Prosthecobacter sp. | reverse complement strand
TGCAGGAAATGGTGGGCCGCACGGAAGTGCTCGAGGCCCGCGAAGCGATCGATCACTGGAAGGCACGCGGCATCGACCTGTCCAACCTGCTTTATCAGCCGGATGTCGGCCCCGAAGTCGGACGCTTCTGCACCGAGGTGCAGGATCACGGCATCGACCGCTCGCTCGACATCACCACGCTCCTGGACCTGTGCAAACCGGCCATCGAGAAGGGTGAAAAAGTCACCGCCACCGTCGCTATCCGCAACGTCAACCGCACTGTCGGCACGATCCTCGGCAACGAGATCACCAAGCGCCACTGGCACGGTCTGCCGGACGACACAGTGCACATCAAGTTCAACGGTACCGCCGGTCAGAGCTTCGGTGCCTTTGTTCCCAAGGGTGTCACCCTCGAACTCGAAGGCGACGGCAACGACTACATCGGCAAGGGCCTCAGCGGCGGCCGCATCATCATCTATCCGCCGGAAGGTTCCGACTTTGCCGCTGAAGACAACATCATCGCCGGCAACACCGCGCTCTATGGCGCGACGAGCGGCGAGCTCTTCCTGCGTGGCAGGGCGGGTGAACGCTTCGCAGTGCGCAACTCGGGTGTCGATACTGTCGTCGAAGGCGTGGGTGACCACGGCTGCGAATACATGACCGGCGGCCGCGTCGTCGTGCTTGGCACCACCGGGCGCAACTTCGCCGCAGGCATGAGCGGTGGAGAGGCCTACGTTCTGGATGAAGAGGGCGATTTCGCCACCCGCTGCAATACGCAGATGGCCGGCCTCGAAAAACTCGAGGACAAAGCCGAGATCGACAGCCTCTACGAACTCATCAAAAAGCACGCCGACCTCACCAAGAGCCAGAAAGCCTTCAAGGTTCTCGCGCTCTGGGAGCAGATGCTGCCCAAGTTTGTCAAAGTGATGCCCAAGGATTACAAGCGAGTGCTCCAGGCCATCAAGAAGGCCAAGGACGACGGCCTCACCGGCGATGACGCCCTCAACGCCGCCTTTGAAGCCAACGCCCGCGACGTCGCCCGTATCGGCGGCAGCTAGCATCGACATCACGCGTCACAAACCAACAGACATCACCTTTTCACAGACAAGAGACCATGGGAAAACCTACCGGCTTCATCGAATTCGAACGCGAAATCCCCGCTGACCGCGACCCGCTTGAGCGTGTCAAAGATTGGAAGGAGTTCCACCTGCACCTGCCAGAGGAGCGCCTGAAGAATCAAGGTGCCCGCTGCATGGACTGCGGTATTCCGTTCTGCCACAGCGGCACCCTCATCAGCGGCATGGCCAGCGGCTGCCCGATCAACAACATCATCCCTGAATGGAATGATCTCGTTTTCCGCGGCCTGTGGAAAGAGGCGCTCGACCGTCTGCACAAGACGAACAACTTCCCGGAATTCACCGGCCGCGTCTGCCCCGCTCCTTGCGAAGGCTCCTGCGTTCTCGGCATTCATGAACCGCCGGTAACGATCAAGAACATCGAAGTCAGCATCATCGACAAAGGCTGGGAAGAAGGCTGGGTGAAACCCGATGTGCCAGAAAAGCGCACCGGCAAAAAAGTCGCTGTCATCGGCTCCGGTCCTGCCGGACTCAGCGCCGCCGCCCAGCTCAACCGGGCCGGCCATACCGTCACCGTTTTCGAACGCGCTGACCGCCCCGGCGGCCTGCTCATGTATGGCATCCCCAACATGAAACTCGACAAGAACGAGGTCGTCTTGCGTCGCGTGAAGCTGCTCGAAGACAGCGGTGTCATCTTCAAGTGCAACGTCAGCGTGGGCACCGACATCACCGCCGAACAGCTCACCAAGGATTTCGACGCTACCGTGATCTGCACGGGTGCCACCAAACCACGCGATCTGCCGATCCCCGGCCGTGAATTGAAGGGCATCCACTTCGCCATGGACTTCCTCACGGCGAACACCAAGGCCGTGCTCGACAAGAGCGGCAAGTTCATCACCGCAGACGGCAAGGACGTCGTCATCATCGGTGGCGGTGACACCGGCACCGACTGCGTCGGCACCAGCGTGCGCCACGGCTGCACCACCGTCACCCAGCTCGAAATCATGGCCAAACCGCCGCTCACCCGTGCTGCGAACAATCCATGGCCCGAATGGCCCAAGACCTACAAGATGGACTACGGCCAGGAAGAAGCCGCCGCCAAGTTCGGCGACGATCCCCGCGTCTATCTCACCACCGCCACCCACTTCGAAGGAGACGCCGATGGCAATGTCAAAGCCGTCCACGTCGTCAACGTCGAATGGAAGAAGGACGAAAAGGGCAACTTCGGCCCGCAGAAGATCCCCGGAACCGAAAAAGTCCTCCCCGCGCAGCTCGTCCTGCTCGCCATGGGCTTCCTCGGGCCAGAACAGCCTCTCCTCGACGCCCTCAACATCGAGCGCGACCAGCGCAGCAATGTGAAAGCCGAGCACGAGAAATACACCACCAGCATCCCCGGCGTCTTTGCCGCCGGTGACTGCCGCCGTGGCCAGTCTCTCGTTGTCTGGGCCTTCAACGAAGGCCGTGGCGCCGCCCGCGAGTGCGACCGCTTCCTGATGGGCGAAACCGCTCTGCCGTAATCAGCAACCAAGACTGACTCTTTAAAACCCGGGGTTCCCTGAACCCCGGGTTTTTTGTGCCCTTCGGGATTTTTCGAGGAACCTGGGAAACACTTTCCCTTCTGATGCCCAGGCAGCTATGAAGGCCACCGGCTGACAGCCTGTGGGAGCCATCGAACTCATTTTAGGTGGCAATTGAGCCAACTTCTGAGCATCCTTCCGGCCCGATTGTCTCCCTTCCGATGCGTCTTTTCGCCCTCCTGACCTTCCTCCTTTGCAGCAGCTCATTGCTGGGGCAGATCGTCGTGGGCGGAAAGCAGTTTGAGCGGTCCCTGACCGAGTCCGGCCCGAAGGGTGAGTGGGTGGTGTATGAAAAAGGTGCTCCTCAAAACGATGGAACGCGGCGCTGGCTCACAAAACGCGTGCTGGTTGAGCTGGCTCCAGGTACGCCCGCTGCCTCGCTGGCCCAGGTGGCGGGTGTCACGCAAACCTCGGCGCGCGGCAAATACGCCGTCGTTGAGTTCGCCGGGAGCGCGGATGCAGCCATCAAGGGAGCCGCCAGCCTGCTTAAAGCACCCGGGGTGCGCTCGGCCGCGCCGATGCTCGCGCACCAGCTGTTTCACCGTTTTGTCCCCAATGACCCGTATGTTGCCTACAACGCTGCGAATCCCGGCTACCAGTGGCATTTGAGCAACACCGGCCAGAACGGTGCCGCCGCCGGTTCCGATTTGAATGTGCTGAGCGTCT
>NZ_JBIPNG010000614.1:0-3300 GCF_044373815.1 Prosthecobacter sp. | reverse complement strand
CCCCCGCCCCCAAACCCTGGGAAAACACCACCCGCAGCTCCGGCTTCGACGCCGCGCCTCACGCTGACCGCAGCACCCGCACCAGCGGCTTTTCCCCTTCCCCGCAAGACCTCCGCGACGCCTTCCACGCCTCCGCCCCAGGCTCTCCCACCCGAGAAGCCCCCGCTCAAGACAGCAATCCCTCCCTGACCCGAGGCCGCATCTTTGAACAACGCAGCGCTCCAAAGGCGTTTTTGATGCAGCAGATGGGAAAGGGTGCCAGCGGGACCACGTCACCACAACGCCTTCAGGGATCCCATCAAGTGCTTGCCGCGCAACAGCAGGCGCGTGGGGCCAATCCACCGGCCCAAGGCGGCACGCCCGCAGCGCAGCAGCCCGTGCCACCTCAGGCACAGACACAAGCTCCAGCGCAAGGCGGTGCCGCGATGCAGCAGAATCAGGGAACTGATGCCACCAAGCAAAGAGCGGGCGCCACTCCAGCTAAAGATGGGAGAGATCCTTTGACCATACTCAGCGAAAAATTCGCGGCTTTCCCGGATGCTTTGCAGGCCCTCAAACAACTCTATACGCCCCCAACAGGAAAGCTGATGATCGACAAGCTGGCCACAGTCGCGGACAAGATAAAAATCGGGCTGACCACGGGACCTGAAAGCTACATGGACGGTGACGTCTTTCGTGTGCGGCGCAAGATTGATGAGTTCACGCTGGCACATGAATTGCAACACCTCGGTGAAGTACTCTTTGGGGACAAGAACCCTTTTTTAAAGGTGGAGCACCCGGAGGATCTCAAAAAATATCCGGATCTCAACCACTATGACAAGGAGTTCCGCGCCATGAGAATGCAAAACCAGATACGCCTTGAACGTGCCAGGATGAATAAAACAACACCTTTTTTTCACCACACCTACTATGACAAAACGGGAGCCTACCCTATTCCTGGCAGCCTTCTCCCTCAGCCATGACCACCTCACGATGCATGTCGTCTTTGCATCTCTGCCTTCCATAAAAAGGCATGCGTCGTCCAGACATCTGTAAAATTCCCGCCATACCATCGGTTGTTACTGAGGCACTGCGAGGCCGCTTGAAACTGCTCTGGCAGTTTGAACAACTCACCACTGGTTCAATAAAGATGAAACAAAAGCTTCGTCGCCTTTCTGGAAACGTATGCGATTTTGCAGCCATGTCTGCCACCAGCCTCCGAACCTTGGGCCTGCCGTTCGCCCTCCTGTTCTCCATCACCTGCGGCGGCCTGAAGCTGAGGGCGCAGTCGGAAGGGGACCTCATGATTGCCAAGGACAAACAAGAGCGCGCAGAAACCCTGCGCTTGGCGGGCAGCAGCAGCGTCGCGGACAGAAATCTGGCCATCCGAAGACTCTGCATCTGGGACAAGGACTATGAACTGCTGTGGAGGCTGATGAACGATGCCGACCCCACCGTGCGCCTGAATGCCATCGATGCCATCTCGAGCGCGACGCACAAGGTGGCCGTAAATCTCACGACAGAGCTGGCACAGAAAATGGCGCCCCTGCTGGAGAAGGAGGTGACGCAGGAGCGCATCGATGCAGCGTTTAAACCCGGCCAGATTCAGAATGAGGCGGCGTCTCTGGTGGTCTGCTCCACGCTGGCGCTGGATCTTCTCTACGCCGAGTACCCCCAGCTCAGGAAACCCCGGGCAGATGGCGCACGCTGGCAGGATGTGGGGCTGCATCCCCTGATGGTGAAGCTGGCCGCAGCGCGCCGCGAGACCTCTGACTTTCTGGATCACCGCTACCTCGAAATGCTGCAACGCATCGAAGACGCCGGCCTTCTGGTGCTGGAACTGGAAACCCTGGCAGAAACTCTTGATGACGAAAAGCTTCCCTCCTCCCGGCTGCTGACCACGGTGGAGACGCTGTGGCGCGCCCATCCGCTGCTAGGTGAGAACAAGCCTCTGTACCTCTTGCTGCTGGCGCAGCTGAGCCCGCGTCTGAAGTCACTGCGGCCTCGCATCCTGGGCCCGATGCCGGAAGGGCCGGACAAGGCATGGGCTGCCGACTTCCTCGACCACATCGCCACAGACATCCAGTCCGCCCGCGAGAAGTTTATCCTCCGGCCCGGTGCTCCATAAAGGCTCATGGAGCACGGTGCATTGGCACTGCCTCCTCATCGTCTCACCACGCACTCTGCACAGCACTGCGCGCCAAGATAAGAAGATAAGATGCCAGTCATTTAGTAGCAGGAGATGATTCAAGGTATTGATTTACAATGCGTCTGATGGATCTTTGCACCTTCGTCCTTGGCGCGCGCAGGTGGCGGCAGAGGCAGAGAGGGCTGCCGGTATTCATGCGTAGCGGTCCCATCATCTTCGTTCAGTTCATTCCGTTAGCCTTTCAGTTCAGGTACCACAGCTCTTCTCAGCTGCCTCGACCAACTTGCCCGCCCCCCCTTCTCAAAACCCGCGCCCCTATCATCCACGGCAACGATCTATCCTGATGTTGAAAATGAGAAGTCTATGCGTCATATCTGTACAAAATGCCTGGCATCTTATTGGGTGTTTGACAACCGAATCGAAGTTGAAAGCCCTGGTCGCCTGCCAGGACATGTAACTACTCGTAACATTCTGAAATCCCAATTCTCGCGCAACGGGGTGCTTGTGAGGCTGATTCACAAGTTCCCAAGCCCGCCCAACAAAGATGTTGGAGAGGGATTAAACACCGCATTTGATGAGATGAAGAGATCGCGATTAAAGCCCCCTATTATCAAAGAGATGGAGAATGCCGTGGTGGTAGAAATTAGGCATGATAAACTGGCGTCGCCTGAGGAATCGGTAATGGATTACCTCGCCAACCATTCTGAGATCACCAACCGGATTGCCAGAGAACTCACGGGCATCAATTCGGAGAACACCATGAAAAATGTCTTCCTACGGTTGGCCGAGCGAAATCTTATTGAACCTGTGCCGGGACGCAAAGGCGCGGCATCTGCGTGGCAGAAGTCACTTGAGGGCTTTTGGATGTGATATTCCACCCGCCACCTCTTATTGAGACTAGCCACCAAATTAGGACACTACCAGGCATTTTGCTCTCAGGCATTTTGCTCTTGCCAGGCATTTGGCCCATTTTTGCCACAATTTCGTGGTGGACAGGTCTGCCAAGCTCTGGTTAAGATTTATTCTCCGGTTGGCTTAAGGCGTTTTCCGGGTCGTTTTCCTTTCTGCGCGTCAGTACCCTGATGTTCTGCCGGGCTGGGGTGGCGGCGTGCACCCCAGCCTTTCACCCGCACACGAAACCCTCATGACCACACTCATCGCACGGGGCCTGG
>NZ_JBIPNG010000194.1:0-11401 GCF_044373815.1 Prosthecobacter sp. | reverse complement strand
CGTGTCGGAACTCGATGGCAAAGCTTTTTATCAATCTGCCGCCACCGCCGAGCTGCACTACGGCCCGCAGTTTCAGGCGCTGACGCATGTCTGGGCAGGCCAGGATGAAGCCCTCGGGCGCATCGAACTGCCTGCCGCTATGGTGGCGGAAATGGACCGCTACATCGTTCATCCCGCACTGCTGGACGCCTGCATCCATCCAACCATCGCCATTCCGGCGGACGGTCTTTACCTCCCGGCGCGCATGGAGCGCATCCGCTGCTACTCCAGGCCCGGTGCCAAGGTGTGGGCCTATGTGCGCAGGACGCAGGCGATTGCGAAAAAGATCATCGTCATCGATCTCTTCATCCTCGATGACGACGGCAATGTGCTGCTGGAGATCACCGATTTCCTCTGCAAGCACACCGCCATGAGCAGCGCGCCGGGCTCTGGTGCGCAGGCCGACTGGCTCTATCAGTCCGAGTGGCAGCTGAAGCCTCTCTCCGCAGTGCCGAGCGTACGCACGCCTGCAGACTACCTGCCCGACAACGGCAAGCTGGCCGCAAAGCTCCGCGAGAGCGCTGCTGATTTCAGCACGGCGCTCGGCATGAACGCACGCTATCAGGAGTGGGAACCGCGCTTTCTGCAGCTGTGCCGCAGTTCGATTCTTGCGGTGTTCAAGAATCTCGGCTGGCGCCCCAAACCGGGCGAGACCTTCACGCTGCCCGCCTTGCTGAAACGAACCAAGGTGCAGCCCACGCACGAGCGCTTTGTGCACCGCCTGCTCACCTTGCTGGAGCCGGACGGCTGGTTGCAAGCTCAGCCATCTGCCGAAGCACCTGCATGGACGGTCACGGCCAAACCGGCCGCACTGAATCGCGACAAGCTCTGGCAGGATCTCGTCTTCCACTTCCCCGCCTTTCATCCCGAACTCATGCTGCTGGACCGCAGCACCGACGGACTGGCCGATGTACTGCGCGGCAAGAGTGACGGATCAACCGTACTCTCCGCGAACATGCTGGAGCACTTTGAAGCGGCGTCCGTCT
The DNA here is from genome assembly GCF_044373815.1 of Prosthecobacter sp. Classification (GTDB taxonomy): domain Bacteria; phylum Verrucomicrobiota; class Verrucomicrobiia; order Verrucomicrobiales; family Verrucomicrobiaceae; genus Prosthecobacter. The sequence continues at coordinate 10,376 of NZ_JBIPNG010000194.1, read as the reverse complement.
TCACGCGAGTTTACAATCACGTGATCGGTGAAGCCGTCAGCGCAGCGCTGGCGCAGGTCCCTGAAGGCAGGCGCGTGCGTATTTTGGAGATCGGTGCGGGCACCGGCGGTGTGGCTGCCAGCGTGCTGCCACGGCTGCCGCAGGCGGGTGTGGAGTACTGCTTCACGGATGTCTCGGACCGCCACTTTGATCAGGCCGGGAAAAAATTCAGCGACTACCATTCGGTGCAGTACCGCGTGCTGGATCTCGATCTGCCGCCGGCTGAGCAGGGTTTTGCCGACGAGCGTTTCGACATCGTCCTCGTTTCCCATGCGCTGTCATTGACGCAGAACGTGCAGCAGTCTCTGGGGCATGTGCGCCAGCTGCTCGCCTCCGGGGGCCTGCTCATGGTCCTGGAGATTGAACGAGCCACTCCCTGGCATGATCTGGTATGCGGCACGGACGCGCGCTGGTGGAACTTCCAGGACACGGTGCTGCGTGTGCAGCATCCTGTTCTGCCATCTGCTGACTGGCAGAAGGTGCTCTCTGCGACAGGCTTCAGTGCCGTGGAGGCCGTGGCTGATGTCACGAATCAAAGTCAGAGCGGGCAGGTCGTACTGCTCGCGCGCGGCCCGGAGCTGCCGCAGCTTGCTGGCGTCATTGAGGAAGCACCTGCGGAGCCTGGACTTTGGGTGCTCTTTGTCGATCAGAATGGCCTTGCCCATTCAATCGCTGACACGCTGCGCGAGCGTGGCGACACCTGCGTCCTTGTCAGAGCATCGGACTGCCTCACGCTTATCGCTGATGATGACATTCATATTGATGCTTCATCACGGGAGGACTACACCCGCCTGCTCACTGAACTCCTGCCGTCTATGCCTTTGCGCGGCGTCATGCACTTCTGGAGTCTCGACGCGACAGATGAGATTGCTCAGTCTCAAACACTCGTCTGCCACAGTTCGCTCTATCTGGTGCAGGCGCTGATAGCAGCAGGCCATGTATCGCTGCCCGGCCTGTGGTTCGTCACGCGTGGAGCACAGCCTGCTGGTGAGAAAACTTCCGCGATCTCCCTCATGCAATCGCCGCTGCACGGCATGGTTCGCGTGATTATGAGCGAGTATCCGGACCTGCACTGCCGCAGCATTGATCTCGATGCTTCTGGCGGGGATGATACAGCCATCCTGCTCAACGAACTGCTGCATGCGGATGCGGAGGCCGAGATCGCCTGGCGCGGTGAGGCGCGCTACGTCCACCGTTTAGTGCATGGCTCGCTGGATCATCTGGCGCAAACCTCCACGTCCACGCTCAACGCTGAGCAGTGCTTCCGGCTTGAGTCTGCCAAACCTGGCTCATTGGACAAGCTGGTGTTCCGCGCCAAGGAGCGCCGCGCGCCCGGCCCGAATGAAGTTGAGATCGAAATCTGCGCCGCTGCGCTGAACTTCCGCGATGTGATGAAGGCGCTGGGCATTTATCCCGCCGAAGCTGCGGATGCCATGCTGCTTGGCGATGAGTGCGCCGGACGTATTGAACGCGTGGGGGCCAACGTGACGCAGTTCAAACCGGGGGACGAGGTCATGGCGCTCGCGGCCGGGTGCTTCGGCACGTATGTCACCACGGTCGAGTATGCGGTGCTGGCAAAGCCCGCGCACCTCACGATGGAAGAGGCGGCCACGATGATGGTGACCTATTTGACCGCCTCCTACGCGCTTACGCATCAGGGGCGCATGACGAAGGGTGAACGTGTGCTCATTCATGCCGCCACCGGCGGTGTCGGTCAGGCGGCGGTGCGCATCGCCAAGGCCACTGGCGCTGAGATTTTTGCCACCGCTGGCAGCGCGGAGAAGCGTGCGTTCTTGAAGAAGATCGGCGTGGAGCATGTGCTGGATTCACGCACGCTGGCTTTTGCCGGTGAGGTCATGCGCATCACGAATGACGAGGGCGTGGACCTTGTGCTGAATTCACTGGCGGGCGAGGCCATCCATCAGAGCCTTTCGCTGCTGCGGCAGTACGGCCGCTTCCTTGAAATCGGCAAACGCGACATCTATGGCAACACCAAGGTGGGGCTCTTCCCATTCCGCCATAATCTTTCGTATCACGCGATCGACCTTGGTCATGCGCTCGATCCGCGCAATTCGAAGTCCATCATGGGCAGCCTGAAAAAGCTGTTCGGCTCGCGCAAGCTACCTGCGCTCCCCTATCGCTCGTTTGCGCTGGCGGATGCGGCGCATGCCTTCCGCTACATCACGCAGGCAAGGCAGATCGGCAAAGTGGTGCTCACCATGGCGGATGCCAAGGTCTCGCTCAGCGCCGACACTCCGAATGCGGCGCTGCTGTTGAATCCTGATGCCACCTACCTCGTGGCGGGTGGGCTTGGGGGTTTTGGACTGGCCATGTCGCAGTGGCTTGTGAAGCAAGGCGCGCGCCATCTTGTTCTCTCCAGCCGAAGTGGTGCATCCACCGATGAAGCCCGTGCTGGTGTGGCAGCCATGCAGGCCGCAGGTGCGGAGGTCAGTTTGATCAAGTCCGACGTGAGCGATCCTGCGAGTGTGACCGCGCTGCTGCAGGAGATCGCGCAATCGCATCCACCGCTGCGAGGTGTTTTCCACGTCGCTATGGTGCTGGATGACGGGCTGATTTCGCAGTTGAATGCGGAACGTTTCACCAAGGTCACCACGCCGAAGATCAACGGCGCGTGGAATCTGCATTTGCAGACGCAGGGAGTGACGCTCGATCATTTTGTGATGTTCTCCTCGGTGGCATCCATCATCGGCAGTCCCGGCCAGGCGAATTACGCAGCTGCGAACGCCTTCCTGGATGCCCTGGCAAACCACCGGCGCATGCAAGGCCTGCCGGGCCTCACCATCAACTGGGGGGTCATGGCCGGTGTCGGTTACGTGGCGCGGCACAAGAAATTGGAGGAGCATTTTGCCCGCATCGGCTGGGCGGGCATCACGCCTGCGGAGAGCCTGCCCATCCTGGGCCGACTCATGCGGCAGCCTGCCATCAGCCAGATGATGGTCTCGCGCATTGACTGGTCCAAGTGGGCCTCCGTCACGCCAGCCATCATCACAACTCCACGCTATGCTCTGCTGACCACGGAAGACGCGCTCAGGCAACATCAGTCCGACGACGCCAACTGGCTGCGCGAGGCCGTGCTTGGCGCCGCGCCTGCAGACCAGCTGGGCATTTTGGACACCTTTCTGCGCGAGCAGGTGGCCAAGATCCTCCGCACCACTCCCGGCAAGATTGATTCCAAACGTCCGCTCAATGAGATCGGTATTGACTCGCTCATGGCGGTCGAGCTCATCCATCAGATCGAAGGTCAGACCGGCATCGCCATCCCCACGGGCCAGCTCATGGGTGGCGCTCCGACGGTGCAAAAAATTGCTGAGATCCTGCTCAACATGATGACAGGCGGCAAAGCCGAGCCTGCCGCCACTGCGACGGAATCTGCGGCGCTTGTCCCTGCTGAAAATGACATGGTGCAGGATGCCGACCTCGCCCGTTGGAACATTCCTTTCGCTGCGGGGCATGTCCCGGCAGCACAGATCCAGCAGCCGCAATGCCTCTTCCTTACCGGAGCCTTGGAGTTCCTCGGCGCCTACCTGCTGCGTGATCTTTTGCAGAAGACCCATGCCACCGTGCATTGCCTCATTGGCGCTGCCGACACTGAAGACGCCGTGCTGCAGATCGAGGCGCATTTGCAGAAGCACGGCTGCTGGGAGGAGTCCTTCCGCGCCCGCATCATCCCGGTCCTGGGTGACCTCGCGCTGCCTTTGCTTGGCCTCGAGCCAGCCGCCTTTGATGAACTCGCCACCACTGTGGACAGCATTTATCATACTGCGTCACACATCAATCACATCGCCGCCTATGCGCAGCTCAGGACGATCAATGTGAGCGGCTCGGTGGAGATCATTCGTCTGGCCGCCCAGACCAGGCTCAAGCCCGTGCACTACCTCTCAAGTGTCAGCATCTTCGCCGCAGGGGATGCCAGCGATGAAGAGCCGTTGCGCGAAGATTCGCCGCTGCCGCTGCATGAAAAACTCGTCGTGGGCTACAGCCAGAGCCGCTGGGTTTCCGAGCAGTTGTTTGCGCAAGCCCGTGAGCAGGGCCTCCCCGTTCATATCTACCGCCCAGGCCTGCTTGTGGGTGATGACCGCACGGGCATCTGCCCCGCTGACAATGTGATCTGGATCTTCCTCAAAACCTGCCTCGCCATTGGAGTGGGACCGGACTCAGGAAACAGCACCCTTCTCACGCCGGTCGATTTCGTGGCCGCCGCCATCGTGGGGCTCTCGCTCAATTTCACCGGCACCGGACGCAACTACCACCTTATCAACCCCGCCGCCCCCGGTTTCCGCGAGGTGCTGAAACTCACGCGCGATTTCGGCTACTCCATCCGGGAAGTGTCGGAGGCCCAGTGGGAGGCAGACCTAGTCGGTGGGGACCTCGGCATGCAACAAAATCCGCTCGCCGTGTACCAGCTCTTCATTCCGCGCCAGGTGCTTTTCAACCTGACCCAAGAGCGGTCCGCCGAATTCTGCCACAATGCGCTGCAGGACCTCCATGACAGCGGAATCACCTGCCCGCCGATCGATCAGGCCCGTATGAACCTCTACCTCCAGCACCTCTCAAGCATCGGCTTCCTGCCACCCGCCGGGACCTGAAGTGCTCCAATTGCGACTACCGCTCCGTAAAGCGGCGCCCATTGAACCTTGCGCAATGGACTGACAAGCAGAGCATTTCTGCTGGAAGTGGACTCAGTGCCTGAATGCGGCAAACTCGCAGCGGGGCTCATTGCAGACGCTGCTGGCGGGACAAAAGTGTGGCGGAGTACTGGGTTTGCTTCCCATACTGGCTGCCAGAACCCAGGGGAGCACTCGCTAGAGCTCGGCACCCCTGGGCTATATGACGGAAGGTCGTTGGCCTTCAAGGCAAGGAAGTCAGTCTATCGCACAAGCCTCAAATAGGTCTGTCTTGATAGTTGGAACGCGAAGTGCGACACAGCGCCGGCATGAACGAGATCACCAAGCGCAAAAACTTCATCCCCGTCACCGATGAGCTGATCGAGTACCTCGATCAGTTCGGGCGCTGCTACTCGCTGCCCACGCAGTATGATGAACTGCGCAATTTCTCTGAAAGCTACCCGCTTTTCGACAAGGAGGGCAACGCCACCTACTGGAGCAGTGTCCTTTATCCGCGCGAACTGCAGAAGGAGCTCTACCCCAAGCTCACCAGCATTTACTCGCAGCTCCGCACGGGTGATTTCCACGCGGTGCCGCATCTCTTCGTGGAGCGCGTGGACTACTGCGAATTTGGCAACTCCCGCCCCTTCCGCGTCCGGGTGGTGAACCAGTACAATGACAACTACGACCACTTTTACGTGAAAACGGCGGACGCCTCCCGCGTCTATGGGCTGGAGCTGGAGCACCTGCTTTCCCCCAACCGCATCAACTACCTGATGCACCGGGGAGGCACACTGGTGGAGGAGCACATCGCCGGAGTGCCGGGAGACGCCTTCATCCGCGACTACCTCCAGCGCCCTGACTTCAACGGCGTCCGCCTGGCCAAGGAGTTCGTCAAATTCAGCGAACGCTGCTTCATCCGCCTCCTGGGCGACATGCGCAGCTACAACTACGTGGTGGACATGACGCCCGACTTTGAGGAGGTGCAGTACCGCGTCCGTGCCATCGACTTCGACCAGCAGAGCTATGAAGGGCGCAAAAGCCTGTACCTCCCGCAGTTCTTCAAAGAGAACAACCCGGTGGTCCAGCTCTGCTCCGCCTGCCTGAACTACCCCACAATGAAGCAGTACCAGGAGGAGGAGCGCAGCCTCATCTCCCGCCGCTATCTCTCCGAGCACCAGCGCATCACCTCCCTGCTGCACTGCATGAAGAACAATGCGGTCGAGCCTTTTGAAAAAGTCGTCCAGCTTCGCTCCGAACTGGGTGAGTACCACAACTCCCATCTGTTTGATTCCTGCAAATCCATGGGCGAAATCGTGGAGCGCAATCTGGACCTGATGCTGGGACGGCACCTGGAATAAAGCGAGATCGTGCTTGCCGTAGACGCTGTCCTGATTTCTTCTGAACGTTCCCATGGCTTTCAAACTTGTCATCATCACCGGCGCTCAGATGGGCGTCGAACGCGCCGCTCTGGAGTGGGCGTTGAAATACGAATGCCCGCACGGCGGCTGGTGCCCGAAGGGCCTGCTCGGATCTGCGGAACCGCTGGACCCGCGCTACAAGCTCAAGGAAGGCGAGACGGAAAACGTGATCGAGGCCGTCAGTTCCAATGTGCGTGATGCGGAAGCCACCCTGGTCTTCACCCTCGCCCCCAAGGCCGCAGGCACCGCCCAGAAGGCCGTCAGCACCGCCCGAAAGCTGAAAAAGCCCGTGCTTCACGTGCACCGCGGCATCCTGGGTGTTTCAGAGAAGATCGTGGCCTTCATGGACAAGTATTACATCCGGCGCATGCACATCACCGGCTCCGCAGACACCGATGAACCCGGCATCAGCGACTGGGCGATTGGCGAACTCGAAAAAGCCAAAGGCATTCTGGACCGCCGTCCGGAGTAAGCGCTCCCAGCCTCTCTCCCGAGGATTTTCCAGCTTTCGGCCCACCGATTGCGCCTATCCACCTGTCCAGACCTCCAGCTATTCCCCGCTGCATGTTCTTCCTCGCCAATGCCCCCGCCCATGCCGCGCTGCCTCCCATGGGCATGCTGGCACCGTTTGCCATTCTGCTGCTCTGCATCGCGCTGATGCCGTTGTTTGCGGCGCACTTTTGGGAGCATCATTATCCGAAGGTCGCTTTGGCGCTGGGGCTGGTGACCGCAGCCTATTACGCCTTTGTCCAGCACGACTGGCATCCGTTGCAGCACGCCGCGAATGAGTACGTCAGCTTCATGGCGCTGGTGGGGTCCCTCTTTGTCATCTCTGGCGGCATCAACATCCGCGTCAAAGGTGAGGCGACACCGCTGATCAACACCCTCTACCTGCTCATCGGAGCTGTGCTGGCCAACTTCATCGGCACGACCGGCGCCTCCATGCTGCTGATCCGCCCGTGGATCCAGATGAACAAGTTCCGCATCACCGGCTTCCACATCGTCTTTTTCATCTTCATCGTCAGCAACGTGGGCGGCAGCCTCACCCCCATCGGCGATCCACCGCTCTTCCTGGGCTTCCTGCGTGGTGTGTCGTTCTTCTGGGTGCTGCAGCACTGCTGGCAGGCCTGGGTGCTGGCCCTTGCGCTGCTGCTGGGTGCTTTCTTCATCTTCGACACGCGCAACTTCGCCCGCGTCCCCAAGGAGATTCGTGAAGCGGAAACCGCGCATGAAGACTGGTTCTTCCGTGGCCTGCTCAACATCGTGTGGCTTGGCGTGGTGCTCGCGGCGGTCTTTCTGCCCAAGAGTGTGCAGGAGACCAAGCTGCTGGGGGTGTTCTCCATCCCTGCGCTGGTGATGTTTGCCGCCGCCGTGGCCTCTTATTTCACCACCAAGCCGGAGGTGCATGAGGCGAACGACTTCAACTTCGGTCCGGTCAAGGAGGTTGGCTTTCTCTTCGTGGGCATCTTCCTCACCATGATCCCGGCGCTGCAGATCCTGCAAAGCGGTGAGGCGCTGAAAATCAGCTCGCCGATGCAGTATTATTTCACCACGGGCGCGCTCTCCGCCTTCCTCGACAACGCTCCGACGTACCTCTCCTTCCTCGCCGCCTCGATGGGCCAGCAGCATCTCTCCGTGGATTCTCCGGCCGACGTGATGACTTTCGCGGCTGAGCATGCGCCACATCTTATTGCCATCTCACTTGGCGCGGTGTTCTTCGGAGCGGGCAGCTACATCGGCAACGGCCCCAACTTCATGGTCAAAGCGATCGCTGACAAATCCAAGGTTCATGCGCCCACGTTCCTGGGGTATCTTTTCCGTTTTTCCATTCCCATCCTGCTGCCCATTCTCATTTTGGTGGGGTGGGTCATGGTGAAGTAAACCGAACTTCCAAGGTAACTATTCAAGTCCCTGCGGAGGCCAATGTGCGCTCCCGAAATCTCTCCCCTCACCCAGCCTCTCCCCGAAAGAGATATGGAGCAACGGAGCCTTGGGCGGGGAGAGGAGATTCGCGCTGGAGCACTTGGAAACTTCATCGGAGCCGCAATGCGTCCCCCCCCTCTCCCCGTCGAGAGTATGGCTTGGGGCATGTCTTCTTCAGGGAACCGTAGCGAAGCGAAGATAGACGAAGTCAAAGGCTGGGTGAGGGGGCAACTGAAAACGTCGAGAGCGCAGCTAGGCGTCCCCGCTGGCGAATCCGCCCCCTTCCCCTTGCAGACTTTAGAGGGGTCCTGAATAGTCACCTTCAAGTTCGTTCCCTCTCACCGAACTTGGAAGTTCGGTTTACGTTTCGGACTCGAACGCGCTACTCGTTTTCGTTTAGATAGATCGTGGCTCCACGCGGGGGTCTGCGGGTCCACTTGAACCAGGAAGGCTTGCTGGCATCCACAACTGCGCGGCGAACTGTCGTTTTTGGCTTGGCTGCTGGCTTCGACTTCACTTCTGCAGCCGATGCAATCTTCGCTTTTTTGGCAGCATGTTTGGGCTCCGCCGAAGCCACATCGGGAATCGTTTCGACGCCGATGGGAATCGCGCTTTCCGTGGCGGCGAGAGAGCTTTCTCCAATGATTTGGACTGGTGTTCCCTGCGGTGTTTCCTTGAAGAAGATGGCGGCCATTTTGGTGGGCAGCCGAATGCAGCCATGCGAGGCCGGATACCCAGGCAGGTAGCCCTCATGCATGCCGATGCCGCCGACGATGCGCATGAAGTAACGCATGTTGGCACCCATGTACTTCGTGCCAGGTGGCGCAGGGTCGGTGCGGGTGTCCACATCCCCCTGTACGACGTTGCCTTCCTTGTCCACGTAGGAGCCGAAGAGCGAGGAACGATGGTCGATGTCCTTGTCCAGGATGCTGTATGAGCCGGTCACCGTGCCATGGCTCTCACGCCCCGAAGAGATAGGCGAGACCCCGACGAGTTCCTTGCCCTTGTAGTACTGCACGCGCTGGGTGCTGAGGTTGATGACGATCTTGGGACTGCCCACGACGCCATCGCCCTTCCACCAGGCGCGGCTGCTCATTGGATTCTCCGCGACCGGCTGCGGGCTTGAACAGCTGAGAGCGGTCAGGGACCATCCCAGCAGCAGCAGCCCTCTGCAGCAGCGGGCGAATGGATTCTTCTGATTCATCCTTGGGGAACTTGCATTTAGCGCGCCATCTTCCAACTGGAATTTGGCGCAGCCGTCACCTACCTCATGCATAGGTGACCGGAGTGCCGGTGCTGTTTGCCAGCGCCTTGAAGCGCTTCGTCAGCTCCTGAGTGAGCTTGCCGGGGGTGCCGTCGCCAATGGGGCGGCGGTCATACTTCACGGCGGGGATGACTTCCGCGGCGGTGCCGGTGAGGAAGCATTCGTCGGCGGTGTAAATGTCAAAGCGCGTCATGACGGCCTCGGTGCAGGGCTGGCCCATTTCCGCGAGGATTTCCATGACGGCACGGCGGGTGATGCCATCCAGAGCGCCAGAGGAGATCGGCGGGGTGGTGACCTTGCCGTTTTTCACGATGAAGACGTTGTCGCCGGTGCATTCGGAGACGAAGCCCTGATCGTTGAGCATGATGCCCTCGTCGCAGCCGGCCTGCAGACACTCGATCTTGGCCATGATGTTGTTGAGGTAGTTCAGGCTCTTGACCTGGGGGCTGAGGGCTGCGGAATTCGGACGGCGGGTGCCGCAGGTGATGAGATCCAGGCCCTTCTCATAACGCTCTGCCGGATACAGCGTGATGCTGCTGGCGATGATGAACACGCTGGCCTTTGGGCACTGGTAGGGATTCAAACCGAGGGAACCGACGCCGCGTGTGATGACGAGGCGGATGTAGCCGTCGCGCAGATTGTTGGCAGCCACGGTGTCGAGCGTGGCTTTTTCCATTTCCTCAAAGGGGATCGGCACGGTGAGGCAGATGGCCTTGGCGCAATCGTAGAGGCGGTGCAGATGCTCGGTCAGGCGAAACACGCGGCCATTGTAGATGCGGATGCCCTCGAATACGCCATCCCCATAAAGCAGGCCGTGGTCGAAGACGGAGATCTTCGCCTCGGATTCAGGAACAAGCTTGCCATCAAGGTAAATGAGTAGATTCGCGGACATGGGGCGCGTAGAATCCACAGGCAGAAGGGTTTTGCAAGCTCTGGCAATGTGCTTGCGCAGGACCGAATCGCGCTCATCCTGCGCGCCCCGTTTAACCCGCACCCAGAAATTACCATGGCCGACATCCAAACCAGCGCTGCAGACAAGAAGGAAAAGGAATTCTTCACCGACGTCCCCCAGGAGGCCCCCGGCTTCTTCCTCAAGGGCTGCCA
>NZ_JBIPNG010000193.1:0-11474 GCF_044373815.1 Prosthecobacter sp. | reverse complement strand
CTTGTTGGCGGTGGCGAGGGTGACGGGGGTGATTTTGTGCTTGAGGGCGATGGCTTTGAGGCTGTCGCCTTTTTTGACGGTGTAGTAGAGGGGGGAGCTGACCTTCACCATGGTGGTGGTGACGGGCGCGGACTGGGGGGCGGGGGCGCCAGTGAGCGTGGGCGGGGTGTAGCTGACCTGGGTGGTGGGGGAGCTGAGGCGGTGGGGGGATGGGATGAGGAGGGTCTGGCCGACGTGGACTTCGTCTTCGGTCATGCGATTGAGCTGCTGGATCTCGCCGACGCTGACGCGGTGGGTGGAGGCGATGCGCCAGAGGGTGTCGCCGGGACGGGCGATGTAGGTGGTGTGGGCGGCGAGATCGGTGCCGCCATCGTAACGGGTGGTGCCTTTGCCGCCGCGCTTGATGCTGCTGACATCGCGCTCGAGGTCGCCGATGCGCATGTTTTGGACGCGGTCGCTGTCGCGCAGGCGGGAGACCTGATTGGTGAGATCGCCGGTGGGGCCGTAGACTTTGGGGGGTGGCGGGGGGCCTGCGGCGGGCTTTTTGGTGGTGGTGGATTTGGCGGTGGATTTGCCGTGGGTGGCGGTCTTGGAGGATTTCGGGGCGGCGGTCTTGGGGGCGGGGCCGTAGCCGGGAGGGGCTGGTGGGTAGGTGTAGCCGGGTGGTGGGGGATAGGTGGACGGGTACTGAGTACGGCCTACGGGTGCCTGGATGGCGGCGGCGGACTGGCGGGTGGCTCTGGCGGAGGGCTGCTGGAGGCCTGCGCCGGGGGCGGGATAGCCGGGAGGGGGGGGCTGATTGAAGTTGTTGCTCACTGCCTGGAGCGGGAGAGCGCCAATGACTGCCGAGCAAAGCACGAGAGATCTCAGCACACAGGATGAAAGGCAGGGCGTCTTCATATGGCTATTGTAGAAAATTCGATTGTTAATTCAATCAAATATTTTATAACTGTGAATATATTTTTTGAAATTTCGCCCGTTCATCGCCCTGAGCCTGCAAACGGTGGTCGCTTTTTTGGCCCTCGGAGGGAGTGCGTATTCGCTGGTGTGGCTGGAGGGGCGGCGGGAGGCGGAGCCTCTGCCGAGGGCGGGGTTTTGGAATGAGACGGCGCCGATTGTGGTGGTGGATGCGGGGCATGGGGGGCATGACGGCGGGGCGGTGGCGAACGGGGTGATCGAAAAAAATATGAGCCTGGACATCGCGAACCGGCTGAAAAAGGAGCTGGAGGCGGCGGGGGTGCGGGTGGTGATGACGCGGAGCGGGGACCGGTTTCTGACGCTGGATGAGCGTGCGGCGATGGCGGGGACGCATGAGGCGGCGGCCTTTGTGAGTGTGCACCTCAACACGGACGGTGAGGGGAGCGGGGCGGAGGGGATCGAGACGTATTTTGCGGAATCGAAGGGGCTGGCGGCGCGGCAGCTGGTGTCTGCGGGCGAGGGGCGAACGGAGGGGGATGGGGCGGAATTTGCGAGGACGGTGCAGCGGCTGGTGTGCGGTGCTACGCAGGCGGAGAACCGGGGGATCAAGGCGCGGGAGTACGCGGTGGTGGCGCGGGCGGCGTGTCCGGCGGTGCTGGTGGAGTGCGGATTCATCACGAGCGCGAGTGAGTCGGTGCGGCTGAAGCAGGCGGGGTATCGGGACAAGGTGGCGGATGGGATCGCGCGTGGGGTGGTGCTGTTTTTGCAGAGTCGGGCGGCGAGGCCGGGTGTCATTGCTGCAGCGGCGAAGTAAAATCAGCGGGACAAACGGGTGCTTCCCGGCGTAAATCATGGGGTCTTGCCTGCCTCCCACGACATCGCTGTTTCGAGTACGCGCCGTGCGCTTTATGCGCTGGGGCTGTTTGCGATCGCGTCGGCGGTGTTTTACGGGGTGTTTTCGGCGGTGGAGTATCCGTGGAACTGGAGCGGGGTGTGGCAGTACCGGGAGCAGTTTTTCCATGGCTGGCTGAGCACGATGGGGCTGTCGCTGGTGGCGATGGTGGTGAGCATTGCGTTTGGCTTTTTGCTGATGCTGGGGCGGCGTGCGCCGTGGCTGCCGGTGCGGATGGGATGCGGCAGTGTGGTGGAGGTGGTGCGGGGATCGCCGCTGCTGGTGCAGCTGCTGATCGGGCATTACATCATCGCGCAGGCGCTGAACATTGATCAGCCGCTGTTTACGGGGATCATTCTGCTGGGGTGTTTTGAGGGGGCGTATCTGGCGGAGATTTTTCGGGGTGCGGTGGAGAGCATCAGTGCTTCGCAGCTTGAGGCGGCGCGTGCGGTTGGGTTTAGCAAGGCGCAGACGTATCGGTTTGTGATCATCCCGCAGGCGCTGAGGCGTGCACTGCCGGGGACGACGGGGCAGCTGGTGTCGCTGATCAAGGATTCGTCGCTGCTCTCGGTGATCGGGATCGAGGAGCTGGTGCAGAAGGTCAAGATCATGAACGCGGCGAATTTTGCACCGCTGGAGGGCTACCTGCCGCTGGCGCTGGCTTATCTGGTGGTGACGATACCGCTTTCGCATCTGGCGCGGCGATTGGAGGGGAGGTTTGCGTATGAAACTTGAAACGCATGCGGTGACCAAGCGCTATGGCGCGCACGCGGCGCTGGACGGGGCTTCGTTTGCCACGGGGGACGAGGCACGGGTGATCGCGCTGCTGGGGCCTTCAGGCGGGGGGAAGTCCACGCTGCTGCGTGTGCTGGGGAGTCTGCTGGTGCCGGATGACGGGCATGTGAGCATCGATGCGCGGACGCTGCCGCATGATGAGGAGGGGGCTTTGAATGAGCGGCGCGGGAATGGTTTTGTGTTTCAGGGGTACAATCTTTTTCCGCATCTCACGGCGCTGCAAAACATCGCGCTGCCGCTGAGGGAAGTGCATGGGATGAGCGAGACGGCGGCCACGCAGCGAGCGCTGGAGCTGCTGCATCGGCTGGGGCTGGCCGGGCATGAGCATAAACGGCCGAGCCAGCTTTCTGGAGGGCAGCAGCAGCGTGCGGCCATCGCGAGGGCGCTGGCACCGAAGCCGCGTTTGCTGCTGCTGGATGAACCGACTTCGGCACTTGATCCGGTGATGACGGGGGAGGTGCTGGATGTGATTCGTGAACTGGCGGAGGCGGGTCAGAGCATCATCCTGGCGACGCATGAGATCAGCTTTGCGCGGAAGGTGGCGGACTGGGTGGTCTTCCTCGTTGGCGGGAAAGTGGAGGAGTCGTCCACTGCTGCCGAGTTCTTCACGCGGCCGCAGACGGAGCTGGCGCGGCAGTATTTGGAAGGGTTGTCGAAGTATCGGTGATCAATGGAGCCGGAGAGGACTTCTTTTTTGAAAGAGGATACGCGCAGGGATGGAGGCGGAAGCGATGTGATGGTATGAAATCACTCTGCTGCTTCCTTGCCTTGTTCCTTGTCTCCGTGAGCGCTCTTTCCAGCTGCAAAAAAGGACCGGCGGAAAAGATCGGTGACAAGATTGACGATGCCACAAACTCACGTCCTGCTGAAGGGGTTCGTGATGCGGTGGAGGACGCAACAGGCAAGTAATTGCGACCTGGCGGGCGTTTCGGCGAATGCGATGGGTGGAGCAGCGCCATGCGCTGCCGGAGCCGAAAACGCTCTAGTTGTTGAGTGCCGAAGCCGAGGTGGGTTCGGTGATGGTGGGCGGTGGTTGGTCGCCGTTTTTGACGACTTCGACAAGGCGCTTGATGCCATCGCGGGCCATCTCGCTGAGGGGGTGCATGCTCTTGGCTTTCAAATACCAGGCGATGGCGGAGCCGACCTGCTGCTTCTCTTCCTGCTGACGGGCGTTTTCGATGGCGGTGACGAATTCGCTGGCCTTCACACCGAGGTCTGCGCGGAGTTTGCTGAGCATGGGATCGTCAGGGTAGATCTTGGATTCTTTTTCCACTTTTTCCCATGCGGCGGGAGCGCTGCTGGCGGCCATTTCTTTGGCACCGCCGAGGATGAGTTCGAGGCGGCCCATGTCCTTGAGGACTTTTTCGAGCTGCTGCTTGCGGGTGAGGTCATCGGCGACGGCGGCGATGAAGGGGGCCTGGTTTTCGAAGATCTGGCGGTAGTTGCGCTGGCTGAGGAGGCGGTCGAACTCCATGAGTGCCTGGGACTTCATGTCGGTGGACTGCATCATGTGCTCGCTGAGCTGTGTGACGCGGGGATTGGTGGGCCAGATTTCGGCGGCGGCCTTCATCTCCTTCTCCACGGTCACGGCATCCTTGTTGCCCATGGCTGCGTTGGCGTTGTTCACGTGCAGATTGCTCATGGTCTTGGCGGTTTGAATCGCGGCGAGGGGCTTGGCGTATTCAAAGTCGTCGGAAGAACCGCGGAGTTCCGTGACGACGATCTCGGCGCTGGAATAGTCCTTCATTTCCAGGAAGGAGAGGAGCTTGTTTTTCTTGCGTACGAAATCGAGGACCTTGGTCTTTTCGGACATGGGGAGGCGGCGAACGCGCGGCAGGTATTCGCCGATGGCGAAGGCTTCGAGGAGGCGGTTGCTGGCGCTGTCGACATCGCGGCGGACGACGAGGTTTTCGAAGGAGACAAGGGATTCATCGACGCTGCGGATGGCTTCGAGGGAGAGGCCGTCGATCATGCTGACGGTGGGAGGTACGCCGAAGCTGCTGGAGAGGAGCTTTTGGACATCGCTGTCCTTGTCGAGCTGCAGGATGCTTTCGCCGTCGCGGAAGAGATTGGGGTAGAAGCGGCAGGCGATGACGGCGTGCTCAAAACGACGCTGCATGAACATCTGAATGATGAGGGCCTGGAACTGGATCTTGCTGGTGACTTCGGAGAGGCCCATGGCGGTCTCGTTCAGTTTGGTGCGGGCTTCGATTTCAGCGATGCCCTTGATGTAGCCGGAAGTGCGGCCGACGGTGGCGCTGTTGTTCTGCTGCGTCTGCGCATTGGTCTGCTGGGAGCCGTTTTTGGAGGCGGGACCGCTGGCCTTGGTCAAGGGAGTGCTGTTCAGGCCCATCTCCGCGTTCCATTCGAGCTGTCTGCGGCGCTCCATCATGGCGGTGTTGGCGAGCTTGCGTTCGTTGACACGTTTCTGGGAAGTCCAGACATCCCAGATGGCATTGGCGACGGCATTGCAGAGGCCACCGTCGATTCTGGCGGCACCGGCCTCTGGCAGCATGGCAAAAGCTTTCATGACTTCAGGGCCGCGGATCTGAGCCTTGGTGACGGGGTCGGTGGCCTTGTGCGTGGGGGAGAGCAGCTCCATGATCTGCGCCATGAGATCACGATAGGCCTGGTCTTCAGGGCCATTGGCCTCAGGCGTGGTGAGATAGGTCTCAAACCGGGAGCGCATGAGGCGGTTGTTGGTCACGTTCCAGAGCTTGCCGTTGAAGGCGACGTTCTCCGAGCCGGGATCGGCCATGGGCATGTTATTGAGACCGGTCTGGGTATCGGTCTGGCGGTCGGCAGCGCTGCCGGGCACCATGTTGTAATTGTTATTGGAGGTCGTGGTGGCCGGCGGTGCACCCGCACCGGGGCTGCCTGGGAGAACCTGGGCGCTGGCGGGAAGAAGTCCGGCCAGGGATAGGGCAAAAATAAGGCGCTTCATGACGGTGTGGGATTACGCTTTGATGAGTTCGAGCACTTCGAGCACGCCGGTTTCCATGACGCGCACTTTAAAGATGTAACGCTGGCGTCGCTGAATGTTGGCCCCTTTGTAATCCGGCGGCACCCAGACAGGGAGGTAAGTATTGCCTGCGCCATCGCTAATCTGCAAGCTGAAGAGGCGGCCGTCTGCGCTGCGCCAGTTGTCGAGCCGGTCGTCCACGACGCCTTCAACCTTGTATTCGTTGCCGCTGAGAGCGGTGGCGTTTTCCATGAACTCACTGGCGCTGAGCTCGGTGACGCCGGTCATCGCATCCGTTGAGCGATGCATCAAAGCAAAACCACCTCCGCCGACGACGGCGAGAATAGCGATCAATCCCATCCAGTGGGTGGGGCGGACTCCAGATTGGGCACGGCGTGACATGGGTGGATCAGGAAGTTTTGGGTGGAGGGATCAGTAAAAGGCAGGCTAAAAATCGACGACAAACGCTGGCTGTCCAATCCAAGATGAGGCAGGTTGTCATGAATGGGGGACTCCGGCAGAACTAATATCCGCACTTATCGCGATTCGTTTCAAGGAATCGGATGCGGCACTGGCTGCATGGTGCATTTGGTTTTAATTGGCTTCCTCGCTCTGGCGGTACTGGTGTGGTGCATCAAAAATCGTGCCTGGGAGCTGAGTGTGACGGTGGAAATGCCGACGGCGAAGAAAGCCGAGCCGGAACCGGCTGAACCTGCCCCGTAATTTTTCACGCTTGTGACGTGGTGGGAATCATGGTGCGTCAGGGTGAGAGGCGCTGCTGCCACGGATGTGCACTGGAGTGCCCACCTGGGCATGCTCCCAGATCACTTGCTGGGGCTCGGCAGGAGTGTGGATGCAGCCTTTGCTGGAAAGCTCTCCGGGCTTGAACTCGCCCTGATGAATGCCCACGCCGGGCCAGGTGAGCCGCAGCCAGTGTGGCATTTCGTAGCCTTCGTAGCGGGTGCCCGGTGGCTGGGGGCCATGGTGCTCCCAGACACGCCACACCACGACCTCACGCGTGTCTGGCTTGACGAACTTGCCGTAGCGGTTGGAGAACTTCGTCGGCAGCTTTTCAAGCACCTTGAAGTGACCGGTGGGCGTGGGCGAGGTGTTCCGGCCCGATGAAATTTGGGTGACCACGACGGCCACCTTGTCTGCATTGAACAAACGCATTTCCTGACGGGACAGGTCGATTTCGATGCTTGCCGCCGCCGGTTTCAAGGCTGCAGCCAAGGCCGCGTCGATGTGATAGACGGGTTTGGTCAGTGCTGGCGTCGATGGTTTGCGCTGCAGCAGTGTGCAAGCGGGCAGGAGACTCAGGATCAGCAGAAATGGCAGCCGCATGTCAGAGGGCAGCAGATGAAGCATGGGCTCATTTCCCGCCGCCTTCGTCGATGTCAAAAAATTTTCCGGCCACTGCCCAGGCCAGATCTGTGCGTGGCAGGATGCCGTCTCCGCCGATGTAGTAGCGGCTGCAGATGATGTAGTTGTCACGAGACACTCCGGTGCTGGTGCCGGCGGAGAAGATGGCGGCCACTTTCAAGCTGAGCGAGCCGGCAATGCCATGCTTCTGCTGCATGTAGGAGCGGAACTCGTTCTCGTTCGGATTTGTGAGGGCAAGTACGACGATCAAGGAGATGAGCAGGAAGAGGATGAGTCTCATGGCTTGGGTGTGGTTGGGATGGGTGGATTGGTGGTCGTTGGCTGACTGGCTGGGGGAGTTGTTTTGGCGTCCCTCCGTTTTAACTCAAACGAGCCGGGGGTGGTGCCTGGAATTTCAATCCATTCGCCGGTTTCGGCCTGCTCGCTGCGCAGGCGCGTGAGCAGAATGCGGTCTTCATTTTCGGCGGGCACTTCACGAATTTGGAGCAGGCCGCGGTGATCTATGGAGACAATTTGCTTCGCAGCCGAGCGCAGTCCCTTTGAGGGCAAGAGGCGGCGTTTGGAAGCAGGGGGCGCAGAATTCACTTCGCCAAAATATCAGAAAGTCGAGGGTTTGGCACGATCTGATTTGCGGTATTCTGCTCGTAATGAGGGATTTGGCATGCAGCCAAGGCGAACACTGGAGATTTGCCTGGCTTGCTTGCGATGATGTTGCGAACTAAAGTTCGTGCTCCATGCGCGTCCTGCTGGTCATTCTCTATTTACTGGTGGCAACGTGTCTGCACGCGCATTCGATTCACAGCTCCACGGCGGAGGCGGAGTACAATCCGCAGACGAAGAAGCTGGAGGTGAGTCTCACGGTTTTCGTGAGTGATCTTGAACTTGCTCTTATTCGCCAGAGCGAACGGGAGGTGCGGATCGACAAGACGCCTGCGGCGGAGTTTGATGCGCAGATTCAGGCGTATCTGGCGAAGACTTTTGTGGTGACGGATGCGGCGGGGAAGGTGGCGAAGATGGAGTGGGTGGGGCGGGAGATGGATGAGGCGAGTGCGAAGAGCGGGGATCCGGCGGTGGTGCTGTTTTTTGAGGTGGAGGTGCCGGAAGGAATGGTGGGGCAAACACTGAAGCATGCGGTGTTTCATGAGTTGTTTAAGGATCAGATCAATCTGCTGCATCTCCGAGAGGGGACGCTGCAAGAGGAGGTGCGCTTCACACATGAGCATCCGTCCGAAAAGCTGGGCGAGGTGAAATAATGTTCTCGGAACAATGAACCCAAGAAAAGCTCATATCGAGGCGTCCACTTTCTGAAACCGATGTCTTTCTGCACATCCTCATTGCTCGTCTTGATTCCTGCTGTCGGCGTGACTGCGGGATGGCTCATCGCCATCAAGAGGCGCGCTCCTCTACGCTGGCGGATGGCACTATTTACCGCTGCATTGGCAGTTTTTCTTCTTGGGGCTGCGCTCAGTCTCGCGGGCTATCGCAAATTTTCATTGGATGTCAAAGCGGGCCATACGCTTGAAGCCATGCACGGACGCTACCCAGACCTCGTTGCAGCGGTTTCCACACTCAAGGTCAGTGCTCTGGCCTTTGGTGCAAATCTTCTTCTGGCATCCTTAGCCTGCCAGTTTTCCCCACCCAGACGAACTTCATGATTCCCGAGTCTCCCCTCACCTGGATGGATATGATCATGGAGGCTTGGGTTGTCGGAAAGGTCTCCATGGGCATTGCGTTCGTCCTGCTGCTCGTTGGTCTGCGGGGGATATTTCGTCCCTTCAAAGCCTCACACTGTTTGGTCTATTCCCTTCTGGGATTGCTTCCTTTGATCACGGCCATGTTTGGAGCTGACTATTTGCTCATGGTCTTTCGAGATCCGAACGGTCATCTCGCGCCGCAGAAGCTCGAAAGATATGTTGGTTCAGGCGAAGCCGTCATGCCGCTCATGCTCGGCTGTCTATGTTCCTGTGTGTTGATGTTCACGGCTTCCATGCTGTGGATACGCTGCCGTGATGATGAGGAGTAACGCCATGATATATCACGCGCATTCTTCGTCATGGGCGGGCGCGGCGGAGCTCGTTGCAGACGCTGCTGGTAAATGCGGTGTGTGGCGAGCCGCTGGGTTTGCTTCCCGATCATATGCCATGATACCCAGGGAAGCGCTCGCTAAAGCTCGGCATCCCTGGGCTATATTACGCAGCTCCGTTGGAGCTGATGTGTCGCGGAGCGAAGGGGAAAAGATGGCGTCATCCTACAACGAGGTTCAGAGCGCGGCGCAGGATGAGCCGAGAGGTGTTAATTCGCTCGAAACATCTTTTTACCCGCGTGCCCTTTATGACAGGAGTGCAATCTCATCTTCGGTAAGGAGGTGGAGGCAAAATCCACATGAGAACCACCATTGGCAGAAACAGCAAAAAGAATGGCAGGCATGCCAGCACTATTATGACCGATTTTGGATGAGTGACATACCAGCGAATTCCTTTGGGTTCTTTGAGTGGGATTTCAGCTGCAGCTTTGGCCATTGCGGTCTTTTCCGCCTCAGTCAGAGGTGGTTTACTGCGGGCTTCGCGTCGGTCACGACGATAACCACGCAGGCAAACAACTGTCAGTGCCAGCCAAAAAATAAGAAGCCAGACCGCGGCCATCCGAATGGCTTCGCTCATGAGAAACTCGGATGACAAGCGGCTTCATCATTCATCATATAAGGGCACGAATCAGCCAAAGAACGGGGCGAGGATGTTGCGGGCGACTTTGATGGCCTTCATGCGGCCTTCGAGGGTTTTGCCGAAGGTGTCGTCTTCGACTTCGATGCAGAGGGGGCCGTTGTAGCCGATGCGCATGAGCTCGGCCATGAAGGCGGCCCAGTTGATATCGCCATAGCCGGGGATGCGGGGCTGGTGCCACTGGAGCGGGAAGTCAAAGCGGCCGATTTCGTTGAGGGCGGCGCGGTTGATTTTGACGTCTTTGGCGTGGACGTGGAAGAGCTTGGATTTGAACTCGGCGAGGGGGCTGAGGGGATCCATGTCCTGGAGGATGAAGTGGGAGGGATCGTAGTTGAGACCGAAGCTGGAGGAGTCGATGTCGTTAAAGGCGCGGCGCCAGATGGCCGGGGTTGTCATGAGGTTTTTGCCGGCGGGCCATTCGTCGCGAGTGAAGGACATGGGGCAGTTTTCGATGCCGATTTTTACGCCGTGGTCTTCGGCGTACTTGATGATGGGCTGCCAGATTTTGAGGAAGCGGGGCCAGTTTTCATCGACGGTCTTGGTCCAGTCACGACCGACGAAGCCGGTGACGAGATTCACGCCGAGCTTGGGTGCGGCGGCGATGACTTTTTTGAAATGGGCGACGGCCGCACGCGAGACGGCGGCATCGGGATCGAGCATGTTGGGGTAGTAGCCGAGGGCGCTGATGCCGACGCCCTGATCCTGGCAGTGGCCGAGGATTTCCTGGGCCTGGCTTTTCGACAGGGCGGTGACGTCGATGTGGGTGACGCCGGCGTATTTACGCTCGGCTTTGCCGACGGGCCAGCACATGACCTCAACGGTGGAGAAGCCTTCGTGGCGGGCGAAGTTGAGGACGTTGTCGAACGAGAGTTCGGGGAGGATGGCGGTGACGAAGCCGAATTTCATGGATGGGAGGGGAGTGATGGAGTGAGGCTGGGGTGTTTAGATGGCCTCTTTTTTTGGCAAGGGAATGGTGAGCAAAGGAATGCAGAATTCTGAAGGAGCCACTGATTTAACACCGCAAGAGATTGGAAAACCGCAGAGTCGGAGGACGCAGAGAAGAGCTTTCAAAAACGGAGTGGCGTTTTTCTTTTCTATGGAGGCGGTGGCGTGACGGGATGGATGTTTCCAACGCGAATGGGCGCGAATATCCGCGAATTTTTATGAATGGCGGAGGGGAAAGGGCGCGATTCTTGGGCACAAAAAAGGGCGGGAGTTGAATCCCGCCCTTTTGAGGGAATCTGTGTTATTTCGCTTCGGCAGAGATGTCTTTTTTGCCTTCGAGGACTTTGTCCACGAGGCCGTATTCGGCGGCCTGGGCGGCGGACAGGTAGTTGTCGCGGTCGGTGTCGCGCTCGATCTGTTCGACGGACTTACCGGTGTGGTGGGCGAGGATGCGGTTGAGGCGTTTCTTGAGGCCGAACATGTATTCGACGGTACGCTCGACATCGCTGGCGGTGCCGCGTGCGCCGCCGGAGACCTGATGGATCATGATGTCGGAGTTTGGCAGGGCGTAGCGCTTGCCCTTGGTGCCTGCTGCGAGGAGGACGGCGCCCATGGAGGCGACGAGGCCGATGCTGTAGGTGCAGACGTCGCAGGTGAGGAACTGCATGGTGTCATAGATGGCGAGGCCGGCGGTGACGCTGCCGCCGGGGCTGTTGACGTAGATGTTGATGTCCTTCTTCGGGTCCTGCATCTGGAGGAAGAGGAGCTGGGCGATGATGATGGAGGCCATCGTGTCATTGACCTCGCCACCGAGGAAGATGATGCGGTCCTTCAGGAGGCGGGAGTAGATGTCGTAAGC
>NZ_JBIPNG010000613.1:0-3346 GCF_044373815.1 Prosthecobacter sp. | reverse complement strand
GGAGCCCGAGTGGTCTATTGCATGGACCCCGGCGTTCCTACGCAAGACATCCCCTTCGGCAAGGTGAGTGCAGCCGGAGGTGAGGCCGCTTACCGTTATCTTGAAAAGGCAGCGGGGTTGGCAATGGACGGGACTTTTCAGGCCATCGTGACGGCCCCGCTGAATAAGGAGGCGCTGCATGCCGCAGGGCACATTTTCCCGGGCCACACTGAAATGCTGGCGCACTTCGCCGGGACAGCAGAAGTGAGCATGATGCTCATGGCACCCCGCTTGCGGGTGATACACGTGACGACGCATATCGGACTTTTGCACGCCATCCAACGCATCGAACCAGGCTTGGTGGAAAGAACCATTCGGCGCGGCCATGAGGCCGTCCAACGGGCGGGCATTCCCAAGCCCCGCATCGCCGTCTGCGGCATCAACCCCCACGCAGGAGAGAACGGCCTTTTTGGTAGTGGCGAAGAAGCCGAAAAAATCATGCCAGCGATCCTGCGTTGCCGCGCCGACGGACTTTTCGTAGAAGGGCCACTGCCTGCTGACACGCTGTTTTTTCTTGCCCGCCGCGGTGATTACGACTTGGTGGTCGCGATGTACCATGACCAAGGCCATGGTCCAGTCAAGGTCCTGGGGTTGGAGGCCGGGGTCAACATCACGGTAGGACTTCCCTTCGTGCGGACATCCGTGGATCACGGGACCGCATTTGACATTGCAGGCACAGGCACTGCCGACGAGCAGAGCCTGCTTGAAGCAATCGAGCAAGCACTCCAGATGACCGGCAAAGCTGATTCGTGATGCACGTTCTTGATCAACTCGCGACCTGCTTGGGACATGCGCATGTCAAACACGAGGGTGACCTCAGCGCATGGGAAAAAGACTGGTCAGGACGCTATCAAGGCCGCGCTATGGCGGTGGTGCTGCCCTCGACTCCCGAGCAGGTGGCAGAGGTGCTGCACATTTGTGCCGCGGCGACAATCAGCGTGGTGCCGCAAGGGGGCAACACCGGGATGGTCGGGGGGGGCGTGCCCGACGGCTCAGGACGGCAAGTGGTGGTGAGCACCCGCCGACTCGATCGTATCCGGGCACTGGATAGCGCCAACCTCACCTTGACTGCCGAAGCAGGCTGCATTCTCCAGACGATCCAGTCACATGCGCAGGCCCACGGTCTTCTGTTCCCCTTGAGCCTGGCCTCTCAAGGCAGCTGCACCATCGGCGGTAACCTGGCGACCAATGCCGGCGGCACCCAAGTCCTTCGATACGGCAATGCGCGGGAACTGTGCCTGGGATTGGAAGTCGTCACTGCTGGTGGGAAAATATGGGATGGTCTTGGCGGCCTGCGCAAGGACAACACTGGCTACGATTTGCGCGACCTTTTCGTCGGAAGTGAAGGAACCCTAGGCATCATTACCGCGGCCACGCTCAAGCTGCAGCCGCGCCCGCGCTCGCAACTAACAGCCTGGGCAGTCCTCGACAGCGTCCGTGACGCTATGGCCTTGTTGGAAATGTCCCGCCAGCGCCTGGGGCCGGACCTTACCAGTTTCGAGTTAATGTCCCAGCAGAGCATTTCGCTGCTTGCCATTCATAACCCAATCGCCCACTCCCTCCCACCTGCTGGCCCCTGGAACGTGTTAGTCGAAGCCTGTGGCACGGGCGACGAAATGGCTCTGGGAGAAAGCCTGCAAGGGCTTTTTGAGCAAGCGATGACGCAAGGCATCGTGCGCGACGTCGTATTGTCCACATCCCTGGCCCAATCTCTGAACCTCTGGCACGTGCGGGAGGCACTGCCGCTGGCCCAGTCTGCCGCCGGGCCGGCCCTGAGGCACGACGTCTCGCTGCCCATCTCGGCAATCGACGATTTCCTGAGCGAAACCAACGCTGCTCTGCGAGCCGCCTTTCCCAGCATACATATCCTCTGCTTCGGGCATTTGGGCGACGGAAATCTTCACTACAACATGCAAGCGCCCGAAGGTACTGATGCGCATGCCTACCTGGCCGAGCATGGCGACGCAATCCAGGACATCGTGTGGAGCCGGGTTGTCCATCGTGGAGGCTCCATTGCTGCCGAGCACGGCATTGGTCAAAAAATGGTGGCGCCACTTCAGCGCTACAAGTCACCGGTCGCGCTGGAACTGATGCACGCGATCAAGAAATCTCTGGATCCGCTGTTTGTTTTAAATCCGGGACGTGTACTGGGAAATGCGCACCTATGAAAACCCCACTTGCCGAGCTTGAGCGGTTAGCCCGTCAGTCGCTGATTCAACATGGCGTGAGTGACGCAGCTGCCGCAGCCTGTGCCCGTGTTCTCGTCCAGGCAGATGCGTGCGGGCTCGAAACGCATGGGGTGTCGCGTATTCCAATGTACTGCGACATGCTCGTTCGAGGCCGTATCGATCCAGCTGCCGTACCGCGGCTCATCAGCAGTTCAGGAGGCACGGCTTTGGTTGATGCTTGCGGCGGCTTGGCTTACGACGCTTGCGATTTGGCGATTAGCGCCCTAATTGATCTCGCTGAGCTTCAAGGCGTGGCCTTCGCCGGAATTCGGAATTCGTCTCACGTCGGCGCGCTGGGCCTTCACCTGGAGCCCTTGGCGGCGAGGGGCCTGGTGGGCCTGGCGTTCTCCAACTCCCCGGCGGTGATGCCTTTTTGGGGGGGCAGCAAACCTGCGCTGGGTACCAACCCGGTGGCCGCTATTTTCCCCCGGCGCAATGGAGCGCCCCTGCTGATTGACATGTCAATGACCACGGTGGCACGTGGCCATATTCTCTTAGCGGCACAACGAAATGAAGCTATCCCTGAGGGGTGGGCGCTGGACAAGAACGGATTACCCACGACAAACGCAAAAGAAGCGCTGGGGGGTACCTTACTGCCCTCGGGCGGCGCAAAAGGAGCCATGCTGGCCTTGTGCTTTGAACTTTTGTGCAGCGCCTTGACCGGCTCTGCTCTGAGTTTCGAGGCAGATGCCTTCTTCGCACCCGATGGCAACGCCCCTCGAATCGGCCAGGCCTTTTTGGCCTTGGCTCCCTCCCGGCTGGCCGGAGAAGGGGTTTATCACGAGCGAGTACAGACCCTTCTCGATCACATAGCACAGGATCCCGAGGTCCGACTGCCGGGCGCACGTCGACAAGAGTTGCGCGCCCAAGCCATGACGCTAGGGGTGCAGGTCCGCAACGACCTGCTCGCCAAGCTCCAACAACTCAGCATTGCGCCCCCTGTCAAGGGAAATCCCTGATCAATATTCTGTATGCGCCTGCTACTCTTCTGCATGCAGTTTAGAAGTACCCACCCTAGCACCACCAGGAAATCGCCATGAAAGAAATTACACGTCGTTTTGCCCTTAAAACCATTGCAG
>NZ_JBIPNG010000612.1:0-3349 GCF_044373815.1 Prosthecobacter sp. | reverse complement strand
CTGGAACGACGAGTTTCCCTTTGCCTGGGTGCAGCTGCCGAATTTCACCCGTGCAGGCGAAGGCTGGCCGATTGTGCGCGAGCAGATGCTCAACGCGCTGAGCACGATTCCGAACAGCGGCATGGCGATCACGCTCGACATTGGCGAGGCGAAAAATATTCATCCGGCCAACAAACAGGAAGTGGGCCGCCGCCTCGCGCAGTGGGCGCTGGGTGCGGTGTATCACAAGGATGTTGCTGACACTTCCGGGCCGCTGATTGACAAAGCTACAGTGAAGGGCGGTTCATTCGTGCTGACCTTCACGCATGCCAAGGGGCTGAACGCTCAAGGAGAACTGACGGAGTTTGAAGTCGCCGGAGCGGACGGCCAGTGGCAGGTGGCCGATGCGAAGATCGAGGGCGAAACCGTTGTCGTCTCATGCAAGGCGGTCGCTGAACCGAAGCAGGTGCGTTACGCGTGGAAGGACAATCCCGTGGCCACGCTTTTCAACGGAGCGGGCATGCCGGCTTCGCCGTTTCGGAAGTAGTGAGTGATTGCGCGGCATCAGGTCGTTGCCATGGCCTCATGAACCGCCGCCCATTGACAGTGGCTCGAAGGGGACTTGTTAAACGCGAGTGTCCCGACGGCTGGAAAATCGAAGGACTGGGACAAAAATCTCTGTGAGGGCAAAACACCACATTTGCCCCCACAGAGACACCTCCAACCAACAAAGTTAGAATGTCAGGCTTCCGCCGATGTAGAAATTGCGGCCGTAGGCGGGGTCGATGCCACCGGCGTTGACGCGGGCGAAGTACTGTTTGTCGAAGACGTTGTTGAGGCCGCCGATGAGCTTGAGGTTTTGTGTCACGGGGATTTCTGCGGTGAGATCCCAGGTGGTGTAAGCGGGGATGTCGAAACCGGCGGCGGCGGTGTCGCTGCCGCTATGACGGGCCATCAGGGTGCCGAGGAAGGCGAGCTTGAGTTTGCTCTTGCGACTGTAAATGACACCCGTGCGCACCATGTAGGGCGGGGCAAACTGCGGTGTGCCGCCGTTGTTGGGGCCACCGCTGAGGCGTGCTTCCAGAAGCGAGGCGTTCGCATACAGGTTTAATGCGCCGAGGCGATCGCCGCGATGGGTGCCGTTGGCGGCGTCAAGGGCGCCGATGACATCAAACTGCAGGGCGCCGTCCCAGCCGTAGTTGATGGAACGTCCGACGCTGGTAAGCGCCGTGCCGGTGGTGCCAAATTTGTTGTCGAGATCGACCAGGAAGAAGGCGCTGTCCCAGGTGATCCAGGGGCGTGGCGTGCCGCGCATGCCGAGTTCGTAATGCCAGCCGACGCTGGGTGCGGCATCATTTGCCGTACCGTTGGCAACCGGAATGAGCGACTGGGCGAAAGTGGTGGCACGGTAGCTTTGCGAGATGTTGGCATACAGCATGGTCTCGCTGCCAAGATCATAGGCCAGACCCAGGCCAAAGAGCGGCTGATAATCGAACTTGCTGTTGTTGGTTTCAGGCACTGCTCCCACGGCGAAGTTTTGCAGGGTCATGTCTTGATTCACGAGTTCCATGCGAAAACCCGGCGTGATGGTGAGGCGGCCGAAGGTGAATTTGTTTTCCACAAAGACGGAGCCGTAGATGATGTCACGCTGCGCGTCGCGCAGGATGGGTCCGTCGTTTGAGGTGACGGTGGCTCCCGTTTTGGTGGTGGTGGGAGAATGCGACAGGTAGAAGTGCATGCCTGCGCTGATCGTGTGTTTGCCTCCCCAGGCCTCGTAGTCATGGCGGATGCGTGGTTCGATGCCCCAGTTGTAGAACTCCTGCCGGTCGATGCTGGTAGTCACCCCGACCGGAACGATGCCAAAACCACCGCCATTCTGTCTGCGGCTCCAGCGGTCATAGTAGGCCGCCCAGGTTTTGATGCTGAGTTCGGTGTCTGAGGACATGCGGTGCTGCAGTTCGATGCTCATCGCGTAGCGGCTGAGCTTGAAGCGGTCGTTGAAACGCACCGTCTGATTCCGGGCGGCGGCATAACCGGCACTACTCAGGCCTCCTGGTTCGCCGTTTTCCTGCTCAAAGGCGTCCACACCGAAGATCCAGCGGGTGTCTTCATCCTGCTGGTACACCAGTTTCACCCGGCCACCATTTGTCTCGTAGTCGCTGTTCGCCTGTCGGAAGCCATCGGCGGATCGATGGGCAAAATAGCCGTGATATCCGAGTTTTCCGATCGTGCCATCCACGGAGGTGTAGGAAGAAATGAGATCATCCGTGCCCATGATGAACTGCTGGCGCACGCCCAGCGGCTTGTCGGCACGCGGCATGAGCGTCACATAGTTCAGGGCACCGGCAGGCTGGGGGCCATAAATGAGCGAGGCACCGCCGCGCAGAAAGTCGATGCGTTGCACCGACTCCAACTGGGGTGTCCAGTAGGCCTCAGGATAGCCGATAGGATCGGCGCTGATGGGAATACCATCCTGCAGGATCTGCATGAACTGGGCGCGATCCGGTCCGCCGATGCCTCGATACCCCAGACTGACCAGCGGGGTGGTTTCCTCAGCCACGAGCAATCCGGGGGTTAGTGCGAACGCCTGGCGGTAGTTGTTGGAGATCACCTCCGGCAGCGCTTTGAGTTCAATGATAGAAGCACGCTTTCCCGCATAAATCTTGGTGCCTTCGACCGGTGGCAGGTAGGGGATTTTGACCTGCGGTTCCTCTGGAGCGTCTGCGGTGATAACGATGTTTGGGAGTTCGGTGACGATGTCTGAACTCGGTTTACTTGCTGGATTGCGCACGCTTTGGGATCGGGCATGGGAAGCTATGGCAAGGAAAAGGAGGGCAGCGGCAGCCAGCGCGGTACCAGCGGTGCGGGGGAAATTGGAAGGAGCAATTGGCTTCATGAAAGGTCGATATTGAGATTCTGTCGCAGCGGGCCGAATAGTGAATTGGATGGATATACGCGCAAGTATTTTCTGCGACTGAGTCGCAATTGCAGATTAACAACCATTTCTTGCGCTTCATGCGCGGGGGAATGAACCTGCAGGGGCGGAACACCACTTCCGCACCCCGCAGGGACTTGATCCAACCTAACTAGGTCCAAATTATGAAGCTGTCTCCGATGCGGCGGCGTGGCTGCTTTTGGGGAAGAAGCGGCGGAAGGTGAGGGCGAAGCCTGTCCAGATGAGGATCAGGGTGGTCAAGGTGCACAAGGCCGCCAGGGTCTGGCCGATGAGGCCGAAGAGCTCGCCGGTGTGAAGGAAGCGGGCGTACATGCGGAGGCGGCGTCCGAGATTTTGCTGAAGGATGTCGTCGGGGCTGGGCAGCACTTTGGCCTGCGCCACATCGAGGTTCAGCATGGTGCGCAGTTGCACTTG
>NZ_JBIPNG010000611.1:0-3352 GCF_044373815.1 Prosthecobacter sp. | reverse complement strand
ATCTGCATGCGCTCGGGAATGTCGCGCGCGACTTTGAGGGCACTGGTGCCGATGGATCCGGTGGAGCCGAGGAGGAGAACTTTGCGCATCACGAATGCTTGCTTTGGCTTATCGTGCGATGGCGGACAAGTAAAAATAAAACACCGGCGCGGTGAAGAGCAGGCTGTCCGTCAGATCCAGGATGCCGCCGATGCCGGGGAGAGCGTGACCGCTGTCCTTGATGGCCACGCAGCGTTTGAGCACGGATTCTGCCAGATCCCCCGTGACGGCAGTGGCGCAGAGCAGCGGTGCGAGAATCATTCCATGCACCCAGGTGATGGGGGCAATTTTTTCAGGGATGGTGGCCAGCAGCACCGCAGCGGCGCCAAAAGAGCCAATAAAGGCACCGACAAAGCCCTCCCACGATTTCGCAGGGCTGATGTGCGGGATCATTTTGTGCTTCCCGAACAACACACCCACCACGTAGGCCCCCATGTCGCTGAACTTGGTGACCATGATGAGGAAGAGCACGAGGAAGATGTCCGTGATGCCCTTGCCATCCGCATGGAAGTACATGAGCCGCACCATGAAGCCGAAGAAGATGACGGTGTAAACGGTGCCAAAGACGGTGTTGAAAATGCGCTGCAGGGTGGACGCGCCTTCGAGCTGATGGCGGTAGCAGAGGATGAAGGAGCCGTGCACGCTGGCAGTGAGC
The DNA here is from genome assembly GCF_044373815.1 of Prosthecobacter sp. Lineage (GTDB taxonomy): Bacteria > Verrucomicrobiota > Verrucomicrobiia > Verrucomicrobiales > Verrucomicrobiaceae > Prosthecobacter. The sequence continues at coordinate 2,658 of NZ_JBIPNG010000611.1, read as the reverse complement.
GCCGCGAGATCAAACTCCATGGGCGGTGCCTTGTGACGGGAAGTCGTGTACCAAAGAACCACTCCCCAGTAAACAATGCAGATGACAAAGCCCAGCGCATTGAAGGAGCGCGCATGCGGATCATTGCGCAGCAGCCGGAAATACTCGACTGCGCCAGACACGCCAAAAAAACCCGTGATGGCGATGATCAGCCAGGTGTTCTGCCACTGCAAAAAAGCCAGGGTCAGGAGAGACCACAGCAGCAGGGTGCTGAACAAACGGGATGCGAAAACGCGACGCTTGCTGGGCGCGGGGGTCGGCGTGGCGGCGGCGGTTTCGGACATGCGGAAGGTTGGGGTGAGCCATTTAGAGCCTATCCCGCAGGTGAGAGCAATGCGATTTCGCATTTGGCTTTCCTTCCTGCCACGTTAATTTCTAGGCTCATGGCAGCATGCGTCATCCAGCCCGGCCGGGAATGGCGCCAGATTTGATCACAGCCCACCGGCAAAAAACGTGCGCAGCTCGTGCAGTCCCTGCCCTTCGGCGCAGACTTCGGCCAGATTCGACACCGCAGCTGGAATGTGCTGCTCGTAGTGCGGTTTGCCGAGATTGCGGCTGAGATTGGCATAAGCCCCGAGCGCCTGCATGAGCCGCTGGGCGGCACAGAGGTAAAAAACTTCACTCAAGTCAGGAAGCGCCAGGCCGCGATGCTCGGCATAGTAGCTCAGCAGGCAGGCGCGCTCCGTCTTCGTGAGGCTCACGTAGGGGTCGTAGAGCAGCGAGGCGAGATCGTATTCCGCGCGGCCAAGGCGCAGGCCCTGGTAGTCCACCAGCCATGCGTCCTCACCACGAATGAGCACGTTCTGGCTTTGAAAATCCCGATGCACCAGGCAGCGCGGTAGTCCGGCCAGACGGCGGCGGAGCTGCCGGAGCGTTTCATGAGCGGCTTTGTACTCGGCATTGGCAAACTCGCGCCCCAGATAGCCTCCCACAAAATGCTCGAGGAAGTAGCCCTGCTCCCATTCGTAGAGCGCCTCGTCAAAGCCGGGTTCCAGCTCGTTGATATCCACCGCAGTGAGGGTGTTTTCGCCGACGCCATGAAACTTGGCCGCCTCACGCAGGGTCGCCTGATACAGGGGCAAACGCCGTTCCCAGGGGTGGCCGTTGAAGGACTGCAGGTCGATACGGCCCAGATCTTCCAGCCAGACACAAAGGCGATGTTCATCAAAGGCATACACTTGCGGCACATGCGCACCGATTTTCTTCAGGCGGTAAGTAGCGGGGACAAATTTCGGATTGTCACGACGCGCCAGCGTATAAACCATGAGGATCATCGGCTCCCGCTCAGCCTGCCACTTGAGTCGGTAGAAGTGGCGGTCGGAAGCGCCCTTGAGGATCACCTCCACTTCACATGGCGTGGCGCTCAGTTCAGGGAACTGTTCGCGGGTGAAAATGAGCAAAGCCTCGTGTTCGGGGAGCATGGCGGGGAAACGTAGAATGACGAATGCGGACGCTGAATGTCCAACGCAAAGCAATTATCGCCTAAAAATCGACGTCTTCAGCCCTCCCCGCCGCCGTGATGCCACTGCGGACGATGCAGCGCTTCAGATCAGCACCCGTCTTAACCCGCCCGCCGGGCCAGACGATGCTGTCTTCCAATTGTGTTCCGGCTTCAATCACGGCTCCGGCACCGATGACATTGATGCCACGCAGCACGGCTCCGGCTTCAATTTGCGCCGCTGGATCAATCGCAGGGCCATACATGCCGTTCAAAGCTGAATGCGCTGACAAATAGGCCGTGCGGCTGCCCAGATCCCACCAACTGCCCTCATCAATCACGACGGCGCCGAGTTTCGCCCCGGATCGTATCATGTTGAGAAAGATGGGGATGACGGACTCGACCTTGCCGGGAGTGATCCAGTCATGAATGGCCTGATCGCAGGCGTAGATGCCGGTGAAGAGGTATTTCCCCTCGTCACCTGTGCCCAGCTTGTTGCGAATGTCGGTGACGAGACCGCGCCGAGGATCAAATGCGATGTGCAGCGAAGGCCCATGACTGCGCAGCACCAAGGTGACGAGATTGCCGTTTTCACGGTGCTCGGTGAGCAGCGGCTTTAGCGGCAGGTCGGTGAGAATGTCGCCGTTGTAGACGAGGAAGGGCTCGTTTCCGAGCAGATCGCGCACATTGGCAATCCCGCCGGCGGTTTCTAGGCGCACCGGGCTCTCATTACGGAACTGGATCGGCGTGCCCTTGTAGCTTTGATCGGGAAAGGCCTCGGCATAAGCTTCCGGGATGTGATGCGTGTTTACCACCAGACGTGACACACCCGCCGCCAGCAGGTGATCAAACGCATAGGTGATCAGCGGCCGGTGAAACACCGGCACCAGCGGCTTCGGAAGCTGCTCCGTCAACGGTTTAAGCCTCTCGCCAATGCCTGCGCCCAATACAAATGCCTGTTTCACGCGCGGCATTTACGCGGACACGATGACGGCGCAAACGGAAGTTGCCCCTGAGGATCAAGCAGTTCGCTTCTTTTGCAGCCAGGCGACGAACCCAACAAGGACTGCCACGGAAATCACCACCGGCAGAAAGTATCCTCCATCCGAACCGGTGCCGCACAGCGCGCACATGGGATCCGCGCCGTCCAGCGCAGCTGCGGACTGTACGGAATCCGCCGT
>NZ_JBIPNG010000610.1:0-3353 GCF_044373815.1 Prosthecobacter sp. | reverse complement strand
AAAAAGCTTCAAGACCATGGGTCGATCCCCATTTGTGTGACACTCTTATTGCTTCTCAGGTTCGTTTCATCGCCTATCATGCGGACCCTTCATGCCGCCGCCCATCGCTCATAAAGAAACGCCCGACCAGCACTGGATGCACCTCGCCCTCGACCAGGCCCAGCTTGGCGTCGGTCTCACCAGCCCGAATCCGCCCGTGGGCGCTGTCATTGTCGCCCAGGAAAGAGTCATCGGTCGCGGCTACCACCACAAGGCGGGCGAGCCGCATGCCGAGGTAGAGGCCATCCGCGATGCGCAAAAATTAAACCCCAAGCTGCTGCGCGGCTCCACGATTTACGTCACCCTCGAACCCTGCTGCACGCAGGGCAAAACACCGCCCTGCACCGAGGCGATCAAAGCCGCTGGCATCAAGCGCGTGGTCTTCGGCGCCCATGATCCCAATCCCAGCCATCGCGAGCAGTGCCGCAGCATCTTCATGCTTGCGGGCATCGAGGTCACTGCCGGAGTGCTCGATGAAGAGTGCCGGGCGATCATCCGCCCCTTTGCCAAATGGATCACCACCGGCATCCCTTACGTGATCGCCAAGGCCGGGCAGAGTCTGGATGGCCGCATCACGCGTCCGGCGGGGGAAAGTTCGCTGATCACCAACGATGCCGCCCGTGCCCACGGCCGCAGACTGCGCATGCGTGTGGACGCCATCCTTGTCGGTGCGGAGACCATCCGCAAAGACAACCCCCAACTCACGCTGCGTGATGGCAGCGCTGGCAGCGGCAAGCTGCAGCCCTGGCGCGTCGTGCTCACCCGAAGCGGCGACATTCCCCAGCACTCCCAGATCTTCACCGATGATTTCAAAGACCGCACGGTCATCATGCATGGCAAAGATCTGCCCGAAGCGCTTGCCATTCTGGGGAAGCACGGCGTGCTTTCTGTTCTCATTGAGGGCGGTGGCATTGTCCTCGGTCACGCGTTTCGTGAGCAGCTCGTCGATGAAGTCTATTGGTACATCGCTCCGCGTCTCTGCGGCGGTGGCCGCCCCTCCATCGCTGGTCCTGCCTTGCCCGCCTCCATCGAGCTGAAAGACGTCACCGTCCGCCCCTTGGGGGACAATGTCTGCTTTCACGGTTTTCCCGTGTGGCCGGGAGCGGTGCAGGAATAAAAAGCGGAGCCGACGAAAACACGGCGTCGCATGCTTGGATGAAAAACGGTTTTTGCTGCTGCGTCAAAGATCAGTTTCCCTGCCATGACAGCGCGGCTATGCGTGCGGCGCATGCCCACTGTTTCGCCTCTTCGTCCCGCTGTTTTCTTTGACCGCGATGGTGTCGTCAATGTCTCCCCGGGGGACGGCTATGTGCTGTGCTGGGAGGATTTTCACTTTGCGCCCGGCATCATCGATGCGCTGGCGCTGTGCCGTGAACGTGGTTATGCGACCATTCTGGTGACGAGCCAGCAGGGCGTGGGCAAAGGGCTGATGACGCAGGAGGCTCTCGACGAATTGCATGCGCACATGCAAAGCGAATTGGTCCCGCATGATGCTGCGCTCGATGGCATCTATGCCTGCACTCACCTCGCGGGAACTTGCACCTGCCGCAAGCCAAGCGCGGAGATGATCTCTCGCGCGCGTGATGAACACGGAATTGATCTGAGCCGCAGCTGGCTGGTGGGCGATCATGATCGAGACATCCAAATGGCCATCAATGCGGGCGTGCCGCGAACGGTACGCATTTTGAGCCATCACGAACCCAAGGTGAATGCGGAGTTCACGCTGGAGGAGACCACGGAGTTGACCGCGCTGCTGCGGGAGAAATTGCCGCAGGTGTGAAGGATTATCCTTCCTGCCTCAGCGCTTGACCATGGCTGATTCGAGCGCCTTGCGGTAGTTCAGCACGGCGTCGCCGATGGCGGCTGAAACCTGCTGGCGGTACGTTTCGGAGGCGACGAGCTGGCATTCGGCACCGTTGGTGACGAAACCGCCTTCAAACAAGATGCCGGGACGCTTGCAGCCGGAGAGCACGCTCCACTGCGCGCGCTTGATGCCACGGTCAACGAATTTGAAGCGGCTGATGACGCTGGCATGCACAGCGGTGGCGAGGGCGATGTTGGCGGAGTCCTGCTTGTTGCCTGTGACGCCGTTGACGTTGTAACCGCCACCGCGGCTGATCGTGGCGGCTGCGCTCTGCGGCGTGAGCGCCCAGGTTTCGATGCCCGTGGCGGCAGCGCCGCCGGAGTTGAAGTGGAAGCTGAGGAAGATGCTCTTCGGCGTCTGGTTCGCGATGGCCACGCGTCCGCCGAGGGTGATGAAGGTGTCGTTGGCGCGTGTCAGGATCACCTTGAAGCCGCGCTGCATCAGAGCTGCGCGCACAGACATGGCCATCTTCAGCGCGAAGTCTTTTTCGTAACCGTAAATGCCGCGCGCACCGGCGTCATGGCCGCCATGGCCGGCATCGACTACGACGGTGTCGAAGAATTCGGCGTTCTGGATGTGGCTGGGGTAGAGCACGGGGTCGATGAGCTTGCACAGATCGAGGCGTGAGAAGAGCACCTTGCCGTTGTACTCCACCACCGGAAAGCTGAGGATAAACTTGATGTTGTTGATCAGCATTTCCTGAGAGCCGATCTGCGCTTTGAGAATGAGCTTGGAGGAGCCGAGCCAGAAGTGCGTGCCCTGTGTCCGGAAGGTGGTGAAGCCGTAGACGGGGTTGTAGAAATTACGAATGCTCTCCGCCGTCACGTAGTCGCGCCCGCCGATTTTCACGATCTCCCAGCCGCCGTTGGCGGGAAGGACTTCGACGGCTTTGGACTTCTCGGTGCTGACGGTCTTGTCGTCATCGTCCTCTTTGAACTCGCCCTTCATCGGGGCTTCGTTGTCCTTGGCCGTGGATTTCGTGACATCCTTGATGGGCTCTTGCTTGGGCGCAGGCTTGGGAGTCTCTGTTTTCGCAACGGTCTTGGCAGGAGCGGTTTTTTTGCCGATCTCCACTTTTTTGCCGCCGGTCGTGGTGATGATGACCCGTGGCGGTTTGCTGCTCGCGGGCTTCTTGGTGGCCGTCTTTTCCGGCTCTGGCTTCGGCTTGGCGGCCGGTTTTTTCTCAGGCTCGGGCGCAGGAGGGGGCGTTTCGGCTTTGCTGCCGCCGCCAAAGAGCTTTTTGAAGAACCCCGGCTTTGCATCTTCTGCATGCGCCACGTCGAACGAGGCTGATGCCAGAGCAAGAGCGAAGATGGCGACGAGGGCCTTGGGGAGTTGGGAGTGCAATCCGGAAGTCATGACGGGAATGACGGCTGTAACGGAGAAAGGCGGGCCTTTATACCCTGAGACGGTGCGGAGCGCAAACGATCTGACAAGTCGAGCCGGGGGT
>NZ_JBIPNG010000192.1:0-11559 GCF_044373815.1 Prosthecobacter sp. | reverse complement strand
TCCAATTCCTTGGTTTTGGCGGGAAGTTGTTCAAACGTCTTCAGATCGGTGCCGAGTTTCTTTTCGACTGCTGGTGGCTCTGGTTTCATGCGTTTGCTCTGTGCTGCACGCTCAATTGCAGCAGCTGGATGAGGTGCCCTTGATGGCATGTTCCACGACTTCACGGGTTTGACCCGTGCGCTTCTGGATGCGGCCAATCAGTTCTTCCTCCTTGCCTTCGATGTTTTGGAGATCGTCGTCCGTGAGCTGGGCCCATTTCTGCTTCAGCTTGCCCTTGGTGATGTTCCAGTCGCCTTTGATTTCGAGTGTTGTCATGGTCGTGTGGGTTGGATGTGGGTGGTTCTGCGGACGGAATTTTCGCCGATCCGCATGCAACCACTCTGTGCCAGCGGGAGACGAATAACGATGGGGTGTAACCCGACCTGGGGCATTCATGCCTGGCATTGTTATCCACCCGCCGCTGCACCCATCACCCACCCGCGCCTGATGCTACCAGCAAAAACCATGGCGTGCGCCCAGCAAAAGGCCGGGGTGCCTCCAGCGGAGACATCCCGGCCCAAGCGAGGAACGGCAGTTAGTTCGAGCGGCCGGTTAGAGCGCCTCAGGCCACAGCGCCCTCGGAGCGCGGACTTCCAGTCCGCAGCTGGTCGCTTTCACTCAGCGCATGTCGCTGCAGTTGGAAGTTCGCAAACGCGAGTGTTTCGGCACGTGAAAGCGAGGGGCAGAGGGACGTTTCGGAATTCGGCGTGCATGCGGTGCAGCGAACTCGAGGGAGGTGCGGAGCCATGTGTCTTCGCGGAGTGCTGCGGACTGAAGTCCGCGCTCCTGGACGCTTTGATCTTCGGCGCTCGATCCCGCGATGCCTTCTCTTGCATCCGCGCCATTCCCCGCTGCACCCATCCACCCCGCCTGACGCTACCAGCAAATACCACGGAGCGCGCCCAGCAAAAGGCCGGGGTGCCTCCAGCGGAGACATCCCGGCCCAAGCGAGGAACGGCAGTTAGTTCGAGCGGACGGTGGTGGTCTCCGTCGTGGTGGACACGGGGGCCAGGGTCAGGGGCGACCTGCGGGTCGTCGTTTCTTCCGTGGTGGTGGTGATGGTCGTGGGCGGGCGACGGTCATCGTCGTCCATCGAGTCGCAGCTGGAGAGAGTCGTGAAGGCGGCTGCAGCAAGGCAGCAATAAAAGAGCGGGTGTTTTTTCATAGGGATGGGCGGTTTATTTCTTGGTTTCGGTGGTGGTCGTGGTGGTCTTCTCGGTGGTGGGAGTGATGACGGTGGTCTTGTTCACTGTCGTTTCCGCATCCGGGGTGACGATGGTGGTTTTTTTCTCGATCACCTTGTCCGGACCGGGGCCGACGGTGTTGACCCGTCCGTCACACGAGAACAGGAGAAAAGGCGCGAGGGCCAGGAGGAGATAAGGTTTCATGATAGTAGATGCTGGGGTGTGGTTGGATAAAATGAGGGTGGTGCGGGCGGGCGGCACCGAAGATGAGGGGCGTCGGGCAGGGGGCTTCAATGAGAGCGCGGCGGACGGCAGGCATCCGCCATTCTCATCACGCCGCCTGCAGGCTGTGGATGGCATTGCGCGTGCGGAAGACCTGGCGCAGCCGTTTCAATCCCAGCTCCATGCGGGTTTTCACGGTGCCCAGCGGTGTCTGCATGGTGTGGGCCACCTCGCGCTGGCTCATGCCCTGGAGGAAGGCCAGCTCGATGACTTTCTTCTGCGCCACGGGCAGCAGCGTCAGGTGCTCGCCCAGCACGCGGCCCAGGTCTGCCTGCACGCATTCATCCGCGCGGCCCTGGGAGTAGGACTCGGTGTGCTGGATCTCCACCTCCATGCGGCCCACGGCGCGGCAGTAGGCCAGCGAGCGGCGCACGTGGTCGATCGCACGGCGCTTGCACAGCGTCGTCAGCCAGGCCAGCGGGCGGCCTTTGGCGGGCGAGTAATGGTGTGACTGCCGCCACAGGCTGAGAAAGCACTCCTGCAGGACATCGTCTGCGCCCGCCTCATCCGAGACCGTGCGCTGGATGGCGCACTTGAGCATGCGGCGGTGGCGCTCGATCAGCGTTTCCAAAGCCGAGGCATCGCGCCGCTGGATGGCGGCCATGAGTTCTTCGTCAGGTGGCTGAGGGCTCTCAGGGTTGAAAGCGGGGGCCTGGAGCTGAGGTGATCCATTGTTCCTGGCGAGAGTGGGGGCGAGTGTGTTCATGTGCGGAGAGTGCTGATTCAGGGCCTGCGTCGGGGGCGATCCCCGTTGCTTTCCCGAAGACACTACCAAGCCTGCAACCCCTGCACCATGGGGTGATACCCTACGATGGCCCGCCGCCCTGCAGGCTCCGGTAACTGCAATAGGGGGCAGGCAACAAAAAGACCGCCCGGGTCACGTTTGCCGCATCCAGCCCCGCACCCCACGACGTGCCCCGCCACCGTGAATCAAATGCGCTGCTGCATTTTGAGGACGCAGACGAAACCGAATGCCAGCGCCGCGTAGGCCGCATTGAAAGCCACGTCCCACCCATCGCACGCCTTGTGGGTGACGACCACCCACAGGATGCGCGAGACATGCACCGCCAGCATCAAAGCAAGCACCAGCGCCGGGAGGCAAACCCGTGATTTCAGCCGGCAAACGACCCACAGCAGATACACCGCCGCCGCCGTGGATGAAGCCAGATACAATCCGTTCATGAGAGGCGAACTTTATATCTGACTGGCAGGAAGAAGGCCAGCCCTCATTCCAACCCACCGCGCCTAGACCGTCGGAGGCAGGGCAGGGGAAACCCGCCTGCGCCCGCTGTTTGCTAGCCCACGGCAGGGACGCTTGTCTTTGCCGCAGAGAAGCAAAGAGGCAGAGTGAGCAGAGAGCCTGAATCAGAGTCAAAGCGTGGATTGCGCATGCAGGATCCATCTGCCGAACCAAGATCCCTGACCGCTGACGTGAAGCCCACAAGACATTGATAGTTGAAGTCAGAAATGACGGATTCCGGATTGATTCGCTTCGCTCCCCCTTCGGGCTCCCTGCGGTCGTCTGACTCGCTTCGCTCGGCTCAGTATTAGCGTCAAGTCAGCGTCTCATCAGCGGTTCAAAACCCCTGCATTTTCATCCCAAGCTCCCGATCCCACATCATCCGAGTATCAGTGGATGCACCACCACCGTGAGGCCATGCTGCCCCCTTCCGCCGCCAGAAGGCAAGGCCCCTGTGTTGCCTCAAAAACGTGTTTGACTTTTGTGTCAAATGACGCATATATAAGTATCAAATGAAAAAAGAACTCAATCTCATCCAAGAGACTGCCGCTGTGTACCACAGCCGTGCAGAAGGCGGCGTAGGCGCCCGGAAAGCGGGCGGCGGCATCGTGGCTTACCTGGCGCATGGCGCTGCAGGCAGGCATGCGCCGTTTGAGTTCACCACGGCCAAACTCATCCAGTCCCTCAAGATCGGCCTTCCCGTGCAGGAGCTGGATGACTTGCGCAGCAGCCTGGACGTCTCCATGGAAAGGCTCGTGCCCATGCTCGGCATCTCCAAAGCCACCCTGCACCGGCGCATGGCGGCGGGCAGGCTGGATCCCGCAGAGTCAGACCGCGTCGTGCGCTTTGCCCGGCTCATGGGCAAGGCCGTGGAGGTCATGGAGTCCACGGAGAATGCGCGTGCATGGCTCACCTCCGCGCAGCGCGGCCTCGGCGGTGCGGTGCCGCTGGAGTACGCAGAGACGGAGGTCGGTGCCCGTGAAGTGGAAGATCTCCTCGGCCGCATCGAATACAGCGTTTACTCATGAAGCTGCAGGCCTGGCGCATCGTGAAGGCAAAGCACGCCGCCACCGCCTTCAGTGGCGAAGGCGCGCGACTCTACGGCGGCCGCTGGAACTCCGCCGGCGTCAGCCTCGTGTACACCAGCAGCACCCAGGCGCTGGCCGCGCTGGAGTCCCTCGTGCATCTCAATCCGCCCGTGATCTTCACCTACGCCGCCATCCCCCTCGAGTTCGAGGCCGCGCTCGTGGAAAAAGTCACCGCACTGCCCCCCGGCTGGGCGCTCTCGCCCGCCCCGCCCTCCACCCGCGCGCTGGGCGATCTCTGGGCCAAAGAAGCCCGCTCCGCCGTGCTGGAACTCCCCAGCGCCATCATCCCCGGCGAGTCGAACTACCTCCTCAATCCCGCGCACCCCGACTTCAAAAAAGTCGTCATCGGCAAGCCCGTGCCCTTCTCGTTTGATCCCCGATTGCTCTGAGGAAGCACGAGCAAGCAGCGCGAATCACCCGCGCAGCCACTGGGGGGGCTGTAGCCCTCAATATCGAAACAGCAGCATCGCCCGCTCCTCCGCCGCTGCCTTGCTTGCCAGATCACGACCGCTACTCGGTGGACCAGTGGATCTGGTGATACAGCTCTCCACGGCAGATCACCTTCAGCGCCCCGTCCAGAGTACACACCAAGTTCACCCTCTGATCCTCATCCCCATCCTCATGCTCTTTCCCATTCGGAATGGGGTCAGTCCTCAACTCCGCCTTCCTGAAGCGTGAGCTGGATTCGCAATGAATCACAAAGCTGGAGCACAGCTCATCCCCTCGGGACAAGGTGAAGCGATAATCAAAGAACATCGGCCCGCCGAACAAAAACTGCCCGGCAAAGCTCCAATGCGGCACCTCCTCCACCGTCAGTTCCATGTGCCAGTTCTCAAACTTCCCCATCTGCCGCGGCAGCGATTTCCAATAGGCATGGGCACAGTGCGCGAAGAGCAGCACCGCCAGCACGCCGCACACATGCCTTGCCGTCAGTCGCGAGGGTGGAAATTTCATTCAGGAGGAAGCTCCAAGGATGAAGGGACAGCGCCCCGCACGCCAGCCCCATTTTGGTTCAAAGACACCCTGAGCGCGAGCCAGCCTGCTTCCTGCCGCCTCATCGACACCTCCCAGTCAAAGCAGCTGGGCCCGTCTCCCTCAGTGAAACGCCACCCCTTGGCCCCTTCACAGCGCATGGAATTCCCCGTGTCAGATCTTCCACCGCGCAGCATTCGCCAGCTTCGTCAGCCCTGTCTGTCGCGCCCACCACCACAGTCCATCCGCCCGGCACACGCTTAAATCATTCACCCAGAGATGATTTTAACATATATTCATAAATGTAAGAAAAAAGTATTGATTGATTCTAAATCAAGCCTCACGTTACAACCGTGATTATACTACGAACATTAGGAGGCGCGATGGGTTCCATGTTTACTTTAGGATCAGCAATGACTCCTATCGAGCTTGATCTTTTACCGCGCCTATTCGTCGGCCTGTTTGGTCTCTTCATGGTCATCACCGCCGCCGTCGCCAAGGACAAGACCCTCGAGCGCTGGTTCGGCGGACTCTGAGTTTTCAGGCAGCCAGGGCAGGGGACACTCATGCCCGGTCGCCTTCCAGAAGCCGCGCGCACCCTTGCCCGGCCACCTCGAAGCCGCCACTGAAAAGGCATCTGCTAGGAAAAAGACCCCCAATGCATTTTGGCGATACCCATTGTGCGTACGCACTTCCCACCTAGTACACCCGCATGAAACAACCGGCCCGCCTCCTGCTCGTCCTCCTCGCTCCGCTGCTCATGCTGCATGATGCCAGCGCGCAAAACGCCGGCGGCGTGCGCGCCTTCAAGGACATGCTCAAAGACATCCCCGCCAAGGAGATGCTGAAACTCTGGAGCGACAAAAAAGCCGAGGTCGCCCTCAGCATCACCCGGCAGATCGAGACCAAGGAAGTCGGCAAAGTCGGCACCTACCGTGGCAAAGTCACCAAGCTCGACCCCTACTCCTTTCGCAATGAGAACCTCGTCGGCTGGCGTCTCGGTGTGGAGGAAAATTTCAAACGCGGCGGCGACACCCTCCTCGTCTTCTCCTGGGTCATGGTCCACACCGATCCCAACGGCCTCATCCCCAAGATCCGCCTCGGCGATGAAATCACCGTCACCGGCACCGTCAACCGCGCCGAGCTCACCGCCATCGACAATCCCCGGCTCAATGTCGATCTCATCGTTCCCGTCATGAACAACGGCAAAGGTGCCGCCGAAAAAGCCACCGCCGAAAAGCCCGCCGCCAAACCCGCTGCGCCAGCCGTCCCCGCTGCGCCCGCTGTCATGCCCACGCCCGCTGCACCCGTTCAGACCGCAGACTACCCGCTCGACCGCATCCTCGACGCCCTCCCCGAAGCCTCCCGCGTCACCCTTAGCACCGCCCCTCTGGCCGCCGACTCCATCCCTGCGCTGAATACCGCCCTCTCCACCCTCGCCCTGCGCAAGCCCTTCAAGTTCACCTTCAAGACCGAAGCCGCCGCCGCCCTCCCCAAGAGCCCCGAGAGATTTCAAATTCGCGCCGCCCCCGGCCTCCTCAGCGGCAAATACCCCGCCATCCAGCAGCACTGGGTGCACCTCTACATGCCCACCGCCAACGCCGCTGACATCGCCAAAGCCGGCCTCGGCGCCACCGTCACCATGAGCGGCACCATCACCCGCATCGACATCATCACCACCCCTCAGGGCGTCCGCCAGCTCCAGCTCAATCTCGAAGACGCGCAGGTCCTGACACCACCCTGAGCGGTTCAGTCATAGTAGCCCAGTTGCGCCGCAACTGGTTTGGAAAAGGCTTGCCTCCATGCTGTCTATCGGGGCCAGTCTCCAAAAATTCGCCTGCACTCCAGCTGCGCCGCGACTCGGCACTTGCGGCGCCTGCACCTTCACAGTTAAAACCACCGCATGCAGTCACAACCACCTGAGGAAAGCGCGGCATTGGTCAGCCCGGGTGCCGCTCCCATAGCCAGCTCGCAGCCGCATACCGCGTCCATGCGCAAGAGTCCTCCACCCTTGGCGCAGGCCGGCCTTCTGCTCCTCCTGCTCTTTCTGGCAAGCTCCTGTGTTGTTTCGAAGTCTGGCATGCAGAAGCAGCAGATCATCTTTAAACTCGAAGATCAATATCGCCACGTGGTCGAATTGGAGAACCTGATGAAGTCCGAATCGCTGGACAACGTTCTGCAGTCGGAACGCGGTCGGCTCAGAGGAGACGACGAAATTATGGGCACGCCCTTTTGGTATATTCCCCAGTATCAGTTCAAATCCGCGCTCGAAATGGCACATCTCACCGCGAAGGAGCGTCGGCAACTAAAGCTCAAGTGGATCAAAGAATACGGGCTCGGCTATGTCCTGTTCAAGCCCGCCCCTGGCGATATGAACTTTCTGACCCTCGGTGAATCAGACCCCAACGGCTTCACCCTCGACGAGCTCCATCACGAGTTTGGAGCCAATCTTCCGCCCTTCACATCCCTGCTCAAAATCTGCCTCACGCACCCCAAAGAATGACAGCCAGAGGAGTCAGCACTTCCGTTTCACCCATGAGCAGCCGCCCCTCCAGCCTCCGCCACCCGCGCACCACCCTCTGGCTCATCGCCCTCCTCTCCGGCGTCGCCTGGCGTGCCGAGCTGGAGCTGCGCACCGGCTGGGCCTCACTCGACTGGATTGGGCAATTTCACTGGGCCATCCCCGCAGGCGTCTTCGCCTTCATCCTCTGGGTCCTCAGCGTCACCCGCGTGCAGCGCCCCTGGGCCTTTGCCGCCACCCTCCTCGTGTACTCCACAGCCGCGTATTTCACCGTGGGACGCCTCCTTATGACCGCCTTTGGCCGCTGGATGCCGTTTGGCGATAACGATCAACATTCGATGGCCACTGAGAAACTCGTCAGTTTCCTCCTCATCGTGCTCGTGCCGATCACCTTCAGCATCCTCTGCCGCCTCTTCGGCATCCGCGTCAGACTGCTTCCCGTGCTCGCCTCCGCCATCCTCTTCATGCTCAGCTGGCCTCTCGCCGCCTACGCGTTCTACATCGTCGAGCAGCGCGGCATGCCCGGAGATCCCATCCACGCCCTGAAAAGCGGCTACGTCATCCCCCTCCTCATCCTCTCCCTCGGCCTCCCCGTGCTGCGCGCCCGGCGTGATGCAGAGCGCGGTTAGCGCCTGCTATTCGCTTTCAGTGAAGTGCTTGGCCTCATTTTTTTCGCGGATAACGTCTAGCTCATCCACGGCGGGGAAGGAAGCCCGAATTCAAACAGGAGCGTTACCCGCCGTTGGATGCAGCGTCTTGTTAGGGTTCTTTCTTCTTTGGCCAGGGCAGACCGTGCCCCGTCTCAAGGACAGTCTTTAGGGAAGATGCAATCACCGGCCATCCACCCGTGACGTCGGCGAAAGTCTGATCCTCGGCCTTAAATCCGGTATGCGAAATCGTCAGTGAGCACATGGAGTCTCCAATCGGCTCGATCTTGTATGCGACGCGAGTCTCGGGGTCGTCTGAGCCAGCAAACTTGAAGGTATGCACTAGGGACTTCGGCTCTTCGAGCTCTGTAATCGTCCCGGTGATGAGTTCTGATCCGCCTCCGTAGCTGATCTTACCACCCTTCTTCAGCTCCAAAGTGTGCACTGGAGCCATGTAGTATTGATCGATGGTCTTCTTCTCGGTCAACGCGCTCCACACGTCCTTGGCGGGCTTTGCGATGAAGATGGTGTAGTGAAATTCAGGCTTCATGGGTTCTACGGACAATAGTGCCGAACTGGCAAGGAATGCGAAGATTGCGGTTTTCATATTTTCTTCCCTAACGCTTCGGATCAGGCGACGGCGAGCGGGAGGCGTCGATGACACGACAGATGGCCTTCGAGCCGTCGCCTGCATCCGTTTTGCTATGGCCGTGATGGTTTACGTGTTGAAATAGATCAGATTCCCGTCTGGATCGACTGCTTTCGCTCCAGAGCTACCATCTTCTTCCGTTTCGGGGCTCTGTTTGAGTTCGAAACCTGCTTCATGTAGCTTTACCGCAATCGCTTCTATATCGCCTCCGAAAAAGGTCAATGAATTCGCATCAACGTGACCTTGATATAATCCAATTCGGAGGTCTGATTGTGCTACAACAACCCACTTTTCCGCTTCGGCTCCTTCAACACGCTTGAATCCAAGTGCCTCGTAAAACGCTAAAGACGCTTTGATGTCAGAGACGGCTAAACTGATTTCTGGGTTTCCTAGTTTCATGATTTTTTAGCCATAACGCTTCGGATCAGGCGACGGCGAGCGCAAGACGTTGCTGACACGACAGATAGCCTTCGAGCCGTTGCCTGCATCCGTTTTGTTCGGCCTTGGTTGGTGGTTGATTTGCGTCATTGTTGTAAAGCGGAAGTTCGGAAACCACAGTTCGCGCAAAATGATGCTTTCGGAGTTCGGAACAGATGCCCGCACCTGGGGCATTCGGGACCGTAAACGGAAAGGATGTGATGCCAAAGTGCATTTGGATTCGTCTCTCTGAAACCGGTAATCTCGAAATACCTGTCGCAGGCCCGATGGCGCAACGTGCTCAAAGCCTCTCTCAACTCGAGTCCCGATTCAGCGCGATATGCCTTGATGCGCTCGATGTCAGTCTGAAGCAGCGGTCGCACTTCTGCCCACTCGTCATCGGTGAGCATAGGTATCGGCAGCTTACATCGCCAGCAATAGTAGGTCTTCGGCATGGCGCTGGTTCTTGGCCGAACGTTTAAGCGCTGGCACCGCTGGGGCGGGGGTGAGCGTCGAAACGGGATAGCGGGTTAAAGCTAGGGAAAGCTTGGCCGAGAGAGCAGCCCCAGCGGTTGTCCAGCCGCGCCTTGTTCGCCCTTGGTTGGTAGCGGTTCGTCATCTGAGCCTAAATGGAGTCAACTTTGGAGTCGAGGTATAACGCCAAAAAGGCATTGAAGTCTGAAGCAATGTGCTCCGCCGCAGCAGAAATGTCCTCAACCGAGGTATCTTCCCCGAAGGTGTATTGAAGCCGCACGATCTTGGAGTGGCCCGACGTATCGCGGTCATTTTGATTGAAGCAGTAGATACGGCCCTCAAAATCACGGGCAAATGGAATGAATCCATGCTGCCACACCTCGCAATTGGGAGTCACCGTATCCATCATGTCTAGATTGTCCTTGGCGGGATCCAAGCTGACTAAATCAACCGATGCTTCAAAGTTAAAATCCCGGAAGTAGTCTAAAGCGTCTCCGTTGATGTTTCGTTCGCGTAGCAGACTGAGGGTTTGCTCGTCGGCGGGATTGGCAGTGGCCTCAGCTTCTGAGGCAAGTCTCTCTAAAAGTGGAGGTGGGATGTTCATGGTGTTTTCGAAGTTGGGCGAACGTCTAGCTCATCCACGGCGGGGAGGGAAGCCCGAATTCAAACTGGAGCGTTACCCGCCGTTGGATGCAGCGTCTTGTTCTCCATCTTCATCTTCGTGAAATGGTGGGGGTAAGTTGTCAAGAATTTGCATCCTGACCCCATTTTGAGGCTTCCCGCGTCAACGCTGCAGACTCAAAAGGGGGTCAGTGTGCAAATACTTGACAGAATTATTGCGGCCTGACCACTCACCACGCATTCACTCCTTCACCACCGCCACCCTTGCATCCGGTGCGCCTGCACACTCCTCATGGAAGCGCTGCGCCAGCACCTCGCAGGCCGCGTTGAATTCAGCGGCGCTGTGCGCTCCATTGGCGGAGACAAAGATCAGGTGCACCCCCGGGTCTTTCCAGGGGCAGAAGGTGCTCCGCACGTAGGCGGGGTAGTCCGCCAGCATCTGGCCTTCCTGCATGAAGAATTCGCGAAACCAGTGCTTGCCATCCGTCATCACCTGCGGGCAGGCTTCCACCGCGCTCAGCTCGATGCCCCGGTACTTCAGGCACACCTCCAGCGTGTGGTGCCGGTCGCGGCTCGCGGAACTGTAGCACGCCAGCCCGATCTCCTTGGGCTGACCGTGCAGACGCACTTCAAAGCAGTTTGGCGAGATGCACCGCGCCATCACGCCCGCAGGCGGCTCCCAGCTCTTCTGGCCGATCGCCAGCAGCGTGGACGCGAGGAAAGGGAAGGTGAGGCAGGCATAAAAAGCCACCTGCACCGCCAAGCCCAACCGCCTCGGCCTCACGCACACAGGCACCAGCGGCACAGCAGTGTAAGCATCCGCAGCGGCATCATGCTCACCTGCGGCAGCAGCTTCACCGCGCAGAGCGGCATCTGCATTCGCAACGGCACATTCATAAATCGCAGGGGTCACAGCGGACCTATCCTTCAGGCCGCTCGCGGCACCCTTGTCACCCGCAGTCTCCATTCCACTCGCAGCCGCCAGATCACCGGCGGCCTTCAGATCACGAGCGTCAGCTTTGGCACCCGCACCCGCCTTCGCAGTCCCCTCCGCGCCCTCACCGTAAAACATCACCCAGGCCACGCCCGCAGCCGCCACGGCCCATGACCACGGCTGCATCACCACCAGCGAATTCGTGCACAGCACGCAGGCCAGGCCCGGCACACTCCAAATCCAGCGCGACTGCACCAGCAGCGGGCACAGCAGCAGCCACGGCAGCCAGAAGGACTCCATGCCCACCACCGCGATTCCCACGCCCGCAGTTACCCACGCCACCAGCGGCCACGCGCTCGGGCGCGCCGCATCATCGCGCACACGGCACTGCGCCAGGCCCACCACCGCCGCCAGCGTCAGCAGCAGCGCATTGGGCGTCCCCGCCATCGGCGCCAGCAGCGCCACCACCGCCGCCGCATGCAGCGTTTCCA
>NZ_JBIPNG010000191.1:0-11613 GCF_044373815.1 Prosthecobacter sp. | reverse complement strand
GTGCACTCATTTACCCAGCTTTTCTCATCAGTGCCGGAGGAGCGCTCGCTTTGGTCATGGTGACCTACCTTTTGCCAAAACTTGCCTCATTACTGACCGGCTCCGGCAAAGAGCCCCCCTTCATGATCAAGGTCAGCCTCGCCCTCTCTGATCTTCTCAAAAACTACTGGTGGGCGCTCGGCCTTGCACTGGGCTGCATCATCATGCTGCTCTTTGCACTGCGTAAAACACCCGGCTTTCAGTCCGGGTGGCATCGTTTCATGATCAAGATGCCCGGCATCCGTGACATCACCCGCGCACGCTTTGAGCTGCAGTTCTTTGAAACCCTCGGCAGCTTATTGCGCGGCGGCGTGCCCCTGCTGCATGCCTTGGAACTTGTGCGCCGCGCCGTCACCAACCTGCACCTCAAACATGCACTCACCCAGGCGGAAGCATTGGTGCAAGAAGGTGCATCCCTGAGTCATGCGATGAAAAAAACGCAGGCCCTCGACTCCCAGGCCATCGACGTCATCCGCATCGGCGAAGACACCGGCCATCTCGCCGAGGTGCTGGGCAAAGCCGCCACGCGAATGGACACGCAGCTCACCCGCACCATCGAGCGCGTCACCGCCCTCATCCAGCCCTGCCTCCTTCTCATCATGGCCACTCTCGTCGGCACCCTCGTCTACACCATGGTAAACATTGTCTTCTCAACCCTCAGCCAACTCCGTCATTAATGAAACACCTCCGCACCTCTTCCAAAAACGGCTTCACCCTGCTCGAAATGATGGTCGTTTTGCTCATCATTGCACTCATTCTCGGAACCGTGGCCTTCATGGTGCAGGGCATCGAGGGCGATGCCGAACACGTCACCACGGGTGCCAAGATCAAAGGTCTCGAAGTCGCGCTGACCTCCTACAAGATCAGCAACCTCACTTATCCCACGCAGGAGCAGGGACTTGAGGCACTGGTGTCGCGCCCCACGGCAGACCCGAAGCCCAAGCGCTGGACCCAGCTCGCCAAACCCGACGGCATCACCGACCCTTGGGGCCGCAAGCTGGTGTATCGCAACCCCGGCAAGCACAACGCAGGCGGCTACGATGTGCTCTCCCTCGGAGCGGACGGATTGGAGAACACCGAAGATGATATTGGCAACTGGTAGCAAAATGAAGGCGTTCACGCTGCTGGAGATGATCGTGGTGCTCGCCATCGCGTCTCTCGTCATTGGCATCGGGGCCGGAGCCGTGCATAAACTCACGGAAGAGCACGAGTTGCTGCGCGTGGCGCATGACGCTGAGCGCGTCTTGATGCAAGCCATGACCCGCACACTCAACACCGTGCAACCTCAGTCCGTTGATTTGAGCAGCCTGAGTCAGAAGGCCAAGCTCACCGTGCGGCATGCAGGCAGTGAGACGTTTGTTTCTACCAGCAACCAACACCTGCGGCTACGCCCCGGCGGGCTTTGTGAACCGCTGACACTGCGCTGGCAAAACGGTGCAAACTGGGTCAGTGCGACGCTTGATCCGCTGACCGCAGGGTTCCAAGAACTGGAGGAAAACCCGTGAAAAAACGACGTGGTTTCACCCTGTTGGAAACGCTGCTGGCGCTGATGGTGTTCAGCACCGCCGTGGTGGCATTGGTGGAAGCCGTGCATCAACTGGGCGAGCACACGCTGCTGCGCCGGCATGAAGCGGCGGTGCAGGAGCGCATGAGGTCGCTACTGGTGGAACATACGCGCAGGCCGGATGAAATTGAGGAAGTCAAACTTCAGGAGGGTGATGTGACTTACACCGTGACGCACACACCGCTGGAGCTGAAGGACCGCGATGGGCAGCGGGTGGAGGGATTGTTCGAGGTGCGTGTAACTGCTGCATGGAACGAAGGCCGGACGCAGCAGCAGGCCAGTGCTGAAACCTGGGTGTATCCGCCGCTCTTCCGCTGATGAAAGTTCTGCGCCAATCATCCCAAGCGAAAGCATTCACCCTGCTGGAGGTGATCATAGTGCTGGCGATCACGGCGCTGATGCTGGGGGCGGTGTATTCGCTGGCACAGGGCACGCTGCTGCTGGCGGATGATGTGCGCCGTGCGGAGCGCCGTGACGCACGGATGCAGGCCTTTACCACGTTTTGCGAGCATCTGCTGGCGGAGCTGCCTGCCAACGCGGTGCTGAATCTCAGCACCACGCAGAAAGGCGGGCAGTACCTGACGCGGCTGGAGCTGGAGCATGTGCGATCCCCCTTTGATGAAACGCCGGACTGCAATGTAGCTTTGTTTACTCAAGGGCAGCCCGGTGGTGGGATGCGGCTGATGCTGACGTGTCATTCTGAAGCAAACGAGAGCAGCGTGGTGCTGATTGAAGACCTGGCGCAGTGCGAATGGAGCGTGTTTCATCCGACAACGCGGCAGTGGGCCCCGTTTTGGTCCGAAGACAACCCCGACGGAGTTCCGACGGCGCATGCGCATCCGCCGCTGATGAAATTCGTGATGTCGCAGGCGGGTGGCGAAATCCACGAGCTGATTTTCTGGATCACTCCCAGTGAACCCAACCTGCTGAACGCCGCTCCAATCCCCGCCCCCCTTCCCCCAAAGTCTCCCCAGTGAAACACCAAGGGCTAGCCCCGCAACAGCTTGCAAACTGCGCTGACTTCGATCGCTAACAAGGCTTCACCAAATATCGCGCCTCAAAGGTGCACCGGGAAAGATTAAAGAGAGGAGCCCTGGCAGCATGGGTGAGCTGGGAGCATCTGGGGGATGCAACGGGTGCGATAAAGCACGAATGTCCTCTGACCGCCAGCGCCAGCAGCGCGACACGCCAGCAGCGCGACACGCCAGAGGCGCAGAGCGAGAGGTTTCCAGCGGTGGGTGGAGGTCATTCCAAATGGTTGGCAGCCACGCGTTGAAAGAGAAGCGAGCTTTGTTTTCAAATCAGACGCCGTTGGCTGAGGCGAGGGGATCGCCGGCGGGGAGGTCGATCCAGAATTCGGCGCCGGATTCATCCTGGTTGCGGCAGCCGGTGCTGCCGTTGTGGGCGTGGGCGAGGGCTTGCACGAGGCTGAGGCCGAGGCCCATGCCGGGGGTGTTGGCGCTGGCGGCGGAACCGCGCATGTAGCGCTGCCAGATTTTGGTCTGATCGGCGGCGGTGAGGCCGGGGCCGGTATCGCGCACGGAGATGCGTGCCTGTTCGCCATGGATGCTGAGCGCGAGGGTGATGATGCCGCCGCGCGGGGTGTAGGCGAAGGCGTTGTCGAGGAGGTTGGCGACGGCCTGGTTGATGCGCTGGCGGTCGAGCAGCACCCAGCGGGTGTCGGGGGCTTCGAAGTTGAAGGTGAGGCCGCGTTCATCGGCGGCGGCTTTGTAGAGATCGAACAGATCGGCGAGCAACTGACGGAGGTCGATGATTTCGAGATGGAGCTTCAAGGCTTTGTGCTCGGCTGCGCGGGTGGTGAGAATGGTCTGCACGAGCTCGGTGGCGCGGTCGAGCTCTTCGAGGCCGCGAGCGGCGGCGTCGCGGGCGGTGGGGTTGTCGATGTGATCGTGGAAGGTTTCGAGATTGCCGCGGATGCGCGCGAGCGGGGTGCGCAGCTCGTGGGCGAGATTGTCATTGGCGCTTTGGAGCTCTGCGGTGAGGGCATCGATGCGGTCGAGGCCGGTGTTGAAGGCGGTGGCGAAGGCCTGGAGTTCGGGGACGGCGCCGGGTGCCTGAAGCCGGGCCTCGGTGCTGCCCTGGGCGAGCTTGCGGGTGCTGAGCATCATCTCCTGCACGGGGCGCAGCACGTGACGTACGAACCACCAGAGGGGCAGGAGCATGAGGACGGTGGAGGCGAGGCCGGCGAACCAGAGATGACGGCGGATGTGCTCGACGTAGGCGAGGTCTTCGGCGTCGGTGCGGCCGAACCAGAGGGCATTTTTATCATCGAGAATCTGACAGCCGACGAGCAGCTGCTGCTGGCGTTCGGTGTGTGGAATGGTCATGAGCCAGGTCTCGGATGGCTTCAATTTTTTGGGCGGGCGTTTGGGCCAGTTGTAGCCTGCGACAGCGTCCGGGGTCTGCTCGAAAATGGTCTCGCCCGCAGGATTGGTGATGCGGACGGCCTGGCTTTCCTCGTGTTTGCCGGCGGCAAAAACTTCGGTGAGTTCTTTGAGGCCATTGCGGTTGTAGAGCACGGCGTATTCACCCAAGTCATCGAGCACGACGGCACGGGCGATGCTGCTGAGGTTTTGCCGCATGGCCCAGCCAGCCACGGTGATGCAGAGGGCGGTACTGGTGGCCATGAGCACTGCCAGCAGCAGACCCAGCCGCCAGGTGGACGGCATGCGCTCAGGGAACAGCTTTGATAACATAGCCTTTGCCTCGGACGGTTTGCAGGTGGGACGGCTGGCCGGGAGGGTCGATCTTCCGGCGCAGGCGACAGATCATCGCATCCACGACATTGGTGCCGGGGTCAAACTGGATATCCCAGACTTTTTCGAGGAGGAATTTTTTGGTGAGGGTGCGGCCTTCATTGGCGAGCAGCACCTCCAGGAGCGTCCATTCGCGGGGCTGGAGCTCGATTTTTTCGTCGGCATGGAGCAGGCGACGCTTAATGGGATCGAGCGTCCATTTGCCAATGTGGCGTGTGGCAGGAGCGGCGGCGCTGCCTGCGGCGCGACGCTGGAGCGCCTCCAGCCGGGCAAGCAATTCCTCCATGGCGAAGGGTTTGGTCACGTAATCATCTCCGCCGGCTTTGAGGCCGCGCACGCGATCGGCGACGTTGTCACGGGCGGTGAGAAAGAGTACTGGGAGGCCGAACCCGCGTGCGCGCATTTGTTCGACGACAGCGAAGCCATCCATGTCGGGGAGGCCGACGTCGAGGATCACCGCGTCAAAGGACTCCGTGCCCAGCGCGATGAGCGCCGCACCGCCTTTTTCCCGCCAGGTGCATGAATGCCCTGCCTCGCTCAGCCATAGGCTGGTCTGGCGGGCGAGTTCGGTGTCATCTTCGACGAGGAGCAGGTGCATGCGGGTGGTGGCGCGGAGTTTGCACAGGAGTTGCGGCTGCAACACTCGATTCCATCACCATTACCAAATGATAACGTGTCAGACCCCGCAACCGTGGCGGATTAAGGAGCGATGAACGCACCCTGCAATCATGGCGGCTTGATCCCTTGGCATCCTGTGAGCTGGGGATTCCGCAGGGGCATCTGTAACCGCACTCACCAGCCTTTCGGTGGGGCGCGTCGTTCGGGTAACACCCCATGTTCAAGTGCTTGGGAAATGGCTATGCAGAAAAATGGTCTGAATCAGATGCGGCATGCTGCCGGGCTGATGCTCGGGCCACCAACCCAAAACTCCAACAGCTATGAACAAAATCCTCGTCTGGGACATTCCTGCCCGCCTCTTTCACTGGGCCTTTGCTGGCTCACTCGCCGCTGCGATTGGCATCGGCTTTCTCGTCGATGATGATGCGCCGCTGTTTCAACTGCACATGCTGTTCGGCATCGTCGCGTTGTTCCTGCTCGCCGTGCGTGTGGTGATGGGAATCGTCGGCTCACGCTATTCGCGGTTTTCGAGTTACCCGGTGCATCCGCGCGAAGTCGCCAGCTACATGATCAGCGCCGCTGTTTCGAAGACGAAACTTTACGCGGGAAACAATCCGGGATCGGCGACGGCAGCCGTGCTGATGTTCCTGCTCGTTCCAGCCTTGTTCATCTCGGGCATCGGCTACGGCGGTGAGGCGATCGAAGAACTGCACGAAGCCTTTGCGTGGGCCTTGCTGGTGGTCATCGTCATGCATCTGGCTGGGCTGGCGTGGCATACGATTCGGCATCGGGAGAACATCTCGCTGGCGATGGTCACGGGCAAAAAATCGGGCAGGGCGGAGGATGCCATTTCATCCAGTCATGCGGTCTGGGGCGTGATCATCGCCATCGTGGCCGGTGTGTGGATCGCGGCGCTCTTTGCCGGGCACAATGCCAGCACGGCCACGGTCAAACTGCCGGGCCTCGGAGTGACTTTGCAGCTCGGTGAAAACGAGGGCGGCAAAGGCAAGCAAGGCCGCGAGCGCGACGACGACTGAAATTATGAAACGCTTCCTCACATTCTTGCTGTTCCTGACATCGCTCGTCGCGCAGGCGGGCGTGGTGTTTGAGCAGCCGCATGATGGCAGCGGGCCGCTGCTGACATCATCGCGCTATCAGCCGAATGGAACGGACTACGATCAGTTTGTGTGGGACTCGTTCAGCGTGCCGACGGCGCAGGCGGTGACGGAGATTCGCTGGCGCGGCGGCTACGATCCGCAGATGGCTTATTGGGGTGGAAACATCGTGAACTTCCGCGTGTCGATCTATGAATCCACGCCGGGCCTGTCGCAGCCGCATCTGGGTCCGGGTTATCTAGGCACGCCTGCGACGCTGGTGGCCTATGACACGGGAAACAAGGCGGGGGAGACGAGCGCGGGCGTGTTTGGCGGTGTGTCGATGTATGATTACCACTTTGTTTTGCCCACGGTTTTTCAGGCGCAGGCGGGAAAGCTCTACTGGGTGCAGATCGAGGCCGAGTTCACAGCTGGTCTGCCGTATTGGGGCTTTGCGGGTGGCACGGGCAATGGCTCGCACTTCCGGCGTATCGCCGGGCAGGCGGACTATTATTTTCAGTATGCGCCGGGCGATGCGGCGTTCAGCATCATTACCAGTGATGGGCCGACATACAGCATCGCGGCGACTGAATCACCCATCGGCAGCGGCACGATCACGAATGCGGGCATGTATCCGCAAAACTCTGCCGCACCGCTCATCGCCACGCCGAACGCGGGCTTCGCCTTCGTGAACTGGACGGAGAATGGCAACGTGGTCAGCACGAATCCGAACTACACTTTCACCGTGACAGGAAACCGCACGCTAGTGGCCAACTTCGCCACAGGTTCGCTCATCACGACGACATCATCGCCGCTCACGGGTGGGACGACAGATGGCGGCGGCAGCTTTGCGAATGGCAGCAGCGTCACCGTTCAGGCGGTGGCTTCCACGAACTACAACTTCGTCAACTGGACCGAAAATGGAGTGCCCGTGAGTGCGAGCGGGAGCTACACCTTCACCGCCACCGGAGATCGCGATCTCGTCGCCAACTTCACTTCTTCCGCCAGCAATCTCGGCATCGTTTTCTCACAGCCGACGACGACTTCCGGCACGCTGCTACTCTCCTCCTACATGCTGCCAGATGGGAACATCGATGGCATGGAATATCGCTTTGAAAAGTTCACGCTCGCCACCACCACGGGCATCTCGCATCTGCGCTGGCGCGGCGGTTACGTTGGCAACAATCAGGCGGGCAATCCGGTGGTGGAGTTCATCATCAAAATCTACGGATCCACCGCGAATGGATTTTATCCCGACATCGCCAATCCCGTTCTGAAAAAATACACCATCACTGGCAACGCCAGCGAGACAGCAGCAGGTCTGTTCGGCGGCGTGCAGATGTTTGATTACTCGGTAACGCTGCCCACGTCCTTCGTTGCCACGGCAGGCACTGGCTACTGGATTCAAATTGAAGCCTCGCAATACGGCTATCCGCTCACCTGGGGGCATGCGACCGGCGCTGGCGGCGACAACGGGCACTATCGCCGCATGGGCAACAGCTACTACGGCGGCGCGGGCGACCTCGCGCTCACGCTCTCGGCGGATGTGCCCACCAGCTACGCCATCGCCGCCACGTCGTCTTCAGTGAATGGCGGCAGTGTCAGCGGTGCGGGCACCTTCGCACTCGATGCCGTCGTAAATCTCTCCGCCACGGCCAAAACGGGCTACGCCTTTGTGAACTGGACCGAAGGCGGCACCGTCGTGAGTTCGTCTGCGCTGTATTCGTTTCCTGCTGCGGAGAATCGCACGCTCGTCGCGAATTTTCAGCCGACCTATCAACTCGTGCTGACGAGTTCATCACTGACGACGGGCACCGTTGCAGGCGCGGGCACCCACCTCATCGGCAGCAGCGTCACCGCCACCGCGACGGCCAAGCCGGGCTATGTTTTCCTCAATTGGACCGAGGCTGGCAACATCGTCAGCACCACGCCCGCCTACACCTTCACGCTGCTGACTCAGCGCACATTGTTGGCAAATTTTGCCGCCGGATTCACCGTCACCACGACTCCGTCTTTCGTACCCGGCGGCAGCGTGAGCGGAGGCGGCGGCTACGCCACGAGCGGTGTGGTCACGCTGCTCGCCACACCTGCCCCGGGCTATCAATTCACCGGCTGGACCGAAGGAGTCATCGTCGTGAGCGCCAGCAACAGCTTGTCCTTCAACGCGACCTCGAACCGCGCACTCATCGCGAACTTCGTGCCCATCGTCGGCATCACGAACGCCACGCCGGGCTGCATCGTCTTTGCATGGCCTGATTCGGCCACCGGATGGGTTTTGCAGGAAAGCACCGACCTCGGTGCCGCGAGCTGGACGGCCTCGACGCTGCCCGTGACCACCAGCGGCGGGCAAAACCAAGTCTCCATCCCGAATCCCACTGGCAGCCGATTCTTCCGCCTGAGCCACCCGTGAACTGCGGGCGACTGGTTCATTACCAAACGATAACGTGCTGAGCAGCAGGGTCTGTGGTGACAATGGGATTACACCCACCACACCATGAAAGACACGGTCACAAATGCAGTGAGCGATGAATGCAGCCACTTGTTTGCGCAAGCTCTGCGCGGAGAAGCCGATGCCGCGACGCAGCTTTATGCGAGGTGTGTGCCCCCCCTGGCCGGATGGCTGGCACAGCGCATCTCCGGTCATGCTGTTCAGGATATGGCGCATGAAGCGATGGCGGAGGCGTTTCGCAAGGGTGACCTCTTCAAGCCGGGTCATTCCTTTCAAGTTTGGCTCAGGACGCTGGCCTGGCACCGTGCGCTGAACATCCTGCGAAATGAGTCGCGGCGCAAGGCACGGGAACAGGCCTATCTACAACAGGAGCAAGCGTGTGCGTCTGAGGATCACAAGCCGTCGCCGTATCTTGAGAGGCTGGCTTCCACTCTCGCGGCGCTGCCGGATTCCCAGCGGGAACTGCTGGAACTTCATTACCTCAAAGGAAAAACCAGCCGGGCGATTGCGGAGATGCATGGCCGTTCGCGGAGCGCTGTGGCGGTCCATTTGCACCGTCTCTGCCGGAAGCTGCGCACGGACATCGAGTCTTCACGGAGGCAGGGACGTGTCTGCCATGAGTCTGCAAAGATGGCGGCCTGATTTGGTGACGATCCAACCCTTTATGAAACACACTACTCACAGCCAGCCAACCACCCGGAAGGTGTCTCAGGGACACCTCTTTGCCTGCTTGATCGCGGTCGTCACCTTGACCTTCGGCATTGATACGGCACGGGCTAGCATTGCCTATGGCAGCATCAACAACTTTGACACGGTGAATGATACCGGCAGCCAGGCACACGGGTTTGAGATCGAACTCGATGACATCCACAGCACGGACATCACGTACACCTATAACTACAACCATTACGGAGTGCCGGAGATCACGGAGGACAACTCGGTGGCGGGGCATCCGAAGGTCTTCATTCGCTGGCAGAGCAAGAAGAATGCCGATGGTACCTGGGCAGCCTACACGGCCATTCCTGCGGCACTGATCCCGCCGACGCAGGGGCATCAATTTACCAACCCTGGGGTGAACTTTGGCGGGGAGCATTTTGGAGTTGGCTATCGGGCGCAACCCAGTGCGGTGCTCTACAACTGGCTGATCGACAACGGGGCTGGTGCCTTGGTGCATGGTGGTGCGGTGCAGGTTTCGACGCCGACGTTTACTTACTATCCTCCAGTGGCCGCAGCGCCGGCGCAGGTGCAAGCGGTGATCGTGCCGCCACCGCCGCCAGTTCCCCCGCCGCTGCAGTTTGGCAAAGCGGTGTGGGTGAAAGAGATCAAAACCAAGACGCATAACGCCAACAAGGTCAAGCTGCGCGAACTGGTCTCCGATGACCCCGACAACCAGGACGACAAGAATTGGAAGAACGGCGAACCCGATGAGGTCGAGACGGAATGGCGCATCCTGCAGAAGAACAGTGGTGCGGCTGATGGTGGCCCGAACAACAACGTTGCTGCTGCCGCTGAAGATTTGCCGAACGGCAATGAAGTCGTCACGAGGCGCTACGAGTTTTACAAATACACCGGACCGCTGGATGCGGAGACAGGCGAGGCAATGGCGACGGCGGTGGGAGGAGACGGGCAGCATGGCACTGGCTCCGCGACGTATGCGGACCATTTTAATGGAGCGCTGGGAGAGTGGGCCACCGTCACCACCGACATGACCACGAAAGTCGTGGTGGGTGATTTCACCGGATCGCAAATGGCTGCGGTGGATGTGAATGCTGCGGTGGGTCTTATTGATCACGCAGGCGAAGGCAAGGTGGGCAAGGCGTTTGCGCCGCGCACGGTGGTGGTGGAAGGCGCGCTGCCGTTTACTGCTTCGAAAACGGGTACGGTGCCGCCGGGGATGACGTTCAACGAGGTCACGGGCGTGCTCTATGGTACGCCGAGCAACGCGGGCACCTTTAGTTTTGCCGTGACTGCCAGCGATGGTGTGAATCCCGACGTGCAGAAGAACTATACGATGAACATCGCGGCGGCGGGTGCGGCGCTGCCTGCGCAGAGCCTGCTGGACACGGCTGCAGTGCCTGTGGGTGCGGGCACGACCACCGGCGACGGGTCTTTTGACGTGGGCGCAAACGCCACCGTCACCGCCACGCCTGCGGCAGGCTATTTGTTTCAGAACTGGACGGACAACGGCCAGATCGTCAGCATAGACAGCAGCTACACCTTTGCCATGGATGTGAACCACTCGCTGGTGGCGAACTTCGTGCCGGACGTGATGCAGTGGTCCGTCACGACGAGCGCCGCCCCTGCGGCGGGCGGCACGACCACGGGAGATGGACTCATCAATGATGGTGCGAGCACCACGGTCGTTGCCAGCGCGAATGCGGGCTACGGTTTCACGAACTGGACCGAGGGCGCGGCGATCGTGAGCAGCAGTGCGAGCTACACTTTCAATGCGACGGCGGACCGCGTGCTGGTGGCGAATTTTTCCGCCTTGCCGTCCTATACTGTGAGCACCAGCGCGGTGCCAGTGGCGGGTGGCACAACGAGCGGCGACGGTGGGTTCATCAGCGGTAGCAGCGCCACGGTGACGGCCACGGCAAATGCGGGCTACTTTTTTGTGAACTGGACGGAGAACGGGACGCAGGCAAGCACGAATGCGAGCTACACTTTCAATGTGACGGCCAACCGCACGCTGGTGGCGAACTTCTCCGTCATAGGCACCGTTCTCCGCACGATCTCGACTTCTGTTTCGCCGGCGAACTCAGGCACTACCACCGGTGGTGGCTCGTATGGTGATGGCACGAGCGTCACCGTGGTGGCGACGGCGGCACCGGGCTACAAATTCAGCAAATGGAAACAGGGCGGAAGCAATGTGAGCAGCGCGGCGAGCTACACCTTCACCGCCAGCGCAGACCGTGCGCTGGTGGCGACCTTCACACCGGTTTATTCCATCACCGGGACGTCGAACCCGCCCGCAGGCGGCACCACGGAAGCGGACAGTGCCAGCTACAATCCGGGAGATGGTGGCAACATCCAGGCCTTCCCTGCCCCAGGCTGGCAGTTCGTGAACTGGAC
>NZ_JBIPNG010000609.1:0-3378 GCF_044373815.1 Prosthecobacter sp. | reverse complement strand
CCTTTCAAAACGCACTGACAGAACTGACGGAACCTCCCCCAAACGGGTTGTAGAGCTTCGCAAAACTCATTTCCGTTTAGCTGGCTGCTTCTTGCTCGAGGATCTTGGGCTCCGAAGTCGGCTGGCTGAGGACAGCCAGCCCTACCTGCGCTGGGCATACGAACGCCCAGCGCGAGGTTGGGCGGCTTGTCCTCAAGCCGCCGCTGAGCGTCTCCACGCTCGCTTTCCAGAAATCCGTTTCGCAAAACGCTTTGGCGCGATGTCACACAGCCTGCGCCACGAATCCAGCCTCCCCTTCCCCTGCTCGCAGCTCTTTGCAGCACCACGCATCTCGGTTGCGCGTGGGCCGTTTCCCGCCCACATCTTCCGCCACCACGGGGCTCATCCCAACCGAGGCCCTGCACCACCCTACCCACCGCAGTCACCATGAAACGCTCTTCATTGTCCGTCTCCCTGTCCGCCGCACTCCTGCTTCTCATGACCAGCTGCGAAAGCGGCAAGAAGTCCGAGCCTGCTTCACACTCCGCCGCCACTCCGCCCATCAGCGGCACGCCATCGACCGATGGCATGATCTCCACCCCGAGCGGACTGCGCTACAAGGTGCTGGCATCCGGGCCTGCAGACGGGCGCTCTCCCACGCTCTATGACTCCGCCACGGTGCACTACAAAGGCACGCTGATCAATGGCACGGTGTTTGACAGCTCCTACGAGCGCGGTGCCCCCGCCACCTTTGGCGTGAACCAGGTGATCCCAGGCTGGACGGAGGCGCTGCAGCTCATGAAGCCCGGCGACCAGTGGCTGATCTACATCCCCTCGAATCTCGGCTACGGCCCCCAGTCCATGGGCGACATCCCGGCCAACAGCGACCTGATCTTCCAGGTGCACCTGCTGCAGGTGACCGGGGCTGGCGCGTAGTGAGGAAGGCCCAAGCGGCTCCCGTTGCGCCGCAACGGGAAGTTTGGCCTGACCCCGTTGCGCCGCAACTGGACTACTTCCCCTCCCACAGCCTGATCGAATCGATCTGGCAGGTGCCGAAATCGACGGCTTTGAAGTCGATCTGCGCCTGGCCGGTCATGTCGATGTTCTTGCTTTCAAAGACATGCTTCTTGCCGTCGATCTTCAGGAGGATGGTGCCTTTCTTCAGCTCGATGACCACCTCATGCCATTGGTTCAGCGCAAAGAGCGGCTGCTCCACAGGCAGGGTCTCCACGTTCTTTTTGAGGGTCAACGTCGTGGCCTTTTCGCCAAAGCTCAGGGTATGGATGTGGTGGCCGAGGTCGAAAAGCGGAAAGCCTTTCTGGTAGGTCGTGGCATCATAGCGCACGCGCATGGCGCAGACGAAATTCTCCGGCACCTTCTTGAGCCAGATGACGGGCTTCAACCCCGCGTGGGAGGGGTCGGCGCTCGCTTTCTTCTTGTCCTGGAACTCCTTGGACGACGGGCTGCCCGTGAGCACGCCGTCTTTGACTGCCCACGTGGTGTTTTGCCGCACCTCCCAGAACTCCGTGTTCAGCGGGCCGTCAAAGTTGTCCGAATACACCAGCTTCAAATTCTGAAACAGCTCCGGCTTGTAGTCTGCATCCCCCTTCTGGGCATGGGATGGCAGGACGGTGAAAGTGAAGGCAAAACACAGAGCGGCAAGACGAAGAGGCGTGGTCATGAGAGTGCTGTAACGTAGAAGACGCGCGGAGTTTTCGCCCAAGTTGGCCAGTTGCGCCGCAACTGGTCAGAGAAGCCGACTCAGGCAGAACTCCTGTTGCGGCGCACCGGGACTACTCTATGCCTGCACACGCCCCATGTCCCTGACCACCCGCCCACCGCGCTCCCTCCCCGATCTCTCCGCCGAGGAGCTGGGCACGTGGCTGGCCGCGCAGGGCTTCAAAGCCTCGCACGCGCCACGTGTGCTGCGCAATCTCCTCGAAGTCCACGGTGAAGAAAGCAAGGAGCACCCCGGCATGCTGCTGCCTGCAGATCTTTCCCAGCGACTGCTGTCCGAATTTCCCACCACCGCCGCGAGCCTCGCCATGCGTCAGGTTTCTGAAGATGGCACAGCGAAGCTGCTGCTGCGCCTCAATGACGGCCGCACGGTGGAGTCCGTGCTGATGCCAGACTTCCACCCGGAGCGTGCAGCAGGCTGCATTTCCAGCCAGGTGGGCTGCGCCATGGGCTGTGACTTCTGCGCCACCACGCAGACCGGCTTTGAGCGGAACCTCTCCTCCGGAGAGATCGTGGAGCAGTTCATCCACCTGCGCCGCGAGGCACGCGCCGCCGGCCGCACGCTGCGCACCATCGTCTTCATGGGCATGGGCGAGCCAATGCTGAATCTGAAAAACGTGCTCGCCGCCGTGCAGCGTATCGCCGCGCCCACGCTCGGTGCTTTCGGCTGGCGGCAGATCACCATCTCCACCGTGGGCATTGTGCCCGGCATTGATGAACTGCGTGAGGCGGATCTCGGCGTGCATCTCGCCTTGTCTCTGCACGCGCCCGATGATGCCACCCGCGCTGATCTCCTGCCCATGGGCAAACGCTTTGATGTGCAGGACGTGCTCGCTGCGGTGGACCGCTACCAGGCCAGCAGCGGCCGCATCACCACCATCCAGTACTGCCTGCTCGATGGCGTGAACGATTCCCTCGCGCAGGCACGCGATTTGTCGCGTCTGCTGGAAGGACGGCGCATGCATGTGAATCTGCTGCGCTACAATGCCACCGGCCTCAGCCTGCGTGGCCGCACCTATGCACCGAGCAGCCTGGAGCAAACGGAAGCCTTCCTCGCCGAACTCCGCGCGCATGGCACCGTGGCCCATCTGCGCCGTGCACGTGGGCCGGACATCGATGCCGCGTGCGGTCAGTTGCGGAAACGCGAGGCTGCGCATCCTTCTGCAACTCCATGAAACCCGTGCAAGGCTACCATCTCATCACGCCCGATGATCTCACCTGGCGTCTGTCGAATCTCATGCGCATCCCGAACGCAGACTTTCTGGAGCGCACCGGCAGCGAAAACATGGGCGCACGCCTCTGGCGCATGCCGCCCATGAGCGCGAACACGCTTCACAAACACATCCGCGCCGAGGAGTTCTACTTCGTGCTCGAAGGCACGGGCCGCATGCGCGTAGGCGATGAAACACTCACCGTGCCCAAGCACGGCGGCGTCCATGTTGGCCCGGATCAGCTGCGTCAGGTGTTTAACGACACCGCCGAAGAAGTGCTCTGGCTCATCATCGGCGCACCCGAGGAAACCGAATTTCTCCCCGGTGCTGCGGCCAAGCCCGACCTGTCGCTCATTTATCCCACCGATCCCAAGCAGCTGCCCAAGGAACTCGCAGGCTCGCAGTGGCCGCCGAAGGAGTGAGCCGGGCCTGCCGACTCTGATTGCCTCAC
>NZ_JBIPNG010000190.1:0-11614 GCF_044373815.1 Prosthecobacter sp. | reverse complement strand
CTGATCGCGGATCTTCTGCGTTTCGTCGGCGATCTGCTTTTCCAACTCCGCCATGTCGGCTTTGAGGGAATCCAATTCACTCTGGGCGGCTTTGACATCTACGCCTTCCTTCCAGGCGCGGGAGGCGCTGCTGATGGTGCTGGCTTTGACGAGGCTGGTCTTGCGGCCGAAGATGGCGCCGAGAATGCTGCCGCCGATCTCAACGGCGGCGCTTAGTTTGGCGCCGCTCGATTGGGCCTGCTGCACATCCACCTTGCTGG
Organism: Prosthecobacter sp.; assembly: GCF_044373815.1. Classification (GTDB taxonomy): domain Bacteria; phylum Verrucomicrobiota; class Verrucomicrobiia; order Verrucomicrobiales; family Verrucomicrobiaceae; genus Prosthecobacter. The sequence goes on along the minus strand of NZ_JBIPNG010000190.1, from coordinate 11,354 downwards.
CGGCTTTCTCGGCCTTGTCCTGCAGCGCCTTCATCGTCTTCGCGGTTTTGCTGCGCAGTTCCTCGATGGCAGCGTCACGTTGCTCGCGGGTTGTTTGTGTGATGCGCACCTTGAACTCGTCCTGCTTCTCGCCGGGGTTGGAATATACTTCTAGAAGCGGTGAGAAGAAGAGTTCAAGACTGTGATTGGCAAATACCCACTCGGTGAAGTCTTTTTTGATGCTGGTGTAGGTCGTCGTTTTCAGCGCGGGGCCCGGCAGGTCGGCATAGGCGGCGTTCTCCTTCGGTTCGCTTTCATACTTGGAGAGATCGTCGTCCTTCGGCACATCGACAAACTTGTCCCACAGCACCTTCTGCTTCTCGATGTCGATTTCATTCACAAGCGTGATGATGCTGCGGCCGCTGATCTTCCGCTTTGCATCATCAAACATGACTGTCGCGCTGCGCAGGATGGCCGGAGTGTAGGTGATGCGTTCGCCGTCGTCGTCGCTCGGCTGGAATAGTTCGGTTGCGCCGTCCGGCAGCTTTGGGCGCAGGGTGTTGCGGTCGGTGGCAGCGGGACTGCTGCCGCCGGGAGGCGCGAAGCCGTCATCTTCGGCTGCGGCAGTCTTGGCTCCAGCCTGCGGGCGGATCGGGTCCATGAGCGCTTTGATCTGTGGACGTGAAAGCGGGCCGCTCAGGTAGCTCATCAGCCAGCGCACGTTGAAGACGACGGGATGGTCTTCATGCACGTTGTTCATGAGGAAGACACGGTTGCCCAGTCCGGCCAGCGTCTGCTCCATGAGCTGGCGGTCAAACTTGCCACCTGCGGTGTTGGCTGCGCCCTCGAGTCCTTCGAGGACACGCATCTTGTCGCGCTCCGTTTGCAGCCGTCCGAGCCACCAGGTGCCGATGTTTGCCAGCGCCTTGTAGTCGAGGTCCGCAGGGTTTTGCGTGGCCAGCAGGATGCCGAGGCCAAACGCACGCGCCTGCTTGAGCAGAATCATGAGCGGCTTCTTCGAAGGCGGCATCGCCGTCGGGGGCAGGTAACCGTAGATCTCATCCATGTAGAAGATGGAACGCAGCGAGGTGGTGCCCTGCTGCGTGCGCATCCAGCCAAGAAGCTGGTTCATCAGCAGCGAAACGAAGAACATTCGCTCGGTGTCGCTCAGATGGGCGATGCAGAAGATGGTGATGCGAGGTTTGCCCTCAGGCGTGTAGTACATGCGCTGGATATCGAGCGCCTCGCCTTCCAGCCAAGTGCTGAAGCCGGGAGAGGCCAGCAGGTTGTTCAGCTTCATTGCCAGTGCGGTGCGCTTGGCCTCAGGCATGAAGCTGTCGAGATCCACCACGCCGACTTTGCGAATCGGCGGCTGCTGGATCTGGCGCACGAGATTTTCCAGCGTGATGTTCTGCCCCTTCTTCCAGCAAAATGCGACGATGTTGCTGAGCAGGATGTGCTCTGGCGACTGGATGGGATCGGCATTGACGTTAAGCAGCCCGAGCATGGAGGACACGGTGCTTTCGATGCGGTCGCCGAGCGCTTCGGCATCATCCATCACCTCCGCAGGCGGGCAGTTCAGCGAGCTGAGAATGGACACGGGCAGTCCTGCATTGCTGCCCGGCGTGTAGATCGCCATGTCCACCGTCGAACGCAGTTTCTTGACGCGGTCGGCGCTTTGCCCCCAGTCGCCCAGTCCCTTCTGCCACAGCGCGGATTGCGCCGCCGCGTAATCATCCGGTGACTGCCCTTTGCGCCGTGCCTCATCTTCATTGATCCATGGGCGAAACTCCTCAGGCGTGAGATTGGGGAAGGTGAGCAGTGCATTGCCGATGTCGCCTTTGGGATCAATCGCGATGACCGGCACGCCATCCATCGCCGCTTCTTCCAGCAGGGAGAGGCACAGGCCGGTCTTGCCGCTGCCCGTCATGCCGAGCACGACGCCGTGCGTCACCAGATCCTTCGAGTCATACAGTATGAGGTCGTCTTTGACCTGCTTGGAGGCGAGATCGTATTCACGACCGAGGTAGAAAGTGCCGAGCTTTTCGTATTGATCAGGAGAGATGGGCATGGTGGCTGGAAAGATGTGCAATGAGCGTGGCGGGGGCGGGTAGGATTGCAAAATGAGAATTGGAAAATGCAAAGTTTGAAATGACAGGCAGGATGCCGCCATGCGTGCCGCATATCTGCTCCTCATGACCACCGCCACTCTCACCGCCGAAGTTTTGACCTATCCCCAGACGCGCAAGGAGGACGTGGTGGACACGCATCATGGCGTGAAGATCGCCGACCCTTATCGCTGGCTGGAGGATGACAACTCGGACGAGACCAAGGCCTGGGTGAAGGCCCAGAATGAGGTGACTTTTGAGTATCTGGAAAAACTGCCGCGCCGCGAGGAGATCAAGACACGGCTGCAGAAGCTGTGGAACTATGAGCGCATGGGACAGCCGTTTGAGCACGGCGGTCGGTGGTTCTTTACTCACAATTCGGGCCTGCAGAATCAGGCGGTGCTGATGACGGCGGAGTCGCTGGAAGAGAAGGCGAAAGTGCTGCTGGATCCGAATGCGATGTCCAAGGATGGCACGACGTCATTGTCTGATTATGCGCCGACGGAAGATGGCAAACTCATCGCTTACGGCATCTCGGAGGCCGGGAGCGACTGGACGACCCTCCGCGTGCGAGACATCGCCACTGGGCGCGATCTGGACGATGTGGTGAAGTGGGTGAAGTTCAGCGGCGTGTCGTGGCGGAAGGACGGCAGCGGCTTCTACTACTCACGCTACGATGAGCCGAAGGCCGGCGCGGCGCTCACGGCGAAGAACGAATTTCACAAACTCTATTTCCACCCGCTGGGCAAACCTCAGAGCGAGGACCAACTCATCTACGAGCGCAAGGACGAGCCGAAATGGGGCTTTGGCGGCGGCGTCACGGAGGACGGGGAGTATCTCGTCATTCAGGTCTGGCTCGGCACTGAGCCGAAGAACCGCGTGTTTTACCAGAAGATCTCCGGTGGTGGCCCTGTGGTGGAACTGCTCAAGGACAACGATGCACGCTATGACTTCATCGACAATGAAGGCCCGGTCTTTTACTTCCGCACAGATCTGAATGCGCCGTGCTTCCAGGTCATCGCCATCGACGTGAGCAAGCCGGAACGTGGCAGCTGGCGCATCGTGGTGCCCGAGGTGCCGAAGGTGCTTCTGGAAGGCGTCAGCACGGTGGGCGGGCAGATGTTCTGCGAATATCTGCGCGATGCGAAGACGGAAGTGAAATGCTTTGATCTCGAAGGCAAGCTCATCCGCGACGTGAAACTTCCCGGCATCGGCAGTGCGGGTGGCTTTGGCGGGCATCGCCACGACACCACCACCTTCTACACCTTCACAGGATTCACCGAACCGGGCGCCATCTACCGCATGGATTTGAAAACCGGCGAGAGCAAGCTATGGCGGAAACCGCAGGTGGACTTCGATGGCTCCGCGTTTGAGACGCAGCAGGTGTTTTTTCACAGCAAGGATGGCACCAAAGTGCCGATGTTCATCGTTCACAAAAAGGGACTAAAGCTCGACGGCTCAAATCCAACGCTGCTTTACGGCTACGGCGGCTTCAACATCAACCTCACTCCCGGCTTCTCCGTCTCACGCGCCGTATGGTTGGAGATGGGCGGCGTCTTTGCCATGCCGAACCTCCGTGGTGGTGGCGAGTATGGCCGCGCGTGGCATCAGGCCGGCATCAAGCTTGGCAAACAAAACGTCTTCGACGATTTCATCGCCGCCGCCGAGTGGCTCATCGCGCACAAATACACCACCAGCGCCAAGCTCGCGATACAAGGCGGCAGCAACGGGGGGCTGCTCGTTGGTGCTTGCATGACACAGCGCCCCGAACTCTACGCCGCAGCTCTGCCTGCGGTGGGTGTACTCGACATGCTGCGCTTCGAGAAATTCACCATCGGCTGGGGTTGGAAGAGTGACTACGGCAGCGTGGAAAACCCTGCGGAGTTCGGAGCGCTGCTGAAATACTCCCCCTACCACAATCTCAAGCCCGGCACACGGTATCCGGCCACGCTCGTGCTAACGAGCGATCATGATGACCGCGTGGTCCCTGCGCACAGCTTTAAGTTTGGCGCGCGGCTGCAGGAGTGTCAGGCGAAGGATGGGTCGCCAACGCTGATCCGCATTGAAACCAGCGCGGGTCATGGCGCTGGCACGGCACTGAACAAGACGATTGAGAAGACGGCGGACGAGTGGGCGTTTTTAGTGCGGGCGCTGGGGATGTGAGATGGAAGCGCTTTCTGCACTCCGGCGAGGTGCGAAGGATAATCCTTGGCCGTCGGGTGCGGAGGGCGCGCTGATCGACGGACAGGAGTGTCCATCGTACTTTCAATCATTTCCGCACAAAGAAATTCGCGAACGTCATAGGAGTGCCAAAATCCGCGATGCCCACGGGGCCTTTCGCTGGGCCTTCGAGCGTGGCTTCCAGGGTTTGCGGATTGGCCTCCTGTGTTTCAGTCAGCGTGGCGGTGGCTTTCGTTCCGTCAAGTTTGAGACGGAGACGGTACCATTTGCCGAGTTTCACTTTGTCCGGGCCAAAGACGATTGGAGCCCTGCCGGTGCCGATGAGGACGGCGGGGCTGGTTTGCCCACGGACATAGAAGCCGGTGCAGGGAGTGTTGAGGTTGGCGGATTTGAGGAGCTGGAAGTCGGCGATGAATTCGCCGTTGGTGATTTCAGCTTCGCTCCACAGAGGCGTGGATTCCTGGCCGTCGGTGGCTTCGAGTTTGAGATTCCAATTGGAGGGCTTCCAGCGGGCTTCGTTTCCTGCGGCGACTTTCCAGCCACGGAGGTCGAGGCCGTTGTAGAGATGCTTCCAGCCTTGATCCAGCGGGGCGGAGTCGGCGTCGGTGGCTCCGGTGGAGGGGAGTTCTTTGATGCGCACATTGCGGAATTCGACGGGTGCGCCTTCAGATTCGAGGGCGAGGTAGCCTTTGCGCCAGAAGCATTTGTCACCGCCACTGACGACCTTGCCATTCACGGCTAGAGTGAGAGTGCCGTTGTTGCCGGTGATGCGGTAGTGGTTCCATTCGGGCGAGAGCTTGCTGCGTTCCTCGCTGGGAAAGCTGCGCTGGCCGCTGTGCTCGCCATGCGGCTCCATGGTGGCGCCGTGGATGGGGAAGACATCGCCATGCGTGGTGAACCAGCGCGGCTTCGTGGGGTCGGCGTGCTTCATGTAGCCTTGGTCGAGCACCTGAACCTCGATTCCTCGCAGGAAGGGAACGCCCGGCGCGGAGATGGGGCTGCCCCAGATGAAGACGCCGGAGTTGCCGCCGCTGGTGAGGTGTCGCCACTCGCACTCCAGGATGAAGTTCTCGTACTGCTTCTCGGTGCGCATCGCGCCAGTAGGAATGCCTGTGCAGCGAATGACGCCGTCTTTAATGCTCCATGTCTCAGGTGCGCAGTTCGCATTCACCCAGCCGCTGAGGTCTTTGCCGTTGAACATGGGCATGAAGCCGTCGTCATCAGCCGCATGAGAAAAAGGGAGTGTGGTGGAAAGCGCAAGAGCGCAGAGCAGCGTGGTGGATTTCATGTGCATCATCATACGGAGTCAGCGGTCGGGGCTTCGCATTCATTGTGCAAGAGATCGGTACAATCAAAACCGCCAATTCATCGCCACCTGGAATCCATTCTCATACGTCACCGCGCTGCTGCCACTCGCCTGGGTGCTCCACTTCACGTATTCCAGGTAGAGGTCAATGTTCTTGGTCATTGCGATGGTGATGCCGGGCACGAACATGTACTGCCTGCCGCCGGGATTGGAATCATAACCCGCCGAGTAGGCGACCCGCCACGTGACCGGACCGGTGACGTAGCTCGCACCGACGATGAAGTCCGTAGTGCGCGTGCTCATGCCCCCTGAAACATAGCGCTCAGGGGTGACTGCCCCGTTGCGCTGCAACACCTCGGCGAAGGTTTTGAACCTGCCGCGTGTGTAGGCGAGGTCGATGCCCCAGACCGTGAGCGCGTGATCATGGAATCCGGCACTCTGCGCTTTGACCTGGCCAATAGAGGCAGAAAGCCCCAGAGCGAGACTGGAGGTGGGGCTGAACCACCAGGTGGGCGCCACCCGCACCACGGCCTGATTTTGCAGGCGAAAGGCGCTAGTGCTTTCCGTATCAGCACCCGTGAGCCCAGGGCTGATACCATCCTCGCGGAAGAAGAACTGCGCGTGGGATTCCAGGCTGAACTTGGGCTTGATCCAAAACGTGCGTTCCCAGGACACACCGAAGTCGGAGTTGAGCATGAAGCCGTCGTAATAGAGCACGTTGCCATAGAAGCTGCCGTCCCATTCGAGTCCAAACTTGCGGCGAATCTGACCAATTTTGAACACGCCTGCTGTGGTGCTGGCCCATGCATACATCTCAAAAGGCCAGAAGGTCGAATCCATGGCATTGCGAAACGCATTCTTCTCACGCAAGCGGATGTCGGCATGCAGGCCCACGCTTTGCACGAATTTGCCGCCGGTGGCCCATGAAGGATCGAGCAACAGGTAGTAGTAATACGTGCCGGGCAGGGTGGGGGAGCCGTAACCGCTGGCACCAGGGCCACCGGTAGGAATCCGCCACCAATGCCACGCACCCAGCGTGACGGGAACGACGGCGTTCTTGCGGGCCTGCATGTCATCCCAGACACGCGCCGCGACCGTTCTGCCCAGCAGCAAACTATGCGGATCAAAATCCGTGTAGGGTGGATCTACACCGATGCCCTCGGCATGGACGACTGAGAAGGAGGCGGCAGAGAGTGCTGCTGCAATGACAAGGGAACGGAGGGAGGAGCGGGGAGGCTTCATGGCTGTCGGCAGGTGTTGATTGCCTTCAGCATGGGAAATCCCCCGTCTCTAAACAGACGGGTAAAGCGCAAATGAACGCGCGTTTATCTTTGCAACTGCGTTACACATGCAGGGTTGCGCGGCACAGCCCAGCGCTGTTCCATGGTCCCGCCTTTAGGCGGTCAGGATCGAAGACGATACCTCGCCCAGCTCACCCAAACAACGCCGCCACCGGCTTCCCACCATCCGTGATCGGCACCGGACGAGTGCCATCCATGAGCTCCTTGCTCGGATCAATGCCCATCGCAGCGTGAACCGTTGCGTGGAAATCAACGAGCGGGACGGGATTCTCGACGGGCTTTTTAGACAGTTCATCGCTGACGCCATACGCGCCGCAGTGGTTCAGTCCGCCACCGGCGAGAACCATGGAGAAGGTGGTGCCTTGGTGGCCGCGACCACCGCGTCCATCGAACTCTGGTGGGCGACCGAACTCGGTGCCGACGACGATGAGTGTCTTGTCGAGGAGCTTCTTGTCCTTCAGATCGCGGATGAGTGCAGCGAGGGCGGTGTCGAGTTCCTGGATGAGGAGGTGCTGGTTTTTGTAGCCTTCGTTGTGAATGTCCCAGCCAGTGCCGTTCATGAAGTTGAGGTTGTGTGAAACCTCGATGAAACGCACGCCCGCCTGCACAAGGCGGCGGGAGAGCAGGCAGCGCTGGCCGAATTCACCACCGTAGGCATTGCGCAGTGCGGCGAGTTCTTCCTTCAGATTGAAATGCCGCATGAACTGCGGGCCGGAGAGGCTGAGCGCCTGCTCTTGAGCGGTCTTGTAATCGGCAATGGCGGATTCCTTCGGCGCACGGGCCATGAGAGGCGCGAGCAACTGCTCACGGGTCAGTGCGCGTTTTTCGTCGACGAAATCTGGACGCGAAAAGCCGGCGGGGCCGGTGTTGGTGTCGGTGAGATAGACGTAGCCGGCCTTCGCTCCCAGGAAGCCTGGGCCACGGCTGACATTCGGATAACCGATGAGGATGTACGGCGGCACCTCGCCACCCACGGCACCGCGCTCATGCGCGATGATGGAGCCGATGCTGGGATACACCACATTGCCGGAAATCATGCGTCCGGTGTGGACGATGTTCGTGGCGAATGCGTGTTCGTCGATGACGTGATGATTCACCGTGCGCATCACCGTCACATGCTCCATGACCTTGGCCGTCTGGCTGAGGTGCTCGGTCACCTGCACGCCGGGGACGGTCGTGTCGATAGCCTTGTAGAGTGAGCCGGCCACCTTGGTCTTGTCGGTGTTGTTGCCGAGCTTCTTCGGGTCAAAGGTGTCGATCTGCGCCATGCCACCGCCCAACCAGATGAAGATGCAATGCTCCGCCTTGCCCTTTGGCATGTGGACGGGCGTGTTGTTCGCAAACAACGGTGCCGCGCCAAAGGCGGCGGCGGAGGTGAGGAAGGAGCGGCGTTTCATGGTCTTGCGTTATAAACGCTGAATAAACGCGGTTTTCACTATTTGCAGCACCTCACTTTCGTGGGGTGCTGGCTGGCTCCCATGGGGAAACGCTTGTCCAGCATTCAAGGTGGGGCTTTCCACGAAGTGTTCCGTGGAGGCCAAAATTACTCAAATCGAAGCGCCGCGATGGGGTTCATGTTGGCGGCCTTGCGGGCGGGGTAGAAGCCGAAGAACACCCCCACGATGAAGCTGATGCCGAAGGCCACGACCACGCTGCCAAGCGAGACGGAGGGGTGGAAGTTCGGGATCATGCTGGCGGCGGCACTGGCTCCGTAACCGAGCGCCACGCCGATGGCTCCGCCGAGCAGGCTCAGGGTGATGGATTCGATGAGAAACTGCAGCAAAATATCCCGCGGTTGCGCACCGACAGCGATGCGGGTGCCGATCTCCCGCGTACGCTCCGTAACGCTGACGAGCATGATGTTCATGATGCCGATGCCGCCGACTAGAAGCGACAGCCCCGCGATGCCGCCGAGCAGGTACGTCAGAGTGCTGGTGATGCTGTTCACGGTGTCCGCGATCTCCTTCTGGTTCACGATGTCGAAGTCGTTCTTGCGCCCGGCTGCCAGATGGTGGCGCTGGCGCAGCAGGGCGGTGACTTGCTCCTGCGCGGCGCTCATGAGCCCGTCACTGCTGATCTGCAGTGTGACGAGGCGCGGATACTTGTCGCCGGTGAGGCGCCGCATGGCCGTGGTGTAGGGAATGACGATGCGGTCGTCCTGATTGGCACCGCCCATGCCAGCGCCCTTGCTTTCAAGCTGGCCGATGATGGTGAAGGGCATGTTCTTGATGCGCACGGTCTGCCCCACGGGGTCCAGCGGGCCAAAGAGCTCCCGTGCCGTGCGCGAGCCAATGACGGCCACGCGCGCCGCGCTGCGTACCTCCCGCTCTGTAAACATGCTGCCGCGCGTCAGCGGCCAGTCACGGATGCGCAGGTAGCCCGGTGACTCTCCGGCGATGGTCGTGCTCCAGTTTCGCCCGGCGGCGACGGCCTGCGCGGTGAGAGTCACCTCCGGGCTCACGGCCTTGACGCTGCGCACTTCGCGGCGGATGGCCTCCACGTCCTCCAGCGTCAGGTTGCTGGAGTCCCCGCTGCCAGCGGCGGCAGCATTCGTCCGCCGGCTTTTGGAGAACACGATGAGCAGGTTTGAGCCGAGGGAGGAGACCTGGTCCTGGATGCGCCGCTGCGTGCCGCGCCCCAGTGCCATGATGGAGACCACGGAGGCCACGCCGATGATGATGCCCAGCGCGGTCAGGATGCTGCGCAGCTTGTTCCGCCGCAGCGCGCGGAAGGCGATCATGGCGGTGAGGCCTGCACGCAGCAGCGGCGATGTGAGCGTGTGCAGCATGGTGGTCAGGAGAGGCTGGCGTGTTGTTCGGACGCATCCAGCGCGGCACGCTGGTCGCCGGCAAAGATGCGCTGGGTGCTGGGCTCATCACGGATGATCTTGCCGTCGCGCATGACGATGATGCGTTTGCAGTACGCGGCGATGTCCAGCTCGTGCGTCACCATCACCACGGTGATGCCGGCGTCGTTCAGCGTTTGAAACAGGCCCATGACTTCGATGCTGGTGCGCGTGTCCAGGTTGCCGGTAGGCTCATCCGCCAGCACGAGCTCGGGCTGGTTGACCAGGGCGCGGGCGATGGCGACGCGCTGCTGCTGGCCACCGGAGAGCTGGTTCGGGTGGTTGTAGAGGCGTGCGCCCAGGCCCACCTTTTCAAGCGCCTCGATCGCACGCTGGCGGCGCTCCCGCAGCGGCACATGAGGGCTGGTGTAGAAGAGCGGCAGTTCCACGTTTTCACACGCCGTGGTGCGTGACAGCAGGTTGAAGCTCTGGAAGACAAAGCCGAGCTTCTGGTTGCGCAGGCGGGAGATCTCGGCACGGCCCAGCTTTGCCACGTCCACGCCGTCCAGCAGGTAGCTGCCTGCGGTGGGCTGGTCCAGGCAGCCAAGCATGTTCATGAGCGTGGACTTGCCCGAGCCGCTGGAGCCCATGATGGCCACGAACTCCCCACGCTCGATTTGCAGGCTGACCCCGTTTACTGCACGCACCTCCACATCTCCCGTGCGGTAGACCTTCTCGATGTTCTGCAACTCAATGAGGGGCGGGCTCATGGCTAGATAGAGGGTGGCGGCCCGTCCCCGCTTTCTTTGGCACCGCCCAGCGAAGCCGTCACCACGCGTGCGCCGGCCTGCAGCCCGTCAAGCACCTCCGTCTCGCTGTTGTCAGTGATGCCGGTGGTGACGATGACGGCGCGCAGCGTCTGCTCCTTGTCCGCGCCTTCCAGCACATAGACCATCTGCTGCCTGCGCTGCAGCTTTGCGTCAGTGGCACCGGTGACCTTGCTGCCTTCCGGCGGTGTGAAGCGCAGTGCGGTGTTCGGCACTTTCAGCACACCGCTTTTCTCAGCCGTCAGGATGGAAACGTCCGCCGTCATGCCGGGGAACAGCCGCTGCTCCGGGTTTTCCAAGTCGATGAGCGTTTCATACGTCACCACATTCTCCTTCGTCGTGGGGGAGATGCGCACCTGCACCACCTGGCCGTCGAACACATCATCAGGGAAGGCGTCCACGGTGAAGTCCACCTTCTGTCCCATCTTCACCCGGCCGATGTCGGCCTCGGAGACGGTGGCGTTGATGCGCATTTTTTTGATGTCCTGGGCGAGGGTGAAGAGCACCGGCGTGTTCATCGCCGCGACGACCGTCTGGCCTGCGTCCACCTTCCGTGAGACCACGATGCCGTCCACCGGCGCGGTGATGCTGCAGTAGCCGAGGTCTGTCCTGGCCTGGTCGAGCGCGGCCTCGCGTATGGTCACGGTGGCCTCCGCCTGCCCCAGCTCGGCCACGGCCTGCTCCACATCCAGCGCCATGACTCCTCGCAGGGGGAGCAGCTCTTTCTTGCGGGCGAGGTTCTGCCGCTTCCACATGGCGCTGGCCTTGGCACCGACCAGCTCGCCTTCGGCAGCCTTCACCTTTGCGGCATAGATGGAAGTGTCCAGCTCCGCGATGAGGTCCCCGCGCTTCACGATGGAGTTAAAG